>CAJTZB010000080.1 GCA_910583815.1 uncultured Lachnospiraceae bacterium
AATGGCATCCGGTGTCCTATTCTTTAAAGTTTGCCAATGAAGCATTTGGACTGCATACAGGCTATCATTTGGAATATCACATGTCGTATGGGAGCAGTGTTCAGATTCCTGATGAGCCATTTTCAAAAGCTTATACAGTATCCTACCATATGAACCGGAAAGGCAGTATGAGCACGGAGCCGTCTATGCGGACGGTATTAGCGGATGTTCATACAAAAGCAAGTTTTGTATTTATGGGATGGAAATTGTATCGTAAGCAAGAGGATGGATTTCATTATCTTTCCAAAAAGTATCCGTCTGGAACTGTGGCGGCGAATTTGACTTCTATAGAAGGAGACATGCTTGTTATGTTTCCGGAATGGGGTGGGACGGCTTCTTATGTGACGCTTCCTGTTGTTAGCTGTGACGGATATGAATTCTGTGGATGGAGTTTATCGGCAGAGGAAACAGAAAGTTCAATAATAATTCCGGTAGACACTGCAGGAGAGGGCGTTTCCGTTTATCAGCCAACAGGAAACCAGATGCTCTACGCACATTATGCACCAAAAGAATACAGGGTTTTGCTGGATGGGCAAGGAGCTGAGCTACAAGAACAATCTTTTATAGATATGAAATTTGACCAAAAAAGCCAGGATTTACAGATTCCAAAGAAATCTCATTTTGTGTTTATGGGTTATTATACAAAGCCGAATGGCGAGGGGGACTGCTATTTTGACAAAGACGGAAGAGGGGTGAAAAAGTGGCAGGTATATGATGGTTCTGTTGAGATGCTATATGCTTATTGGGTGCCTGAGAAAGCAATTATATATCATGCCAATGGTGGTGAAGGAAATATGCAGGACACTTGGATTGACTTTGATAAAATGGGTGCGTATCTGAACCTGAACCAGTTTTGCAAAACCGGATATTACTTTGATAAAAAGAGGACATGGAATACGGAGGCAGATGGAAGCGGACAGTATTATGCAGATGGACAATATGCAGACAATATTACAAAACGATTGACGCTTTATTCTCAGTGGCTTCCGATTGAGTATAGGATATATTATGCAAACGACAGTTTTGGAAAGCAGACGGCATTTACGGCTGAAAATTGGAAGTACGACGAAAACTATTTTGTAAAGGGGCAGCCATTTGCAAAGTATAATGTGGTATCTTATGATTTGAACAGAGGAAGTAAGAGCACATTGCCAAGCATGGCGACAGTACTTACAGAACTCCATACAAAGGGAGTTTATCCATTTATGGCATATGACCTGTATTCAAAGAAGGGAACGGCTTACACAAATCTTGAAATACAATATACAGAGGGACAGCCTGTATATAACCTGACTGTAGTACATGGCGCAGAATTTGCCCTTTTTCCTAGATGGGAAAAGCTTCCTCTTGCAGTGATACTGCCGAGCGCCGAATGCAGAGGCTATCGTTTTGAGGGCTGGACACTTTCAAAAACAGGGGAGGATATAGAAAATATATGGAAGGAATCTTATGTTGCAGAAAAGAATACCATCTTGTATGCACTCTGGACACCAGAACAATATACGGTTGTGCTAAATGGCCGTGGTGCGACGGAACAGCTGCAAACAAGCATAGAGCAGATATTTGATCAGATGGGGGAAAGTTTGGAGGTTCCGAAAAAAACAGGATATACATTTCATGGATATTTTACAGGTACTTATGGCACAGGCACAAAATATTATGATGCAGACGGAACATGCATTAAGGCATGGGCAGAAACCAGCTGCAAAGAACTGTATGCATATTGGATTCAGGATGAAGTGACTTTTCCTGATGAAGAAGACAAAGTATTACCAACACCGCTTCCGGAAGAAGAGAGAAAGGGCAGTCTTGGACGCACTGACGGAACAGTACTTCTTTATGCAGATGATTATGATGCCGCGACAGGAGCGTTGACAGATATGCAGCCATATCTTGCCTATGATGTTTCTGCAGATGGGAGTATTTATAATATTGCGGACGAATTGGAGATTCTTTCCAAAGGTGCGATTCCGTCAACAGAACAGATATGTATTCGCGGAAGGATGGGAGCATGGACTTTTTCCTATCATTTAAAGCGTTGTTCAGGTATAGATGATGTCACGGTTTTTGTCACAGTTCCATATCGCACACAATACGAAGGAGAAGAGGAAGAGCTTTTTGTCAGCAGACAAAAAACAGCGACCTATGCTGTGAAGGTTCCTAAAGCGTGGTCCTACTGGGAGATAAAGGAGAGCGGTCTGTATTATCCAGAGGAACTGTGGGTTGAAAATGGGGCATTGGAAGAAAAAAGAATCCGCATTCCAATAACGGCAGGCGGACAAGA
Organism: uncultured Lachnospiraceae bacterium; assembly: GCA_910583815.1. GTDB lineage: Bacteria > Bacillota > Clostridia > Lachnospirales > Lachnospiraceae > SIG299. Next base: position 2,324 of record CAJTZB010000080.1, read on the forward strand.
AGTACAGCCGCCGGAATATATCGTAAAGATGTATGGAGGAAAAGAACAGCATATTCGTTGGGACAGCTATCATACGGACGGAACTCCAAAGTTAGAGATTGTATTGGAAGAAGAGTATATTGTTTCAGATATAGTTGGAAAAGAGCCAGAAGTAGAGGAGTATCTTCGGACTGTATGTGAAAATGCGGCATGGAGAGACAGCAGAACCTGCGAGGCACGCAGCGACCTTTTGGTGCTTTTGGGTGAAACGATATTGGCAGATGACTATCTGCCAAATGGAAATGGAGCGGATGCGGTAACGGACAGGCTCTCTTCTGAGGAGACAGAGATTCCTTTTACAGCATACGAACAGGCATACCGTTCTGGCATTCCGCTTTCTGAAACCGCAGAGAACAAAGAGTATCAAACCTTTGCATGGGTAGTTTACCGAGGAAGTGAAAAAAATATAGGAGTAAAACCAAAACACAGCATAACAGTTGCAAAGGTGAATGCTGTCCATGTCCACACACCTATATTGTGCAAGGGGATTTTGCGTACGGAATATACAGAACTGCAAGGAGAAGAGGAACTTCCGGTTCTTGTGCTGAAAGAAGAAGCTAATTTTTTTGAATTTGCCATCAGCAACTTTGGAGTACATAAACAAAGCCTTGGTTATGGGATGCAGGACTTCCGGTATGCACTAAGCGGAAAGGCCAATGTGGCAAAAGAGGATGGCGTCCTGCTGAATCAGGTAAAGTTCCCATTTGACGTATTTTTAGATACAGGAAATAATTCCCATAAAAAAGCAGAAGATAGCCTGCAATTATGCGTAGATGGTGATTTGTTTGTAAAGGCAGGAAACTGGATTACGATTGGGGAGAGCAGCCAGAAGTTTTATATTCCGGTATCACAGAAGGAAGGAATATTTACAATAGAAGCAAGGACGGTGGCAGTAAATTGCCCAAAGCAGGCAATGGAGCAGAATAATATCTTTACGGAAAAAGAAGACATATGGGAGAGAAATGCAAACAAAAGCCAGGAGGCATATATTGCATATGATAAAGTTGATGTAAAAGTGCAAGGTTTGGCTTATGGATTGGAGATTTTGCCTATAGGATCGCCCAAAAAGGAAGAAAGAACAAGACAGAACCCTTCTGTTATCTTAAAAAAAGGAAGCCCTATGGCGTTTCGGCTTCGTACCAATGGTTCTTTTGCGACAGATGCTTTGGACAATGCCTATATCCGGATTGTGCCGACCTACACATGGATTTCAGAGGATAAAACTATAAGAAAGCCGATAAAGCTGTATTATACAGAGGCAGTGGAAGGGAAAATGGAGCATTATATCGAGATAGGAAGCAAGAAGGATTTAGAGAATATCCATTTTGTAAAAAATACGGATGCGAAGCTTGGGATTTCAGAAGAGCTTCTGCGCAGGACAGCAGCGCTTTTGGAAAAGAAAGAATTATACGGAGAATGTGATGGGATGTTCTGCTTTTCTAAGCTGCAGTTAGGAGGCTCTTTTCGGATGCTGCCAAAGCGTGAAAATATCTTTTTACCATTTGAAATAGAACGGTTGGAGTTTGCAGTACAGGAATGGTATGGGATGTTTTATCTTCCAACCAGGATTTATGCAGTGTTAAGCGATTTGCAATGGAATGGGCAGGAATTTGATTTAAAATCATATTCTTCTTGTGCGTTGCTGACAGGGAGGGAAGAGTTCTTTCTAAAAGATGGGTATATAGCGGTTGGCTTTCAGATTGAGGCAGTCAACTGTTTTGGAGATGCAATCGCATATGAAGGCTGGGAAAATTCTGACATCCGCAAAGCATGGGAAAAGGAAGAGCTGCCGTATCAGGAGGGAGATGTAGTTTGTTATTATCTGAATAAAAGCATTGGGGATGATTATGAGGTGGGTGGCGTAGAGTAGCGAGATGCCCATGATGTTATTTCTGGCAATACTGCAGATGAGGAAGCATTTGCCAAAACTTTGAAATTCATGCTTGACAAACTTTAGATTCAAATTTATAATATTGCTCATAAAAACGATGATAAGAAGAAGTAGTAATAAAACGCCCCGACAGAAAGCGGCCGGAAGATGAGAGGAGCAGGGAACGGTATTACGAATACATCTTTGAGTTGCGCACCGAAAAGCAATGAGTAGGCTGCGACGGCAGACAACCGTTATCCGGTCAGAGTATCGCGAAAGCCGTACTTAGAAAGGTAAATGGCGTGAGCTATTTACGAAATAAGGTGGTAACACGAGCATATGCCTCGTCCTTAGATAAGGATGAGGCTTTTTTTATTTCATGGGGAAATGCATCCCCTATGAGACAAAAAAGCTCCTCAAGGATTGTGTTGCGATAGAAAGAGACGGCCGCAAAACTAAAATTTGAAAAGGAGAGCAGAGCGATGACAGTGTATGAAGAACTGGTGGCAAGAGGACTGATTGCCCAAGTGACAGATGAGAAAGAGATTAAGGAATTGATTGACGAAGGAAAAGCCGTTTTTTATATTGGCTTTGACCCAACCGCAGACAGCCTCCATGTGGGGCATTTTATGGCGTTATGTCTGATGAAGCGTCTTCAGATGGCAGGAAATAAGCCAATTGCCTTGCTTGGCGGCGGCACCGCAATGATTGGGGATCCATCCGGAAGGACCGATATGCGTCAGATGATGACAACGGAAACGATTGCCCACAACTGCGAATGCTTCAAAAAGCAGATGAGCCGTTTTATTGATTTTTCTGATGGAAAGGCACTGATGGTCAATAATGCAGACTGGCTGATGGATTTAAACTATATTGAGGTGCTAAGGGACATCGGACCTCATTTTTCAGTCAACCGCATGCTGACTGCAGAATGCTATAAGCAGAGAATGGAAAGGGGACTGAGTTTCCTTGAATTTAACTATATGATTATGCAGAGCTACGACTTTCTTGCGTTATTTGAAAAATATGGATGCAATATGCAGTTTGGCGGTGATGACCAGTGGAGCAATATGCTTGGTGGGACAGAGCTGATACGCAGAAAGCTTGGAAAAGATGCCTATGCAATGACAATCAATCTGCTGCTGAATTCTGAAGGAAAGAAAATGGGAAAGACACAGTCTGGCGCCGTATGGCTTGACCCGAACAAGACAACACCATTTGAGTTTTTCCAATACTGGAGAAACGTGGACGATGGTGATGTTATAAAATGCCTGAAAATGCTGACGTTCCTTCCGATTGAGGAAATTGAAACGATGGAAGCATGGGAGGGAAGCGAGTTAAATAAGGCAAAAGAAATCCTTGGATACGAGCTGACTAAATTGGTGCATGGTGAAGAAGAAGCTGAAAAGGCACTTGCAGCATCCAAAGCATTATTTTCAGGAGCCGGAAGCCTTGAGAATATGCCGACAACAGAGCTTGGTGCCGACAGTTTTACAGATGGGGCAATTGATATTATTTCAATGCTTGTGGTATCTGGTCTGGCAGCTACCCGCTCTGAGGGAAGAAGAGCAATAGAGCAGGGCGGCGTTACGGTAGATGGAGAAAAGCTGACGGATATTAAGAAAACCTTCACTGCAGAGGAACTGGCCGGGGAAGGAAAAATCGTAAAACGCGGAAAGAAGAATTTTAACCGTATTATCAGCAGGTAAAAGTTTTTGCCCTAAAGCAGTGGCAGCGTTGCCATCTGTGCACCAACGCTGCCATTATCTGATGCGGGGACATACGGTCAGAACAGCAGGTTCCGTACCAGCCCGAGCAGAAGAAGGTGCAGTGGATAAAACCAATAGAAGACATATTTGAGCTTCAGCTTTCCGCGTTCTCCGTTATAAAAATATACAGGAAGGAAAGCGAGAGGTGCCGTAACCTCCCACATGGTTCCGATGACGCCAATCATGCACTGGTACATTCTGTTTTGGCGGAAAATGTACAATGCACCAATCAGCAATACTCCAAATGCAGAATAGTCGGTGCGCAGCAGTTCTGCAAGCAAGGCGCAGACAGCGAGCGGAAGCACAGATAAAAACCGGAGCTTGGGAGCATATTGTTCTAAAAGTTGTGCCGCATACTGCATTCCCATCAGTGCAAGAAGGCCAAGCAACAGAGTAAAAAATACATTTTGCATATCATTTGCAAAAAACTGATTGTATATGGAGATGTCAAACGGAATTTCTGAAATCAGTGCAAACAGACCAAGGCGCAGCGCATAGCGTGCTGCGCTTTTTGTATGCAGAAATCCTTCTACAAGCAGGAAACAAAAAATCGGAAAGGCAAGCCTTCCAATCATGCGAAGTACTATGTCAATATTGACCCAGAAGGTATAGTCGCTTAGCTGATATTTTGCAGACCCTCCCCCGAGGACGGAAGAAGTGATTTGGGGAAGCAGCCCTGTTTCTAATAAGATGGCACCGATATGGTCAATCAGCATTGTGATGAGTGCAATTATCTTTAAGTTTGTTCCGGAAAAACCGGAAAAGTGTTTGGCCTTGTGCATAAAACGATATTCCTTTCTTAAGATGGTGTCTGTCTGTACGGATAATGCCTGTACACCGACGCTATTTTTGTATTGTAGCAAAAGCCGTGAAAAACTGCAACAATACCTTTCAAACGGCAGTGCCTTTACCGGTTGGAACCGGTGTGGTTTATTGTATAAAAACAGAAAATGTTCTTTACATATGAAGTGCTATCTGCTATAATAAAAACAGAAAAATTGGTTTAAAACAAAAAATATAGAACGAAACAGGAGGAACTGAAATGAAAGAAAAGCTGCTGCAGGAATTTGAACGTATTTATGGTGGAACGGAGGATGTCAGGGTATTTTTTGCTCCGGGCCGTGTCAATCTGATTGGAGAGCATACCGACTATAACGGTGGGCATGTGTTTCCGTGTGCTTTGACGATTGGTACGTATGCTGCCGCAAGAAAGAACGGAATGAATACCTGCCGTTTCTATTCCGTGAATTTTGAGCATCTTGGAATTATTGCTGCTGATTTAGAAGAGCTTGTTTATCATAAAGAGAATAACTGGGCAAATTATCCGATGGGAATTTTGAAACACCTAAAGGACGCAGGAATGCCGATTGATGAAGGAATGGATTTTGTATTTTTTGGGAATATACCGAACTCCTCTGGGCTTTCTTCTTCTGCCTCCATTGAAGTGCTGACTGCATTTACGGCAAGGGAACTGTTTGGCTTTTCTATGGATTTTGTGGAGATTGCAAAGCTCGCTCAACGTGCAGAGAACCAGTTTATTGGTGTAAATTGCGGAATTATGGATCAGTTTGCAATCGCTATGGGGAAAAAAGACAATGCAATTTTCCTTGATACGGCAGACTTATCCTATGAATATGCCCCGATTGTACTGAAAGATGCTAAAATTGTGATTGCCTGCAGCAATAAAAAGCGTGGGCTGGGAGATTCCAAATATAATGAAAGAAGAAGTGAATGCGAAGAGGCGCTTGCGCTGCTCCAGACAAAAAAAGAAATATCATCGCTTGGCGCACTGACAGAAGCAGAATTTGAAGAGATCAAGGACGTGATTGGCGATGAAGTGAAAATCCGCAGGGCAAGGCATGCGGTTTACGAAAACCAGCGCACGATAAAGGCAGTTGAGGCATTGAAAGCCAATGATATTGAGACATTTGGCAAGCTGATGAATGATTCCCACGTATCGCTCCGTGATGATTATGAGGTAACCGGCGCAGAGCTTGATACTTTGGTAGAGACTGCATGGGAAGTTCCGGGTGTTGTTGGTTCTCGCATGACGGGTGCCGGTTTTGGCGGCTGCACGGTCAGTATTGTGAAGGAAGACTGCGTAGACAGCTTTATTCAGACAGTTGGGGAGACCTATAAGAATAAGATTGGATATGCTGCTGATTTTTATGTTGTAGATATCGGAGACGGTCCGGCGGAACTGCTATAACAGAAGTGCACACGAACGGAATATGCGCCAGAATGGGAGGTTGCTATGAAAAAGGAAATAATTTGGCTTGCAGAGTATGGTGTCAGAACCGGTCTGATTTCTGAGGAGGACCGTATATATACCATCAATCGGCTGTTAGAACTGTTTCAAATAGATGCATTAGAAGAAAATGGGGCAGAGGAAGATGTGTGTGCAGAACAGCAGATACAGGGCATACCATGTGATAGGGAGCATCTGGAGGAAGTGCTTGCGCAGATGTTGGACTATGCGGCAGCGAACAATCTTCTTGAGGATGATACAATAACTTATAGAGATCTGTTTGACACAAAAATTATGGGGCTGCTTACACCGAGGCCGAGTGAGGTTATAAAGGAATTTGAAGCAAAGAGGGCAGTGGACACGCGGCTGGCAACAGACTACTTTTATAAGCTTGCACAGGATTCCAATTACATCCGTACCGGACGCGTACAGCGTGATAAAAAGTGGAAATATTCTTCAGAATATGGAGAGGTGGACATTACAATTAATCTGTCCAAACCGGAGAAAGATCCAAAGGCAATTGCGGCAGCAAAGCTGATGAAGCAGAGCGGATATCCAAAATGCCAGCTTTGCATGGAGAACGAAGGATATGCAGGAAGGACGAACCATCCGGCAAGACAGAATCTCCGTATTGTTCCATTGACAATGAATCAGGAACCTTGGGGATTTCAATATTCGCCATATGTATATTACAATGAACATTGTATTGTGTTGAACCAGAAACATACCCCAATGAAAATCAACCGTGCCTGCTTTGTGAAGCTGCTTGATTTTGTAGAGCAGTTCCCGCATTATTTTCTTGGGTCCAATGCAGATCTTCCGATTGTAGGAGGTTCCATTTTGACACATGACCATTTTCAAGGTGGGCATTACACATTTGCAATGGCAAGGGCAGAAATAGAAACTCCGTTTTCTTGGAAAGGTTTTGAAGACGTAGAAGCAGGAATTGTGGCATGGCCGATGTCGGTCATCCGTCTGCGCCATAGTAAAAAAGAGCCTTTGATTGACCTTGCAGAACATATCTTGACTGCATGGAGAGGTTATACTGATGAGGGTGCCGGCATATTTGCAGAAACCGACGGAGAACCACATAATACGATTACGCCGATTGCCAGAGTACGTGACGGAAAATTTGAACTGGATTTGGTGTTAAGGAACAATCTGACTACCAAAGAGCATCCGCTTGGCGTATATCATCCGCATGCAGAACTGCATCATATTAAAAAGGAAAACATCGGTTTGATTGAGGTTATGGGGCTGGCGGTGCTTCCCGCACGTTTGAAGACAGAGCTGGAGGAGGTAAAACGCTGCCTGCTTTCTGGTACTTCTGTTTCTTCTGTAGAAAGCATTGCGGCACATGGACCGTGGGCGGATATGCTGGTAAAGAAATATGGAAGCTTTTCAGATAATATGATAGATGGAGTGATCGAAAAAGAAGTCGGAAAAGTGTTCGTGCAGGTATTGGAGCATGCCGGGGTATATAAAAGAAATGAAGAGGGCAAAAAAGCATTCTTAAAATTCCTTGCTTCTGTGTCTCTTGCATAGTTTTTTGGAAATGCCGCCACTTGTCAAGTGGCGGTAAAAATTCAACTTTATGGAATTCTTTGCTCTTGACTTCCCTGAATGAGATGGCTATACTGATATTCAGTGAAGGGTAAAGGGGATAAACACTATGGACGAACATAAAAGAAGCGTGGTCAAAGAGATTATAGGCTGGGTTATTGCAATTGCCGTTGCCATTTTGGCAGCAAGGATTATCAATGAAAAAGTCATTATCAAGGCAGAAGTACCAACTGGTTCGATGGAAAACACAATTATGACTGGGGATTGTGTACTTGGTTTTCAGCTGGCTTATCTTTTCAGTGACCCAAAGCGCGGCGATATTGTTATTTTTCCGTGGCCGGACAATCCGGAGATAACATATGTAAAACGTATTATTGGCCTTCCGGGGGAAACGCTCGAAATCAAAGACGGTGCAGTTTACATCAATGGGAAGGCATTACAGGAGGACTATTTAAAAGAAGAGATGATAGGAACTTACGGTCCTTATGAGGTGCCAGAAGGCTGTTATTTTATGATGGGCGATAACCGTAATCCATCTTCGGATTCACGAAAATGGAAAAATACATTCTTAAAAGGGGAAGACATTATTGCAAAGGTGATTTTCCGTTATTCTCCTAATTTCACATGGTATTCTGGTGTGAAGTATGATTAAAAATAAACTAAAGTATTAAAAAATCCTGCCGATATATAATGTGAAGGCATTTCATGGAAGAAAGGGCCTATCTTACTATGTCAGGGAGGATTTTTTTATGAGCTTTACAACAAAGATGACAGAACAGTATGTACAGCAGCTCTACCAAAACAATACAGGTGCTAAAGATAAGGCAAGAAATAATAAAACTGCGGACAATGTATGGCAGAAGAACCAGCGTGCGGCAGAAGAAGAGCAGGCTGCTGTTTATGAGCCAAGCAGCAGAGCAGAGCGGTCCGCTACTTATCAGAAACCTG
>CAJTZB010000081.1:0-3129 GCA_910583815.1 uncultured Lachnospiraceae bacterium
CTGTTTGAAAGAGAAGATATGGCAGTTGTAGAACTGGCTGCAAGGGCGCTCCGGCTTCAGTGCATTACCTTTCCGCTGGCAGCAGTTATTATTATGACAAACATGCTGACACAGACGATGGGATTTGCGATGTCTGCCACGGTTCTTTCTATGGCAAGACAAGGGCTGTTTTTCCTTCCGCTGCTGCTTCTGTTTGCTTACAGCGTGGGAATAAATGGCATTCTTTTTACACAGCCTGCAGCAGATATTGTCAGTTTTCTGCTTGCGGTATTTTTTGCACAAAAGACAATAAAACTGCTGAAAGAAAAAGCAGTTACAAAGGAGGAAGTAACATAATGCGTTTTTTGCTATTTGACGGAGGAACTGTAGAAACTCTGGAATACTTTTCTAAATGCATTGCGAAAGAACTGAGAGCAGCAGGAGAAGAGGTATTTACGTTTCAGGTAGATGATGAGACAACAGAGCTGCCGCGTTTGACAGAATATATAAAGCAGAAAGACACCGTGCTGATTACGTTTAATTTTCATGGAATACAGCATGAGGCAATTTTTTACACAGAACAAGACCGCTCTGTATGTGGCAGGGAGAGAATTCTTTTTCAGGAAAAAGAACTTCTCTGGGATAAGTATCAGGTGCTCTGTGTCAATATTGTCGTAGATCATCCCCTGTATTACTATAAAGAACTAAAGGATCTGCCAGAACGTTACCTTCAGATATGCATTGATAAAGGGCATGAGGACTATATGAGGATGTATTATCCTGACGTGGCACTTGGGAAATCCGTGCCGCTTGCAGGAAGCAACGTATGGGAAGCAGAAGAAATAGGGGAACAGGTTGCCGCTCCTTCATGCTGTGCTGGCGGCAGTCCATATCCGCTTATTGCAGAGCGCACAAAGACGCTCTCTTTTGTCGGAAATTATACGCCGCCAAGGCAGTTTGAGCAGTATATCACAAGGCTTGGAGAAGAGTATGAAGCGTTTTACCGTGATATGCTGGAAGATCTTATGGAGCATCCTTGGAGGGAAATGCATGAGGTATTTGCAGAGCATACAAAAAGGGAAATGGGAGAGCTGTCTGCAGAAGAGCAGCTGCTGGCAGACCATAACCTGATGTTTTTGGATTTGTATATTCGTTTTTTCTTTCGCGGAGAGACAGTGCGTATGCTGACGGAGAACGGAATTGCCGTGCATGCATATGGTGCAGGCTGGGAGCTGCTTGATACAAAGGGGAAAGAGCTGCTGTCCTGCAATGGAAGCCAGACTTCAGCCGGGTGTCTTAATGTGCTTGCCGATACCAAGCTTTCTTTAAATGTGATGCCTTGGTTTAAGCAAGGGTCGCATGACCGCATTTACAGTTCCATGTACAGTGGGGCGGTGTCTGTGACGGACACAAGCAGATATTTGCAGCAGACGCTTTCGGATGGAAAAAATGTAGTATTTTATGAGCTTTTTAAACTTTCTGAGCTTCCTGAAACAGTACATACACTGCTTGCAGATGAAAATAAGCTGCAGCGGATAGCGGATGCAGCCTATTCTTATGTAACAAAGGAACACACGTGGAAAAAATATACAAAAGAGCTGATTGCAAGTATTGAGAAGTGAGTATTTTCCATAACAAATTTTTATTTAAAAATTTGTTGACAAATTAAGCGGCATCCTGTATAATAACACCGTGCTTGAAAAACAGTACAGATGCGCGAGTGGCTCAGTTGGTGGAGCGCGACCTTGCCAAGGTCGAGGCCGCGGGTTCGAGTCCCGTCTCGCGCTTTTTTTTTATTTTAAAAGAACTGCGCCGTGGGCGTGTGCATTTGCAGGTCTATAATAATTCTTTGCGCTTTTTAAACTTTGCCATCCGGCATCAGCTTGGCTTCTTTTGCTATCCCTTTAAAAAAGATAATGAAATGAGAAGAGCCCATGAAAAAACACAGAAGAAACAACATCATAAAACTGTTGCTGCTTTTCATAATCATAGTTTGTCTGTTTAGGATCAGCGAGTCAGCTTATTCCTCTTTCATGAATCAAAGACAGCAGGAGAGCTTAAAAAAACTAAAAGAACTGGGAGAGCAGGAATCCACGGAAAAAGAAGAACAGGAAGAAAAGAAAGAAACAAAGGATACAGGTGCTGCATTTGCAACATCTGAAAAGGAATCTGAGGCTTCTTCAGGGAATCTGTATTCAGTAAATAACCATGCTGGATTGCCGGAACCAAATGCCAAGCTTTCCGAAACGGCGATAGGCCTGTTTCCTGTACCTGTATTTTCCAAGTATGAAAAGTTTGAGAAAGAAGTAAAAGAGCCTGTGATGTTAAACAAATATGTCGGATTATATGAGAAAAACAATGACATTGTGGGCTGGCTTTCTATTGAAGGAACGAAAATAGACTATCCGGTGATGCGTTCAGAAGATGATGAGTTTTATCTGCGCCGTGACTTTTTTGGAAAATCCGACCGGCATGGCTGCCTTTATGTGCGGAATAGGGCAGATGTCGATACACCAGGAACAAATTTTATTATCTATGGGCATAATATGAAAGACGGAACGATGTTCCGGGATCTGCTTTTGTATGAAAAAGAAAGTTTTTTTAAAAAACACCCGCTAGTTCTGTTTGATACGCTTTATGAGGAGCGGACTTATGAAATCGTTGCTGTCTTTTTTTCGCAGGTTTACTATACTAACGAGGATGTATTTAAATATTATCAGTTTTATGAAGCCAGGACACAGGAAGAATTTGATTATTTCTATGAAAATATCAAGGCACTCTCTCTTTATGATACTGGTGTAACAGCAGAATTTGGAGACACTTTTTTGACGCTTTCAACCTGTGCCTACCATGTACAGGATGGGCGGTTTGCGGTGGTGGCAAAAAAAGTGGCAGATAAAGAGTGACGTCATTGATGATTTTCCCCCTTGCAGAAAGTGGCTTCTTGAGCTATAATAAGCAGAAGAAATAACAGGCGGTAAGGAAAACTTCGGCTTTATCCTATGTTCCCAGAGAACCGGTGGCTGGTGCAAACCGGTAACAAAGCAAAGCCTTTCCACTTTCCAGCCAGAGCATAGCCTCTGCACGCCGTGGGTGAAAGCCCAAGGTTCGCAGCCTTTACCCTGCGGCAAATGAGAGGCAATGAAAGTT
>CAJTZB010000081.1:3139-10629 GCA_910583815.1 uncultured Lachnospiraceae bacterium
AAGAGGCCAGGAGGATTTACTTGGCAATTTGGGTGGCAACGCGGAGAATTCCGTCCCATAATTTTTGTGGGGCAGAAGCTCCGCGTTTTTATTTCGGTCTGGCGACAGTATGCAGATACCGATGACCGAGTGCCAAAAGGTGCGAAGCAGGAAGCCGATACCATATGGATTGCAGCAAGCTTGCTTGCAGGCAATCCATATGATACCGGCTCTGCTCCGAAGGGGCTTTTGGCACCCGGGTGCATGCAGACAATCTGCAGAATATGAAAAGGAGGAAGTTACCATGTTAGACTTAAAATTTGTAAGAGAGAATCCGGAAATCGTAAAACAAAACATCAGAAATAAGTTTCAGGAGAGCAAGCTTGATCTGGTGGATGAAGTGATTGCACTGGATGCAGAAAGCAGAAGGGCGCAGCAGGAGGCAGATTCCTTACGTGCAGAACGAAAGAAGATTTCTAAGGAAATTGGCGGTCTGATGGCACAGGGGAAGAAGGAAGAGGCAGAGGCAATGAAACAGAAAGTCAACGCATCTGCAGAACGCCTTGCAGAGCTGGAAGTAAAGGAAACGGAGCTTTCAGAGAAAATAAAGAAAATCATGATGATTATCCCGAATATCATTGACCCAAGTGTTCCAATCGGCAAGGACGACAGCGAAAATGTAGAAGTAGAGCGCTTTGGTGAGCCGGTGATTCCAGAGTTTGAAATTCCGTACCATACGGAAATTATGGAGCGTTTCCACGGCATTGATCTGGACAGCGCAAGAAAAGTAGCAGGAAACGGTTTCTATTATCTGATGGGAGATATTGCAAGACTGCATTCCGCCGTGATTTCCTATGCCAGAGATTTTATGATTGGCAGAGGTTTCACGTACTGTGTGCCTCCGTTTATGATCCGCAGTGATGTTGTGACCGGAGTCATGAGCTTTGCAGAAATGGATGCGATGATGTATAAAATCGAAGGAGAAGATCTGTATCTGATTGGTACAAGTGAGCATTCGATGATTGGTAAGTTTATTGATACAATCTTGCCGGAAGAGTCACTTCCTCAGACATTGACAAGCTATTCCCCTTGCTTCCGTAAGGAAAAAGGGGCGCATGGAATTGAAGAGCGCGGCATTTACCGTATCCATCAGTTTGAAAAGCAGGAGATGATCGTAGTCTGCAAACCGGAAGAAAGCAAGATTTGGTTTGATAAGCTCTGGCAGAATACCGTAGATTTGTTCCGCTCACTGGATATTCCGGTTCGTACGTTGGAGTGCTGTTCCGGTGATTTAGCAGACCTTAAGGTGAAGTCGGTGGATGTGGAGGCATGGTCCCCAAGGCAGCAGAAATATTTTGAAGTAGGAAGCTGCTCAAATCTTGGAGATGCTCAGGCAAGGCGCTTAAAAATCCGTGTAAATGGTGCAGACGGAAAATATTTTGCCCATACGCTTAATAATACGGTGGCAGCGCCGCCAAGAATGCTGATTGCATTTTTGGAAAACAACCTGAATGCGGATGGAACGGTCAATATTCCAAAAGCACTGCAGCCATATATGGGCGGACAGACAATCATAAAATAATGCCATCAGAAAGGAAGCAGGTGTTGACAATACAAGTATAATTGTATACAATAAGACAGTAAGTCTAAGGGAAATGGAGAGAGTGTCTATGCAAAACAGAAGGGTCTATATTAACCCACACAATAACTTACTGTCTTTGGAAGAGCATATGTACGAGCTTGTGGATGTAAAGCAGCCAAATGTATTCCGCAACTTGTTTCCTTATGATGAAATTCCCAAGGTAGCATTCAATGACCGAATCGTGCCCCATTGTTTTCCGGAGGAGATTTGGATTACAGATACAACATTCCGTGATGGGCAGCAGTCGCGTGCGCCGTATACGCCGGAGCAGATTGTCACTATTTTTGACTATCTGCATAAGCTTGGTGGCCCAAATGGACTGATTCGCCAGAGTGAATTTTTTGTTTACAGTAAGAGGGACAGGGAAGCTCTCTATAAATGCATGGAACGGGGCTACAAATTCCCAGAGGTGACAACGTGGATTCGTGCAACAAAGCAGGACTTTGAAATTGTAAAAGAAATCGGCATACGTGAAACAGGTATCTTGGTAAGCTGTTCGGACTACCATATTTTTTATAAGATGAAGATGACAAGGGCGCAGGCAATGAAGCACTATCTGAATATTGTCAGAGAATGCTTAGAAACCGGAATTGCGCCCAGATGCCATCTGGAAGACATTACTCGCTCTGATATTTATGGCTTTGTGATTCCGTTCTGCTTTGAACTGATGAAGCTTGGCGCAGAATATGGAATTCCGGTAAAAATCCGCGCCTGCGATACAATGGGCTATGGGGTCAACTATCCGGGCGCGGTGATTCCACGTTCCGTACCAGGCATTATCTATGGTATTATGACGCATGGAGGCGTACCTTCTGAGTTAATCGAGTGGCATGGACACAATGATTTTTATAAGGCAGTCACAAATTCTTCAACAGCATGGCTATATGGTGCATCAGGAGTGAACTGTTCCCTGTTTGGAATCGGTGAGAGGACAGGGAATACTCCGTTAGAAGCTATGGTATTTGAATATGCACAGCTAAAGGGCACTTTGGATGGTATGGACACTACGGTAATCACCGAGCTTGCCGAATATTTCAAGAAAGAAATCGGCTATAAGATTCCGTCCCGAACCCCATTTGTCGGTGCTAACTTTAATGTGACAAGAGCCGGAATCCATGCAGATGGACTATTGAAAAATGAGGAAATCTATAATATCTTTGATACAGAGAAATTTTTGAACCGCCCGGTTCTTGTGTCGGTGTCAAATACTTCTGGGCTTGCCGGAATCGCACACTGGATTAATTCATATTTTAAGTTAAAAGGTGAGGAAGCCATTGACAAAAACAACCCGCTTGTACATAGGCTGAAAGAGTGGGTGGATGCAGAATACGAAGGCGGGCGTATTACTGTAATTACAGACAGGGAACTGTCCGAACAAATTCAGCTTTATCAAGGTGAATTTGGAATGAATCTGCCGCCGGTAACAGAATAGAAAAACTCCCTTTTCAAAATGGTATACCGACGCTATTTGCAAAGGAGATAGCCCTATGGGAAAATTAAGTCCAGAAGCTGAAAAAATAATGATTGAACGTTTTGGAAAAGATACGATTATTGCGTTGGCAACCGTAGAAAATGAAATACCCTATGTGCGGTATGTCAATGCATATTATGAGAATGGTGCATTTTATATTATTACATATGCGCTCTCAAATAAAATGAAACATATCGAAAACGATTCTGCTATTGCAATAGCTGGTGAATGATTTACAGCTCATGGAAAGGGTATCAACTTAGGTTATGAGTTTTAAACTTTAAATTCCGGTTTAAAGAATTGCTGGGTGAGTGTACTGGCAGCAGTGCTGTGGAACTTATTATCAGCAATAATCCAGACGGCACACAGCTCGGATTCCGGACGCTTCTGTGGCCGGAATACTGAGCTAGATTATTTGTGTGCCGGAAGGGTTATTGTGGAACTTTAATTAGGAGGACTTTAGATGGATTACAGCGAAAAAATTGCAGCTGCAAAAGAAGTATTTGGGAAGCTTTTAGAAGAGCAGTTAAAGAGAGTGGAAGGAATGAAAGCCCAAGGCGGTTTTACAGATTATGCGGCTCTTCCTAAGATTGTCATAGGTGTGTGTGGCGGCGACGGCATTGGTCCTGCGATTACTTCACAGGCACAGCGAATTTTGGAATATCTGCTTTCGGATGAAGTAAAGTCAGGAAAAGTAGAGTTTAAAGTGATAGATGGACTGACCATTGAGCGCAGGGTGGAAGAGCATGCGGCAATTCCGGCTGACGTGCTTGCAGAGCTGAAAACCTGTGATGTTATTTTAAAAGGGCCTACAACGACACCACGCAAAGGCGATCCTTGGCCAAATGTGGAAAGTGCAAATGTGGCAAT
Source organism: uncultured Lachnospiraceae bacterium (assembly GCA_910583815.1). GTDB lineage: Bacteria > Bacillota > Clostridia > Lachnospirales > Lachnospiraceae > SIG299. The sequence goes on from CAJTZB010000081.1 coordinate 7,102, forward strand.
GCGTAAAGAGCTTGACTTATTTGCGAATGTTCGTCCGGTCCGCATTCCGGAGCAGGGCATCGACTGGACATTTTACAGAGAAAATACGGAGGGGGCCTATGCGGTAGGAAGCAAAGGCGTTCATGTGACGGAGGACCTTGGTGTAGATTTTACGGTAGTAACTACGCAGGGCTGTGAGCGTATTATCCGCGCTGCATTTGAATATGCAAAGGCAAATAAAAAGACAAGGGTTACAGCAGTAACAAAAGCAAATATTATCAAGACAACAGACGGTAAGTTTTTGGATGTATTCCGTGAGGTTGCAAAGGATTATCCGGAAATTACGGCGGATGACTGGTATATTGATATTATGACCGCAAAACTGATTGATGAAAACCGCAGAAGAGAATTCCAGGTTATGGTGCTTCCAAACTTGTACGGAGATATTATTACAGATGAGGCAGCAGAATTTCAGGGCGGCGTAGGTACGGCAGGAAGCGCTAATATTGGCAAGCGTTATGCGATGTTTGAGGCAATTCATGGTTCTGCGCCTCGTATGGTTCAGGAAGGCAGAGAAAAATACGCCGACCCATGCAGCGTCATTCGGGCAGCAGCTATGCTGCTTGCGCATATTGGCTATACAGAACAGGCGGATAAGCTGTACCAAGCATTGGATATCTGTACGGTCACAGAGAAAAAGTATGTAATTACCGGACGCGATACCGGAGCAACCGGAGCGCAGTTTGCAGATTATATTATGGAGACAATTGCAGCACTGTAAATTCGGTTTAAGTTATGAAAAATAAAATGGGCTTTTTGATGTCCAAATCAAGACAGAGGAAAGCAATAAAAATGGAAGGCTACCCTTATCAAGTGACGATATGGAAAGGCATGGTTTTACATGGAAAGGAAAGAGAGAACAGAGGTTCAAAAAGAGGTGACAGATAAATATTCTTTAAGAGGAAGAGTATTTCACCGTATCAGAGAGGATATTTTATCTGGAAAATATAATGATAATGAAGAATTAAAAGAGACGACAATCGGCGCAGAGCTTGGTGTCAGCCGTACACCGGTGCGCGAGGCGCTTAGGCAGCTCGAATTGGAAGGCTTAGTCAATATTATCCCAAATAAGGGAGCATATGTAACTGGGATTTCCCAGAAGGATATTCATGATATTTATGTGATTCGTTCTTATTTGGAAGGACTTGCAGCAAGATGGGCATGTGAAAATATTACAGATGGGCAGATTGAGGAACTCGAAGAGATTCTCTATCTGTCAGAGTTTCATGCAAAAAAGCAGCACTATGAACAAGTAGTAGAACTGGACAATAAATTTCATGAGAACATTTACTGTGCTTCCGGCAGCAAAATTCTGGAGCATGAGCTGACAACATTCCATCATTATGTCGAGAGAATCCGAAAAAAGTCGCTTGGAAAAGAAGCAAGGGCGCTGAAGTCCAATGAAGAGCACAGGGCGATTTTAGAGGCTATCCGGCAGCGTGACGGACAGCTTGCAGAGAAGCTTGCGCATGAGCATATTATCCAGACAATTGAAAATATGAATAAAGAAGGGCTGTAAGCATGGGGCAGATAAAAACAGAAAGCTGCAGTATTCCGGGGCTTGTTCTGGTTCACCCGAACCTTCACGAAGATGGCAGAGGTTATTTTATTGAGACATATCAGGAACAGGAATTTATGGAGGCAGGAATTACAGAGCATTTTGTGCAGGATAATGAGGCAAAATCTTCCAAAGGAGTATTAAGAGGGCTTCATTTTCAGAAGAAATATCCGCAGGCAAAGCTGATGCGCACGGTTCAAGGTGCAATTTATGATGTTGCGGTAGATTTGCGAGAGGGTTCTGAGACGTTTGGGCAGTGGTTTGGAACAGTTCTTTCAGAGGAAAATAAATGTCAGTTCTATATCCCGAAAGGTTTTGCACATGGCTATTATGTGCTTTCAGAAACAGCTGTAATTGCCTATAAATGTACAGACTTTTATCATCCGGAGGATGAGGACGGCATTTGCTATAATGATGCAGAGCTTCAGATTGACTGGCCGCTTCCTGCGGGGACAGTGCCGCTTCTTTCTGCAAGAGATAAGCAGGCGCAGAGTTTTGCAGAGTATAAAGAGAAGAACGGTTTTCACTAATAGGAGAGATTGTCGTATACTGATAGTAAGGCTGGTATAAGTGAGGTTTTTCATTGCTATCTGGTATAAAAATCAAATATTGTGTGATTGCCGTGTTCAGCAGCGCTTTTTTGGCTTTTGGCCTGTATCAGGTACACTCTGTTTCGGGAGTGACGGAGGGAGGCGTACTTGGCGCTACTTTGCTGCTGGAGCAGTGGTTTGATATTTCACCATCCATTTCAGGATTTCTTTTAAGTGTACTTTGCTATTTGGTCGGATGGAAGCTTCTTGGAAAAAGTTTTCTTATCTATTCGCTGGTTTCGGCAGCAGGATTTTCTTTGGGTTATAGAATCTGTGAACAGTTTGACCCATTGTGGCCGGAACTGGCAGATTTACCATTGCTGGCATCCTTTGCCGGTGCGCTGTTTGTTGGCATAGGAGCGGGAATCTGTGTACGCATCGGAGGTGCGCCAAGCGGGGATGATGCGCTTGCAATGAGCATTTCGCATCTGACGCATATTAAAATCCAATGGGTCTATTTTATGTGTGACGTAGCAGTTATTCTGCTGTCAATGACCTATATTCCTGCAAGCCGTATTGCTTATTCTTTGCTTACGGTAGTGCTGTCCGGCCAGATGATTGGGTTGGTTCAGAAGATAAAGCTGCCAAAGAACGATAGAAATGATATATAAAGAATGAAGGAAACGCCAAAAGAAGCGTTTCTTTGAGAGTCCGCCGGAACAGCCGGGCGTATCTGTAAAGTTATTTTCAGATACCCGGCTTGTCTCCGGCAAATTTTTTAAAGGTTTAAGTAATTTTTGTAATAGTTCAATGCATCCTGCATCGCCTTTTTTCCTGGCGCTCCTGCTGTGTTCCGGCGTTCTACACATGTTTCCATACGAATGGCATCATAAATATCTTTTTCAAATACAGAAGAGATTGCTTTGTATTCTTCTAACGGAAGCTCGTCCAGAGAGGTTCCGAGCTCTATGCAGCGAAGCACAAGCTGCCCGATAATGCCGTGGGCGTCTCGGAATGGGACTCCATGAGCAGCCAGATAGTCGGCGGCGTCTGTGGCATTGGTAAAGCCGCCTTTTGCGCTCGCTTCCATAATGTCCTTGCGGAATTTTATGGTAGAGAGCATTCCAGTAAACAGGGCAAGACAGCCTTTTACTGTGTCGATTGCGTCAAACACACATTCTTTGTCTTCCTGCATGTCTTTGTTATAGGCAAGAGGAAGCCCCTTCATAGTGGTTAGAAGTGAAGTAAGAGCACCGTAGACACGTCCTGTCTTTCCTCGAATCAGTTCGGCAATATCCGGATTCTTTTTCTGCGGCATAATGCTGCTTCCGGTAGAGTAGGCATCATCCAAATCTATAAAGCGGTATTCGTCAGTGTTCCAAAGAATAATCTCTTCGCAGA
>CAJTZB010000082.1 GCA_910583815.1 uncultured Lachnospiraceae bacterium
CCTTTAGTAGCTGTTATTCTGATTGCTTCTATTTTTGTGAAATTATATATTTTTTGCTATAACCACAGCATCGGAAAGCGGATTGACAGTGAGGCAATGCTGGCAGCATCCAAGGACAGCATCAGCGATATGGCAGCAACAGGGGCAGTACTTCTTTCCATGTTTGTATCGCATGCTTTTCACATCAATATTGATGGCTGGTGCGGCGTGCTGGTTGCATTGATGATTTTCTATGCAGGAATTACATCTGCAAAAGATACGATCAGCCCATTGCTTGGCCAGCCGCCGGAGCCGGGTTTTGTGAAAAAGATTGAAGAGATTGTAATGTCGTATGAGGAAGTGATTGGAATCCATGACCTGATTGTCCATAACTATGGGCCGGGCAGGACTATGATTTCGCTGCATGCCGAAGTGTCCGCGGAAGGTGATATTCTTGTGCTTCATGACATGATTGACAACATTGAACGCAGGCTGCGGGAAGAGATGGGCTGCGAAGCGGTAATCCATATGGATCCGGTCTGCATGAAGGATGAAGAGACGCAGAGGCTGAAAGAGTTGGTTATTCAGGCTGCATCAGAAATTGCAGAAGAGCTTTCTGTCCATGATTTCCGGATTGTCAGAGGGCCGACGCACACAAACGTGATTTTTGATCTGGTGGTTCCTTATGATTTTAAGCTTTCGGATGAGAAAACCACAGAACAGTTAAAGAAAAGAGTACAGGAATATGACAGTACTTATTATGCGGTAATTGAGGTAGACAAAGAGTATGTAGAACGATAGAGAACGTAAATGTTCTCAGAATGGAGAAGACTATGCCACCTAAAATCCCAATAGAGACATCGGCAAGGCATATACATATCAGCAAGGAAGATTTTGAGACACTGTTTGGAAAGGGACGTGAACTGACATTTGCAAAGGAACTAAGCCAGCCGGGACAGTATCAGGCGGCAGAGAGGCTTGCAGTTGTTGGGCCAAAGGGCAGTTTTGAAACAGTTTCGATCCTTGGGCCGTTCCGTGAGAAAACACAGGTGGAAATTTCTGTAACTGATGCAAGGAAGCTCGGGATTCAGGGCGTAATAAGGCAGTCGGGCGATATATGCGGCACGCCGGGCTGCATTTTGCGTGCCGGAGATAGCGAACTTGAGCTGAAAGAAGGCGTGATTGTCGCAAAGCGCCATATCCATATGCGTCCGATAGAGGCATTTCAGTATAACGTAAAAGATAATGAGAATGTTTTTGTTATTACAAAAAGCTATGAACGAAACCTGATCTATGCCGATGTTGTTGTGCGTGTCAGCAATCAGTTCCGGCTGGCAATGCATGTCGATACAGATGAAGCAAATGCTTTTGCATGCAACGATGAGCCATATGGCGTGATTGTGAAATTTTTTGACAGCGATTCTTATACTGTGGATCGGTGGATGGATGAGGTGCTGCGTGGCATCCATCGGTCGTAGTTTTTGGAGTGGGGATGTTTATGGGCGAGAAGATTTTAATTGTGGATGATGAAAAAGAGATTGCAGATTTACTTGGGTTATATTTGGAGAATGATGGATATTCCGTATATAAATGCAGCAGCGGAGCAGAAGCATTGTGTTTGATTGAATCCATGAAATTTGATTTGGCAGTGCTTGATGTGATGCTTCCCGATATGGATGGTTTTTCGATTTGCCGGAAACTCAGGGAGCAGTATTTTTTCCCTGTAATTATGCTGACTGCAAAGGTTGGAGATGCGGACAAAATCATGGGGCTTACGATAGGGGCGGACGATTATATCACAAAGCCCTTCAACCCTTTGGAGGTTGTTGCCAGAGTAAAGACCCAGCTTCGCCGCTATGTCCGCTACAATGCGCTGTCTGCCTCCACAGAATTGGAGCCTGTTCAGGAATATGACATCAGAGGGCTTTTAATCAACAAAGACATGCGCAAATGTATGCTGTATGGAAAGGAAATCTCCTTAACGCCTTTGGAATTCTCTATCCTTTGGTATCTGTGCGAACACAGAGGAAAGGTGGTTTCTTCGGAAGAGCTGTTTGAACAGGTTTGGGGAGAAAAGTATTTAAATAGTAACAATACAGTAATGGCTCATATTGGGCGGCTCAGAGAGAAGCTAGGGGAGCCATCCAAGCATCCAAAGATTGTAAAAACCGTATGGGGAGTGGGGTATACAGTTGAATAGACGGAGACGAAAGGCCGGCAGTGATTACAGGCAGCTGCAGACGAAGCTGTTTTTGCAGACGATTGGCATACTGGTAGCTGCTGCGGCCATTATATGGGGACTTTATCAGTATGTTTTAAAGGGACATATTGCGGATTTTATTGTCAGCCTGTTAAACAGATTTATTTATCATGATTATAGCGCTGCGTTGCTTGGGTATCAGCTTTTATTCCGGAACAATATGGTGTTTTTTTTCGTTGCTGCTATTACGATTCTGTTTCTGATTATTCTGCGGATTTATTTCAACAGTTTTTCACGGTATTTCCATGAAATCAACAAAGGAATTGACGCACTGCTTGAGGAAAATTCCGGGGATGTCTCTCTGCCTTCGGAGTTAGCTGCAACAGAGAATAAAATCAATTCCATCAAGCATATGCTGGAGCAGCGGAAACTGGCAGCAGAACTTGCCGAGCAGCGGAAAAATGAACTGGTCATTTATCTTGCCCATGATTTAAAAACCCCGCTTACTTCTGTTATTGGGTATCTGACGCTTCTGCGGGATGAGCTGCAGATTTCAGAAGGATTACGAGAAAAGTATCTGTCAATTGCGCTTGATAAGGCAGAGCGTCTGGAAGAGTTAATCAATGAGTTTTTTGAAATTACACGGTTTGGCTTTTCGGATGTTGTGCTGGAATATGGCAGGATGAACCTGACACGCCTGTTAGAACAGCTGACCTATGAGTTCCGTCCGATGCTTGCAGAAAAACAGCTGGAATGTGAGCTTGTGGCAGAGCAGGACATTATGATGAAATGTGATGTGGACAAGCTGCAAAGGGTTTTTGACAACCTTTTGCGCAATGCGGTAAATTACAGCTTTGAAAATAGCAGGATTCAGATTTTAGTAGTGCAGGAAGAACATCAAGTGCGCATTAAATTTAAGAATCACGGAAATACTATCCCAAAAGAAAAGCTGGAGCGCATATTTGAGCAATTTTACCGTCTTGATACCGCCAGAAGCTCTAAGACAGGCGGCGCAGGGCTGGGGCTTGCCATTGCAAAGGAAATCGTGGAGCTTCATCATGGGACAATTATAGCAAAGAGCGAAGAAGAGACCATAGAATTTGAAGTGACACTTCCGTTATTGTAGGAAAATCGTAAGAAAATGCGGAGAAAAATATAAGAGCGCCGTGGAAAAGAACGAAACAGCAGCACTCCTGCTTTTGATACAATGATACTGGATTGTAGAAACAGCATGGAGGATGTACGATATGGAAGAAGGTAAGATGGGGAGATCCCCTAAAAGATGCAGGCGCAGAAGAAGGACAAGACAGTACCGATGCATGATATTTGTTCTGATGTTTCTGGTGGTGACAGCAGTAGGAATGGGTTTTATGCTGAAAGAAAAAGAGGCAGCACAGGAACGCAGGGAGCATCAAGAGAGGCAGAAAGAAGAGGCAGATGCCAAAAAGCAAATAGACAAAGCAGAAAATGAAGGGGATGCTACTGTTCCTGGTATGTCCGGCAGGGCAATTACGCTGGAGGAGAGCATCAAAGAGTTTGGAAGCAATGCAATACGGCAATGGAGCATAGCAAAGCCGGTTCGCCGTGAATGGGATGAGGTACTGAAACGACTGGAAGAACTGGCAGCAGAAAGTACAGATATAGAGCAGATTTGCAGAAACAGCAGCCTTTATCCTGAAAAATTATTAGAAGCACTGGCAAATAATCCGGAGATGGAGTATTTCGTAAAATGTTATCCGTCTTTTGTTGGAAGCACAGCAGGAGAGCTGACCGAAGAGGAAAAGCAGCAGAAAGTTCCGCTGTTCCTTCAATGGGATTTCAGATGGGGGTATCAGTGGTATGGCGAGGATGGAGTCATTGGATTGACCGGATGTGGCCCTACCTGTCTGTCAATGGTTCTTTATTCTTTGACGAGGGATGAGTCTCTGACGCCTGACTGCATTGCGAAGTATGCAGAGGAAAACGGTTATTATATTGATGGGGTCGGCACTGCTTGGTCCCTGATGTGGGATGCACCGGAACACTATGGGATAAATGTGAAGCAGCCGCGTTTTACAGAGAGCAGTATGAAGCAGGAACTGAATGATGGGCATTTGATTATCTGCTCTATGGGAAAGGGTGACTTTACGACTGCCGGACATTTTATTGTAGTATATGGATATGATGAAGACGGTTTTCTTATCAATGACCCAAACTGCATTGAAAGAAGCGGAAAACATTGGACGTTTACACAGATAGAAAAGCAGATTAAAAATCTCTGGAGTTTTTGGAACTAGGAAGGAGGATATAAAACATGGTGGACAATAAGCTGTTGGAGTTTTTATGTGAAGAGACAAAATGGGAAGATATAGGGAACGAAAATCTTCTGAATGAGATTCCGGAATTTGGGACATCTGTTGGAGAAGCAATCAACAATGGGACATTGATTGCATTTACCGTAGAATTAAGCAGTATGCTTGGGAGAATGGATTTATATAAGGCAAGCCTGCTCTCTAATTTTATTGGTTTTGCTTGTGAAAGGGAGAATGACACTTCTGCAGGACAGGGCGTGATTGCGCTGTTTGCAAGGTCTTGCCAGAAGGTGTATGAACTTTTTCGGCACTTAGAAGAAAATGGGGAGGAGGAGCTTCCGGATGGGCGCAAAGAGATATTTGAGAAAGATTTGGATCAGGCAAGGGCATATATCGGATTCCATGTTCTTTGTATCTCAGCAATGGCGTTCCTCTCCAGAAACGCATCTTTAAGAGAATTTCTGTCAAACCTTAGATTGAGGGAGCAGATTCAGTATCTTTCAGAAGAAACAAAGGGCAGTCCTTATCTGCGCTCGGTACATTATGTGGAGCAGATGTTGGACACTTGCAGCGATTACAAGCTCCTTGTCCTGTTCCCACAAAAAAAGGCAGGATTTTTTGCTTCTGCAAATGATTTAAGCAACTGTTTTCATTTGATATTTCTTTTGGAAGAGCAGATTTATGAAAAATTCGGCGTTCAATATCATATGCCTGAATTTTATGCCGCTCCGTCTTTAATCCGCCTTGCACATGGGGAATATCCGGATGACTGCTGGGATAAGTCTTATACTGCCCATTTTACTGAATGCAACTATGGAACGGCATTTCAGGAAGAATTTGAAACAAATATGCTTCGTTACTTAATCTGGGGAGAAATGCCGCCGGAAGCCATACCGCAGATAAATGGACGCGGCATTATCGTGCTTTTTGAACATGGGGCAAACCGTGGTTTTTCTCCGGAATTCCTTGCTGTTCCGCATGAGGCGCTTCAGCCATATGTGGAAATTGAGAGAGAACTTACATACGAAGAATATGGTACATGGATGGAGCAAATCAGGGCACAGATTTGACAGACGCTATTTTTGCAAAGATATTTTTAAAGAGATTGCGATTTTTCCTCTTGTAATTTTCCTTGAAAACGTTTACAATTTATAATGGAGAAAAAGGGAGGAAAGTATAATGCGAAAGAAATCACATATTTCATTGGCAGGTTATCTGTTAAATAACCTAAATGTGGACTCTTTGGAACAGCATAAAAAGGCATTTTATTTTGGCAGCATCCAGCCGGATATTCAGCCTTCATTTTTGACAAAAAAGCATACAATGGAAGAAACTTTTGATATATTAAAGAAACAGATTGGACAGGTAACAGGAGAAAAGCGTTTAGAAAAGGGCATGACCGGAACCTACTGCCGCAAACTGGGAGTCATTACCCATTATGTGGCAGATTATTTTACGTTTCCGCATAACTCAGTATTTGCAGGCACTTTAAAGGAACACTGTCGCTATGAAGCAGATTTGATGCGTTCTTTGAAAGCTTATGTAGAGAGCGAAGAAGCAGCAAAGGCTCGTATTAAAAACGGAGTCATCCGCACAAAAGAGGATATTATTGAAATGATTGTGCGGATGCATGAAGAGTATTTGGAACATATCCGTACAATAAAAAATGACATCAACTATATTGTGGAGCTTTGCTATCGTGTAATAGATGCGATTCTGCAGATTTTTGAACGTTACCAAGGGAGGGCGCTTGCATAAATTATGACGGTTTTGGAGCGGTTTTTAAAGTATGTTGCCATAGATACACAGTCAGAGGAGGATTCGTCCTCTTTTCCAAGCACAAAGAAGCAGACAGAACTTGGAACGCTGTTGCTTGAGGAATTAAAAGAGCTTGGGGCAGAAAATGCGAGGATGGATGAGTACGGCTATGTATATGCGACGATTCCTGCCACCTCAGATACAAAGGCTCCGGTGCTTGGATTCCTTGCGCACATGGACACTTCGCCTGCTTTAAGCGGAGCAAATGTACATCCTCATATTGTGAAAAACTATGACGGCGGCGAAATTATATTAAATCAGGCAGAAGGAATCTCCATGAATCCTGAAATGTTTCCAAGCCTCTTAAAAGCCAAGGGGCAGGACCTGGTCGTAACAGACGGAACGACATTGCTTGGTGCCGATGATAAAGCGGGAATTGCCGAAATTATGACAATGGCAGAGCGTCTGCTTGGCGACAGGCAGATTCCTCACGGAACGATTCAGATTGCGTTTACGCCGGATGAAGAGGTTGGCGCAGGCGTAGACCATTTTGATGTGGAGGGCTTTGGCGCAGAGTTTGCTTATACGGTAGATGGCGGTGGGCTTGGTGAAATTGAATATGAAAATTTCAATGCAGCTTCCGGCAGGGTCAGACTGCATGGCTGCAGTATCCACCCGGGTTCGGCAAAGGGCAGCATGGTGAATGCGCTGCTAATTGGCATGGAATTTCAGAGCATGCTTCCTGTATTTGAGAATCCGGCATATACTGAGGGCTATGAAGGCTTTTTCCACTTAGATCATATGAGCGGAAGTGTGGAGGAAGCGGAGATGTTCTATATTATCCGTGACCATGACCGTGCGAAGTTTGAGGAAAAGAAGCAGCGTTTTGCGAAAACTGCAGAATTTTTAAACGAAAAATATGGTGTCGGCACAGTGGAGTGCGTTGTAAAAGACTCTTACTATAATATGAAGGAAAAGGTAGAACCGCATTTCTTTTTGGTTGAACATGCGGTCAAGGCAATGGAACGGCTTGGAATTGCTCCGATTATTACGCCAATCCGTGGAGGAACAGACGGCGCAAGGCTTTCGTTTATGGGGCTTCCGTGCCCGAACCTTTGTACCGGTGGCTTTAACTGCCACGGAAAGTATGAATACGTGCCGGTACAGGCAATGGAGCAGGTGGTGGCATTGCTGCTTGAGCTATTAAAAGTCTATCAGGAACAATAGGAGAAGGGGAGAGTATGGCACAGAAGAAAACAGTTTGGATGACAGAAGTTGCACTGATGGCAGCAGTACTATGCGTATTGGCTCCGTTTTCTATACCGATAGGTGAGATTCCGATTACACTTGCTACATTTGCAGTCTATTTGACAGCGGCAATCCTTGGCTCTAAAAAGGGAACAGCGAGCGTACTTATCTATCTGCTGATTGGAATGGTTGGAGTTCCTGTATTTTCTAATTTTACCGGCGGAGCAGCAAAACTTGCCGGGCCAACCGGAGGCTATTTGATTGGTTACCTGCCATGTGCATTTTTGGTTGGATTTCTTGTTGAAAGAGAATTTAAGGCTATAAAGAATTTAAACGGCATGGCAAAGAACGCGTTTGAACTGATATATTCTGTTTTGGCAATGGTGCTTGGTACGGTTCTTTGCTATCTGTTCGGAACGGCATGGTTTATGTATCAGATGTCGGAAACTTATACTGTGGCACAGGCGCTTGCGATTTGTGTAGTTCCGTATCTGGCATTTGACACGGTGAAAATTGTGCTGGCAACAGCAATTGCAGTACCTATCCGAAAATTGTTAAAAAAGAACGGCATGTTATAAGAGCAGCGTCGGTATATAGATGTAAAATGCTTCGGAGTACGGAGAAGTCCGTGTTCCGGAGCATTTTTGCCTTGTAAGGTTAAGGCGTGAGGAATGTTCATTTCGTTCATATTGGCTCGTCATCTACGAACACGGTCATATCCTCAAACTCTTCCGTGCGGTTCAAAAGGTATGCTTTCATGTCTTCGGTTGAGTCAAAGATGCTTATTTGATATGGCATCATCGGATCAACCTTCTCAAAAAAATAAGTGTTGCTTTCATTTTCTAAGAGAACACCACAATGCAGATTTGTAATTTCATCATTTTTTTTGCCCCAGAGTGAAACGAGGTGTATATCACTTCCCTCAAATTCTATATTTTGATTTTTCCAATAGCTTTTTATTGCATCGGCAACGGACTGTTCAGAGTCAAAGGTGGCAAACAAAACTTCATAGCAGGCATAATAGGATTGGCCTTTTTTGAGGCTTGAAATGGGAGAAGCTTCTTCCGGCGCAATATCTTTCATAGAAAAATCCGGCGTATTTAAAAATGAATTGAAAATGAGAAATGCTGCTCCTCTGCAATTCAAATCTTCAAATGGTGAATTTCCATAGAAATTTATTGCTTTTACATAGTCATACAAGCGTTCCGTTATTGCAGCATTTTTCCAATCCCCCTGCAAATTTTTTTCAGCATAACTTCCTTTGCTATATACGCGGATAAAATTGATAAGGCTTTCAATGTCTTCGGAAGGAACAGCATGTGATGACAAAATTTCATAAAACTCGTTAATACTCTGCTCGCTCGTCAGGTTATTGTAACTGTAGTTTTGACTTTTGTAGGAACAGGCGGATAAAAAAATAGATAAGAACAGGAATACTAATAGAAGGTTTTTGCATTTCATAGAATTTCCTCCATAGATTGCATGATGCACGCTCGTAAAATGTAAATAACCTCTGTCTGTTGCAATTCTCGGCCATTTGCTCTTCACTATAGCACGGTTTTGTGGACAAGTCAATTGCCGCTTGCGGCAATTTCTGCTTGTCATTCTTTCTGGATACTGCTAAAATATTTATAATGTTAGTACACCGACGCTATTGCAGATAAATTTATAACTATTTTGGTTTGTGATAATAGAGAGGAACCGGACGAGAATGAATCTGTCACAGTTTTTAAAAGAACGAGTGCTTTTGATGGATGGCGCAATGGGCACTTACTATCGGCAGCTTCCAGGACATAAGGAGGAACTGCCGGAATTGGCGTGCATATCTGAGCCAGAGTGCATCATGGGTATACATAGGCAATATCTGCAGGCAGGTGCAGATTTGATTCGTACCAATACATTTGCGGCAAACTCTCAGGTTTTCCCGATGCTCTCAGTGACAGAGCGCAAGGAATTGCTGCGTATGGGCTGCCGTATTGCAAAAGAGGCTGTCACAGAAGAAGCGGAAAGAAGCGGAAGGAACTGTTTTGCGGCCGCGGATATTGGCCCGATGTCAAGAGGAGGCGAACAGGGAACAGAAGAAGTGCTTGCCGAATATATCGAGATGTGTGATGTATTCCTTGAAGAAGGAATGGAGATTTTCTGGCTGGAAACCTTTTCGGATACAGAATATGTGCCGCAGGTGCTTTCTTATTTGAGAAAACGTGCGCCCGAGGCTTTTTTAACGGTTAGTTTCTGTATCAATAAAAATGGATTTACAACGTCCGGACAGAGGGCAGAGCGGCTGCTGTTTTTAGAATCATTAAAGGATGCGGATGCGATTGGATTTAATTGCGGTATTGGGCCGGTGCATCTGAAATCAGTATTAAAAAGCTGTTCTCTTCCAAAAGAGCGCTATATTATTGCGGCTCCGAATGCAGGATATACGGAAACATTTTCAGACAGGGCTGCATTTTTGAATGGGGCGTCCTATTTTGCGGAGCATATGGTGCAGCTTGCGGAGCTTGGCATAGATATTATTGGTGGCTGCTGTGGGACGGCGCCAGCTTTTATAAAAGAAATGAAAAAGGAGCTGATTCGGAAGGAGGCAGGGGCGGATTCTGCTAAGGCATGGGGGGATAAGAAAAACAACAGGATATATGTTGCGGATTATCAAAACACAGAAGTGAAAAAAGAGGCTTTGGGTGACGCAGAACCACAGGGGAGTTTCAATCCGTTTCGAGAAAAGCTTCTTCGAGGAGAAAAGGTTATTGCTGTGGAATTAGATCCGCCTTATGATGCAGAGAGCAGCAAGCTGCTTTCCCATGCAGAACGTTTACAGGACTATCTGGTAGATGTGCTGACGTTTGCAGATTCTCCAATGGGCAGGAGCCGTGCGGATTCGGTGCTGACGGCGCTTCATATTGCGGATAAGACGAATATGCAGGTTATACCACATGTCTGCTGCAGGGACAAGAATATGATAGCAATGCGTTCGTTGCTGCTTGGAGCGCACATGAACGGATTGCGGAACCTTCTGCTTGTGACCGGAGACCCGGTGCCAAGCGACAGCAGAAAACTGATTACCGGAGTGTTTGACTATAATTCAATTCGCCTGATGCAGTATGTGTCCGAGATGAATGAGGAGCTGTTTCCAGAGGAT
>CAJTZB010000083.1:0-7305 GCA_910583815.1 uncultured Lachnospiraceae bacterium
GTACGGCCCGGGTACGGATATTCATCGTTCACCGTTCTCTGGAAGAAACAATGAATATTATTCTCAGGATGGACTTCATGCTGGTTATATGACGGCGGCTGTAGTTCAGGGCGTACAGGCAAAGGGCATTATCTGCTACACAAAGCATTGCTTTATGAATGATCAGGAAACCAACCGTGGAAACCTCTTCACATGGGCAACGGAACAGACGATACGTGAAAGCGGAGCAAAATCCTTCCAGATGGCTTTACAGGAAGGCAACAGCAAGGGTGCAATGGTTGGTTACGGCAGATTAGGCGGAATATCCAACACAAACAACTACAATATGAACACCGAGCTCTATCAGAACCAGTGGGATACACAGGCTTGCTTCGTAACAGATGGCTATATCGGTTGGAGAATGAGAACCAGCCCTGATATTATGGTTCGTGCAGGTAACGTATTCGAGCTTTATACCACGCCTTTTGTTGAGTATCTTTCGGGCGAATGGGATGCAGCAGCAAACAACGGAAAAGGAGCGGTTATGCTTGGCGATACAGAAAGCTATACGCAGTGGTACTGTGTCCGCCAGTGTGCAAAGAGTGTGCTTTATAATATAGCAGGCACAGTTGGTCAGCGCAATGGCTATTCCGAACTCACTATTCCGGGCGGCAGCCTTGCATCTGGTATACAAGGTGTGAAATATGAATCAAGTGTAGCAATAGACAATATTTTGGACAGCGATTCAACCGCAGCAATTTCTGTGAATGGCAGACTTCCTATGGGTCTGGAAGTAGATGCATTAACCGGAGAAGTAAGCGGAACCCCGGCTGAAGCTGGCGAGTTCAGGTTTAATGTAGATTATATAATTGACGGCTATCTGTCTAAGACAGCGGAATATTCTGTTAAAATCGAATCTGCGCTTGGCCTTGATGCCGACGGCGATGATGTAAGCGGGATGAAGGTAGGCGAAGCGTTTATGAACAAGATTGTTTCGGCTGAATTTACTTCCGATAAATATTCCAAGGTAGAATATTCAGTAAAGAACGGTGAGCTTCCGGCAGGTTTAACATTGAATTCCGATGGAACAATTTCCGGTACTCCTACATCGGCAGGTACTTACAATGTTGTTTTTGAAATGACAGCAGAAAAAGAGACTTCCGGCGGCGGCAGCAAAGGAAACAAGGGCGGTTCGAGTGTTGAAACAACAAAAGTAGAATATGCAGTTGCTTTTGCAGTTGCAGGTGACGGCAATGTTACAGAATGGCAGGAAAATGTTCCTTACATCGGCGCAAACGGCAACTGGTTTGTAAACGGTGTTGATACAGGAAAAACTTCGCAGGGTGCAGCAGGTGAGCCAGGTGCAGTAGGCGCATCAGGCACCAGCGTTGTAACTGGCGGCTCCGCTACCACAGCAATCGTGCTGGGAAGCATATCCCTTGCTTTGTCGGTAATTGTTGCAGCAGCAGGCGCATACATGTTCATTAAGAAAGGCAAAGAAAACTAATAGTTTCGGTATGTAATACCGAGTATCATCGGGTATACCGAAGCAATTCGATATACCCGAAAATTTAAAGGAGACTAGGCTGAAGCATTAAAAATGTTCCGGCCGGAGATTTGTGCGGCAGCACAAATCTCCTTTTGGATTGAGAGCCGTCCATGACGGCAGAATGAGAGGTTTGGATGAGAAAACGTATGAAAGCGTTCAGGGCTTCTGTAGCAGTCTGCGTCGTTGTTTTTGCAATGGCGTTTGCTGCCTGCTCTAAAAATACGGATACCGAATCCGATAAAACATTTTATACAGTAACGTTTGAGACAAATGGCGGAAGCGAAGTCGCTTCACAAAAGGTGGAAGAGGGCAAAAAAGTGACGAAGCCTGAAACCGACCCAACCAAAACAGATTCTGTATTCAGCGGCTGGTGCAAAGACGCAGGGCTGGAAACTGTTTATGATTTTGAAACGGAAACCATTTCTTCG
Organism: uncultured Lachnospiraceae bacterium; assembly: GCA_910583815.1. Lineage (GTDB taxonomy): Bacteria > Bacillota > Clostridia > Lachnospirales > Lachnospiraceae > SIG299. Next base: position 1,957 of record CAJTZB010000083.1, read on the forward strand.
GATACTACGCTTTATGCAAGCTGGGCTTCGGCATCCGATTCATCAGTTGCAAAATTCTATTGGAATTATGAGGGCGCAGCGGAAGAAGTGTTTGTTTCCAAGACGTTCGGCAATGACTCTCGTATTGCAGATCCTGGTACGCCTGTACGTGAGGGCTACCATTTTGCAGGCTGGTATGCCGAAGACGGAACTACGAGCTACAGCGCAATGAAGAAATATTCCGGTAACCAGGATTTTTATGCGAAGTGGCAGAAGATTTATACATTTGAAGCTGAAAAAACGCAGCTTACAGGGCTTACGGACGACATTGAATTAGGACTTGCTACCGAGGGCGGAGCAAAATTAGGCTACAATTTCTCAGGCTCGGCTAACGGCACAAATCTTATCAAGTCCAGTGACCAGGCGAGCGGCGGAAGTTATGTTACGGGGTTGTTTTACAGAGCAGCTTACCTGCAGTTTGAAATAACATCTGACAAAGCTGTTACTGGGGCAACGTTGAGACTGGTGCTTTCCTGCGAATATGCGGACATCAATCTGACAACAAAAACTTACCGCATTTCGGTGAACGGAACAAATTTAAAGTATGATGATATTTCTCTTGGAAACGGTACGGCAGTATCGACAGATCCTGGCCCTCGTGGTGGATTTAAAGATATATATATCAGCAATATCGACCTCAACGAAGGTAATAACATCATCACGCTTACTGTCAATAACAGCGAAACTCCTGCAGGCGAGGCAGGTACGGTTGACGCAGCTTCCCCTTGCGTGGACTGCATAAAAATTTACACCGATGCTGAGCTTACAATGACCGAGTACGAAAACAAAGAATAAAACGGTGGACATATGAAAACAGGAAAGAATTTTTTAAAGGGCAAAGGGGTAGGATATTATCTTACCCTGCCTGCGCTGATATTTTGCGTCGCTGCGCTCTGCCTTTATTATCAGAACGGCATCACTTCTTTTAATCCTGAACTCAACATGGGAGCCGTTGGGCTTATTGCTGCAAGCATTGTGCTGAGTGTCATCAGCCTGATTGCGGATTTTAAGCCGGTAAGATATTTGGCATATCTTTTATGTCTGGGTTCCTTTATGGGATTTATTTTATCTCAGGCAACTTATATTGCAAATGTGTTTGTCGCTATTGATGGTTATACCTTTACAGTTGGCTTTATTGCGACTGTGGTAATGTATGTGCTTTCGATTGTGTTTACACTTCTGGCAGGGATACTGAACCGTAAAGCTTCCGGGAGACGGTTGTGGGAAGGGCTTTCTGTGGGATTTGCAAGTCTTTTTGTCATTACGGTGGGCGGATTGCAGATAGCAAATGCCAACAGTGCAGCGCTGAATCTTGCGCTTGGTATTTCCGGCTCAGAAATAAGCCGTTCGGATAATGAAGAGTATCAATATTTCAAGTCATCCTATGGTGCTGACGAATACGATGCGCTGCAGAAAGATTATCTTGCTGTCTGTGAACAGATAGAGGGCGAAGGAATTGTTTTGCTGAAAAATGACAATAATGCATTGCCTCTTTCTCAAAACGAAAAGGTAAGCTGCTTTTTCACGGGTTCCGTTTTGTTCAATTACGCCACCTCAGGTTCGTCCAGCGCGGACACTTCGGGTTACACTGACTTGAAAACTGCGCTCGAAGGGGTAAACCTTGGCGTGAACGAAGCTTTATGGGATTTTTACAAAGATAAGATAGATGTGGACGGCTACGGCAGATATAAGCAGGGTACGCTTTATGTTATCAACGAAGTCCCATATGAGGAATACGATGCTTCCGTTCAGGGAACGTTTGGTGAATATGGCACCGCGATCGTGAATATTGCCCGCGACAGCGGCGAGGGAGCTGATTTGACCGCTTCGTCAAAAGTCAGCGACGGACTTGACGGCAGCTGTTTATCGTTAAGCCAGGAAGAAATTGATGTTCTTGAAGGGTTGACCTCGTTGAAAAAAGAGGGTACGATAAAAAAGATTATCGTTATGTTAAACTCGTCAGCGACCATACAGCTTGACTTCCTTGATAAAGAAACAATAGATGTTGACGCCTGTCTTTGGATAGGCAACGTTGGTAAGAGCGGCATCAATGCGGTGGCGAAAGTTCTTGCAGGAGAAATCGTTCCATCCGGAAAACTTTCCGATACCTACTGCAAAGACAACTTTTCTTCTCCTGCTATGATGCAGCAGAGTTTCAATAACAATAAAAACTTTATGGCTGCATATGAGAATGGCGGAAAGCTTACGGACGATTCGCAAAAGTATTACGGCGTCTACAGCGAGGGCATTTATGTCGGATACCGCTACTATGAAACACGTTATACCGACTATGTCAACGGCGCAGAAAATGTTGGCGACTATACTTATGCGAAAGATGTGGCATATCCTTTCGGATACGGCATTTCTTATGCAGAGTTTGAATATTCCGATTTTAAGGTGGAAGAAGCGGCAGACGGCAAAAGCTATAATGTTTCGGTAACGGTGAAAAACAACAGTGAAAACTATGCCGGAAAAGAAACAGTCTGCGTCTATCTGCAGAAACCGTATACCGCTTATGATGTTGATAACGGTGTTGAAAAAGCGGCGGTTGAGCTTGTAGGCTATGCGAAAACGAACGAACTCAGTAAAAAGGGAACGGCAGGCGACAGCCAGGAAATCGTTATCAACATTTCAAAAGAGCAGTTCAAAAGCTATGATGCAAATGGGGCAAAAACTTATATCGTTGATGCAGGCGACTATTATCTTACGGTAGCCAATGGGACGCATGAGGCGGCAAACAACATACTTGCTGCGCAGGGAAAGACCCCTGCAAATACGGACCACAGAATGGATGCGGAAGGCAACAGGGAGCTTGTAGCCGTAAAGAACGTGGCAGAGTTGGATACGACGACATATGCGGTTTCTTCGCATACAGGCAATGCAGTCACCAACCAGCTTGATTTTGCCGACCTGAATAAATACGAAGGCAGTGATACAGAGGTTACCTATGTTTCCAGAAGCAACTGGGTGGGGACTCTGCCAAAGGAAAAAATTACGGTTTCCTTAACTGACAAAATGTTTGCAGACCTGCAGGCAAAAAAAGAGATACCTGAAAACTCTGAAGCTGAAAAACCTGCATATGGAAAAAACAATAAGCTGACCTTGGCTCAGTTAAGGGGGAAAGCATATGATGATGAGGCTTGGGAAGAGCTTCTGGATCAGATGACATTTGCAGAGCAGTCCTATCTTCTGAGCAATGGAATGTATACTACGGTTGTTGTGGAATCTCTTGCAAAGCCTGATACAAAAGATTACGACGGGCCTACGGGCGTCGTTGGGTCAAAAGGCGGACTGTCTATGCCAAGTGAAGGAATCTGGGCGTCATCGTTTAACAACGAGCTGATAGAAAAAGTAGGAGAAATGCTTGCAGAAGATGCAAGGGCACTTGGCTATACCGGCCTGTATGCAAACGCCATCAATATCCACAGAACTCCTTTTGGCGGCAGGTCGCATGAATATTTCTCCGAAGACCCTTATCTTACGGCAATTGCATCTGTTTATGAAATCCGCGGCATACAGTCCAAGGGCGTAATTGCCAATGTAAAGCATATTGCATTCAACGATCAGGAAGACCACCGTGCAGGCGGCAGCGTATGGCTGAATGAACAGGAAGCACGCGAAATTATGCTTCTGCCTTTTGAATATGCGCTTTCTTCCAAAGAAGGAATGGGAAATGCACATGCGGTGATGTCCGCGATGAACAGAGCAGGCACCGACTGGGTAGGCGCAAGCAGCAATATTCTTATCAATATTATGCGTGGCGAGTGGGATTTCGACGGCTATTGCATTACTGATATGGCAGCCTCCAACACGGCGTATATTATGAATTATCAGGACGGCATTTCCAGAGGTACGGATGTATTTCTTGGCAGCGGTTCGGAGACGGCGCTTGATGCGTTTAAAAACAACGCAGCGTTCTGCGAACGTATGCGTGAAGCTTCACACAGAGTGCTTTATGCTGTATGCAATTTCAGCGCGGCAATGAACGGAATTGCTCCTGATACTCAGGTTGCAGCTTCAAGCTGGTGGTGGCAGACGGCACTTATCTCTGTCGCTTGCGTTTTTGGTGCATTTGCCGTGGCAGCGGCTGCAATGTATGCACTTGGCTTCAGAAAAGAATATATAAGCAAAAAAGAAAACCAATAGACATTAGTGCTGTCCCGCTTAATGGGAATACATGAAAAATTGGAACGGAGGCAACTGATGGACAAAAAAGAAAGAAAAAAGTTTACAGTTATTTTATGCTGCTTATTTGTCCTGACGATTACCGCCGTTCCTTTTTTATGCGTGTTTTTCACAGGGATATGCCTGCCTTCGCAGTATTCGCTTACTTATTATGGCGAACTTGCAGAAATGTATCATAAACTTAAGGATACAGACGGCAAAAAAATAGTTGTCCTTGGCAATTCAAATGTTGCGTTCGGCGTAGATTCTGCGCTTGCGGAGAAATTGCTGAAAGAAGCAGGGCTTGATTATGCCGTCTGTAACTTTGGCCTGTATGGTGCGCTCGGCACGAAAATGATGTGTGAACTTGCCAGCAGCCAGCTTCATGATGGCGATATTGTCATTTTTACCCCAGAGCTTGTTCCTCAATTGCTTTCTTCTTATTTCTCGGCGGAAGAAGCATGGCGCGCTCTTGATGGCGATATGAGGATGTACTTCAAATTTTCTTCCGAAACAAAACGCTCGCTGATTGGCGCTTATTTCGGTTATGTCTCAAAAAAACTATCCTTATATCAAAGCGGAAAAGAAGCGCAGGGAAGCGGTGTATATGCCAAATCCTCATTTGACGGAAACTGCGACCTGAAGAATTATCCTCGCCCATACAACATTATGCCGGGCGGCAGTGATAACAATAATCCCATAATTTTTGACAGTTCGCTTATTTCAGAGGGTTTTATTTCTTATATTAACGGATTTGCGGATAGGGTGAACAGAAGCGGTGCGCAGATTTTCTATTCATTTGCGCCAATGAATGCAAATGCGGTTTCATCTGACGAAATGCAAAGGGCGGAAAGCTTTTATGAGCATTTGGACAAGGTTTTTAGCTTTCGGATTATCAGCAATATCAAAGATTATATTATGGACAGCGAATGGTTTTATGATTCAAACTATCATCTTAACGAGAGCGGTATGATAGTAAGGACAGTTCAGCTTGTCAACGACATTAAAAACGAACTGGGCAATTCTACAAAAACCGGATGTGCGCTGCCGGCAAAGCCTGTGATTCCGAATGAGGAAATGAAGGGCGAAGGCGATAATTCCGATGCGGATCTGTTTGAATACCGTTTGGACGGAAGCTATTACACA
>CAJTZB010000083.1:7315-10517 GCA_910583815.1 uncultured Lachnospiraceae bacterium
GGGTTTAACCGAAGCGGGCAGGGCTGCAAGTGAACTTATTATTCCATGCCAGGTAAATGGCGTCTACGTCAAGGCATTTTTGCCTCTTGTATTTTTTGACAATAAAAACATAAAAAGCATAACCATACAGGAAAATATCCATACACTTTCTGACGGAAGCTTTTTAGGCTGCGACAATTTAACAGACATTATCTTGAACCATGCGGAACCTGCTGATATAGCAGTGGGATACAGGCTTTTGGAAGGAGCAGGGAACTGCGTGATTTACGTTCCCGAGGGCTCTTTAAGCCAATTCAAAAACAACTATTTCTGGAGCAGATATGCAAGGCAGTTACAAGGATATTAATTTTAAAAAATTCATAGGTCTGCTTGTCGCAGTGCTTGTTTTTTCCTGCGGCTGTGGAAACCGTGCGCAGGATGAAACGGTATCGGTATCAATTGTTGACAGCGTGTTTTTTACTACAGAAAACAGCGTCGGCAAAGTGGAGCGTGGTTCGGATTTTTCCACTGTGCTGCAGTTCCGTTCCGGATATGAGTTTGTTTCTTGCAGTTATCCGGAGTATCAGACGGAAAAAGTTGCCGGCGGGGTGCTGCTGACTTTAAAAAATGTAACCTGCCCATCCCGCGTTACCGTTGTCTGTGACATAAAGCAGCCGTTTCCTGATGGAATAGAGCTGCATTGTACCATAAACTATGATTTCAATGGGGGAGTGCTGCGTGGAAGCGGCGAAACGAGGACATCCGTGGACTATATCCTTACCCAGCATCTGCGTCCGAATACATTTAATGGCGTGCAGGTAGAGAAAGAAGGGTACGTTCTGGTCGGCTGGAATACACAGGCAGATGGAAACGGCATCCATATCGGACTTGGCAGCAGAGTTACGGTAGGTGACGGCGAAAGCATTACGCTGTATGCCGAATGGCTGAAAAGCATTGATGGGAGAGAATTTCTTTTTAAAGAAATTGCGCCGGGTGCAGTTTCGCTTACGGGCTATCGTGGGAAGGGCGATGTTCAGCCTTTTGTCATTCCCTCTGAAATAGATGGGAAAGAAGTTGTTGAAATCGCAAGCTCATTTACGACCAATCTGCCGTGTGGGGCACTTTCGGCGGATACTCTTGTTTTGCCTAATACAATAAAAAAAGTTTCAGGCAACAGTTTTCTGCATTCAGATTTTTCGGAACTTTATTTTTCGGACAATATCGAGGAAATAGCGGATAATGCCTTTCCTTATCAATTTAAGACCTATCATATCAACGCGTTTTTGCCTCCTTGTTTTCAGGCGGTAAATAACAGTATTTTGTTTGCTGACAACGTGGACAGGCTGATTTTACATGCCGGTGAAAAAAAGATGATCTTTTTTTCGGGGTGCAGTACGGCGTACGGTCTGGTCAGCCCTGCGGTAGATTACTCGTTTGGCGGCGAATATACCGTGTATAATATGGGAATGAACGGCGATATCAACGGCGCGTTTCAGCTGGAAATCATCATCAACTATATGGAGGATGGGGATGTGCTTGTCCATGCTCCTGAACAAATGAGTCCCTGCCAGCTGATGTCCGCATTTTATGTGAACAGTATTATGTTCATTATGGCAGAAGGCAATTACGATTTGCTCGCCCTTGCTGATTTTTCCGGAAACACAGGTGTTTTCAGGGCGTTTTTTGATTATATCGAAATAAAAAAGGAAACAGAAGCATGTGAATATGCGGATGGCAGATTTGGGGAGTTTAACAATTATGGAGACTATATTTATCCTCGTCCATATGATGAATCTACGGAGTCTGCACGCGACATCACATACAGTGACGATGCCTATTGCTATGCTCCTGAACTCATTACCGAAGAGGGGGTATCCCGCCTTGCCGGATACTACGACAGTATCTGGGAGAAAGGTGGAAAAGCTTACTTTTCCTATGCGCCTGTCAATATCAGTGCAAGAGGCGGAACGGAACTAAAGGACAAGGGACTGGAGTTTGCCAAAAAGATAGAAGAAATGTTGTTATCCTATGGATATACGCCGATTTCTGACGTGGAAGATTATATGTTTGAGGGCAGATATTTTTATGATTCGGACTATCATTTAAATGATTTGGGGGCGGTGCTCAGAACCGAACAGCTGATAAAAGATTTAAAAGCTGTCACACAAAGTTCCCTTTCGGATGGAAGACCGCCTGCGGCGGCAGAATGAGAGGCTGGTATGGAAAGCGTAATGCTTACTGATTCTGTGATAATCATCGGTTTTATTATCTCGCTTGCACTGTGCGTATTTGCGCTTGTAAAGGAGGCGCACATTTCAGTAACGGTAATTTCAATAGTTATTTTTACATTGACCATAACATATGCACTGCTTGCAGGTGCGGATTTGTATGAAGCAGGGACAGCTGCATCGGTATTTTTCATTATAAATATGCTTCCATTGTGGAAGAAAGAGGGGGATAAATGAACTTCAATTCGTTGGAATTTTTAATTTTTCTTCCTACAGTCGTATTGCTTTATTGGCTGCTTCCTCATAAGGCCAGATGGTTCTTGCTGCTTGCTGCAAGTTATATTTTCTATATGAGATGGAATGTATGGCTTATCGTCCTGATTATGATAACTACCATAACTGCGTATCTTGCAGGCATAGGCATAGGGAGTACTCAAAACAGAAGGATTAAAAAGCTGTTTTTGGCAGTTACTCTTATTATATGTCTGGGCCTTTTGGTGTTTTTCAAGTACATCAATTTCATTTTAGAAAGTGCAGTCGGAATCATAAGGCTGTTTGGCACAGAACAGGACAGTATCGTATGGAATATCATTTTACCGGTCGGAATATCCTTTTACACTTTTCAGACACTGTCGTATGTCATAGATGTGTACCGTGGCGATTTCAAAGCGGAAAAGCACTTTGGATATTTTGCGCTGTATGTATCATATTTTCCGCAGCTTGTGGCAGGGCCTATAGAACGTCCGCAGACTTTGCTGCCGCAACTGAAAGAGGAGCATAAATTCAGCAGGGACGATATGCTTGCCGGTGGTAAATGGCTGCTTTCAGGCTTCTTGCGTAAATGTGTAATCGCAGATTTCTGTGGGATATTCGTAAACAAAGTATATGCGGATTTGGGCAATTCGAGCGGGCTTGCGGTGTTTATAGCAAGTGGGCTGTTTCTGATACAGATTTACAACGATTTTGCGGGATATTCCGAAATCGCATTAGGTTCG
>CAJTZB010000084.1 GCA_910583815.1 uncultured Lachnospiraceae bacterium
ATGCTGTTTTTACAGAAATTTGGGATTTCCAATCAGCTTGCCGTGAAGATTTAGGGATTTTATGGCGAGCGCATGTATCAGGTGATGAAGGAAAATCCGTATCGTCTGGCAGAGGATATTCAGGGAGTCGGTTTTAAGATTGCAGATGGAATTGCAATGCAGGCAGGGTTTGCGGCGGATGATGATTACCGTGTAAAAGCAGCGCTTTATTATATATTGACGCAGGCAGTCGGCAATGGGCATGTGTATCTGCCTGAGACGGAACTGTATGCACAGGCGGCAGAAATTATCCGGGTGCCGCAGGAAGCAATGGAACGACAGCTGACGGGACTTGCTTTAGAGAGAAGTGTTGTATTAAAAACAGACGAAGAAAACAAGCTTGTCTATCTGGCAGCTTATTACTATATGGAACTGGATGTGGCACGGATGCTCTGTGACTTGAACTGCACTTATGATGTGCCGATGCGTGTCATAGAAAAACGTTTGCATCAAATAGCAGAGGCATCTGCTTTTGAACTGGATGAGCTGCAGAGGCAGGCAGTATTTGGTGCGGTACAAAACGGCGTTTTTATCCTGACTGGCGGACCAGGCACCGGAAAGACAACGACAATCAATGCTATTATCCGCTTTTTTGAGGCAGAGGGCATGGATGTGCTGCTTGCTGCCCCAACCGGCCGTGCTGCAAAGAGGATGTCAGAGACAACAGGAATGGAGGCACGGACGATCCATCGTATGCTGGAGCTGACAAGAGACCCGGAAGAAAAAGCAGGGGCGCTTGATTTTGCAAGAAATGAATCTAATCCTTTGGAAGCAGACGTTATAATTATTGATGAGATGTCAATGGTGGACATCGCATTGATGCATGCGCTGCTCAAGGCAATTTTGGTTGGCACAAGGGTGATTTTTGTTGGTGACGTAAACCAGCTTCCAAGTGTCGGTGCAGGAAATGTACTGAAAGACATGATTGAATCGGAGCGCTTTCCGGTCGTGCGCCTGACCAAAATTTTCAGGCAGGCATCCGAGAGTGCAATTATCATAAATGCCCATAAAATCAATGCAGGAGAGAAGATTCCCCTTGATAATAAAAATACGGATTTTTTCTTTTTAAAACGAGAAGATACAGCAGTTATCGTACCGGCAATTGTCTATCTTGTACAGAAGAAGATTGCGGACTATGTGAAAGCTTCTTCGTATGAAGTACAGGTTCTCACACCAATGAAGTCCGGAGAGCTTGGGGCAGAAAACTTAAACCTTGCGCTGCAGGAGGCTTTGAATCCGCCGTCGCCTTCAAAAATAGAAAAGGAACTTTCCGGCGGCAGGAAGCTTAGGGAAGGCGATAAGGTCATGCAGATCAAAAACAATTACCAGCTTGAATGGGAAGTGCGCAGCAAATATAACATTCCTGTGGAGCGAGGTACCGGGGTATTCAACGGCGACTGCGGCATTGTCCGTGAAATCAACCTGTTTGCAGAGCAGGTGACGGTAGAATTTGAAGAAGGGCGTATGGTGGAATATCCATTCGCACAGCTTGATGAACTTGTGCTTGCTTATGCAATCACAATACATAAGTCGCAGGGAAGCGAATATCCTGCGGTCGTCATTCCGCTGCTGACAGGGCCACGGCTCTTGTTTAACCGAAATGTTCTGTATACGGCAGTAACTCGTGCCAAAAAGTGCGTGACAATTGTTGGGAGCCCTGACACCGTTATGCACATGATTGAAAATGTAATGGAACAGAAACGTTATTCTGGTTTGAAGCGGACGTTGCGGGAAATGTAGAAGTGTGGTAAAATGATATTATATAACTATCAACATTCTTGGATTGGGGTGATTTAGGTGAATAAGACAACGCTTGTGATTATGGCGGCAGGTATGGGGAGCCGTTATGGCGGTGGGATTAAGCAGCTGGAGCATGTCGGTGTCAGTGGAGAAATTATTATGGAGTATTCCATCTACGACGCTATTCTTGCCGGTTTTAACAAAGTGGTCTTTATCACAAGAAAAGAACTTGAAACAGAGTTTAAAAAGATTATAAAACCTTCGGTTTTAGGACAGATAGAGACCGAGTATGTCTTTCAGGAACTGCACCATCTGCCATGCAGCTTTTCGGTGCCGGAAGGACGTACAAAACCGTGGGGGACCGGGCATGCCGTTTTAAGCTGTCTTGGAACAGTAAAGGAACCATTTGCAGTAATCAATGCAGATGATTATTATGGTAGAGAAGCATTTGTAAAGATTCATGATTTCCTGGCAGAAGTACAGCCAAATCCTTCGTGCCTGCAGTCTGCAATGGTTGGTTTTGTACTGGAAAATACTCTTAGTGAAAACGGACAGGTGACAAGAGGCGTCTGCAAGGTAGACGAACAACATATGCTTTCCAGTATAGAAGAAACATTTGGAATTGAGCGTCAGGGAGAGATTGCTGTTGGTAAAAACAGCGCAGGAGAACGAGTGGAACTGCCGCTTTCTACTCCGGTTTCAATGAATATGTGGGGCTTTACGCCAGACTTCTTGGAACTTCTGGAAGGGCGTTTTATTGATTTCTTAAATGGTATATCGGGAAATGAAACAAAGGCAGAGTTCCTTCTCCCAGAGGTAGTCGGGACGCTGCTGAAAGAACAAAAAGCAGAAGTTCAGGTGCTGACAAGTTCCGACCGTTGGTTCGGTGTTACTTATAAAGAAGATAAAGAGTTGGTAGTTCGTTCGTTTAGGGAGCTGTACGAAAAAGGGAGGTATCCTGAAACACTATTTTAAACACAGATACAATTATATAACGAAATGGCTGTTTCCGGCAAAATGCCCGATCTGCTCGGATGTACTGCTTCCAAGAGAGGTGCTTGTCCATAAAGAATGTGAAAAAAACCTTGCTGTTATAGAAGAGCCGTTTTGCAAGCGTTGTGGCAAGCCGCTTTTGGAAGAAACTGAAGAATATTGCGAGAGCTGCAGGGAGGACAGGAAAAAATCAGAGCTTTGGGATTCAGGACGCTGTGCTTTTTCCTATCAAGGAGAAATAGCATCGGCAGTTTTAAGGATGAAGCAATATGGAACAAAAGAAACCATTGCTTTTTTTGCCCATCAGATGGTAGGGCTTCATATGAGTTATTTGCTGCATCTGCATCCGGACTGTATTGTTCCGGTGCCGCTGCATCCTTTTAAGAAAAGACAGAGAGGCTTTAATCAAGCGGAGCTTTTGGCAGAGGCAGTTTCAGAGGCATTCCCGGTATATGAGTTGCCGGTTCGGTCCCTGCTGAAAAAGACCATAAGGACGGCAGAGCAGAAGACGCTGTCAGGGGCAGAGCGAAAACGCAACTTGGCACATGCGTTCCGGTTAGAAGAGGCATGTATGGATCAGTTGCCCTCTGTGGTGCTTCTGATTGATGATGTATTTACAACAGGAAGCACATTGGCAGCCTGTGCAGCTGTTTTAAAGAAACAGGGAGTTAAGCAGGTTGGTTTCCTCTGTGCCTGCTTGAGTGAAGGCGAGTTATAAGAGAATCTCATATAATATGGAAGCGAAAGGAGAGTACATATGGACGTAAGAAACTGTAAATCTTGTGGAAAGCTGTTCAATTACATTGGAGGCAGTCCGGTTTGTCCGGAATGTGCAAAAGGACTGGAAGTAAAATTTGAAGAGGTAAAGAAGTATATTTATGACCATCCAGGTGCAGGCATTCAGGAAGTTTCTGAGGAAATGGAAGTTAGTGTAGCTCAAATCCGCAAATGGCTGAAAGAGGAGAGGCTTTCCTTTAGTGAGTCATCTGAAATTGCGTTGGAATGCGAAAAGTGTGGAAAGCGGATACTGACTGGGCGCTTCTGCAAAATGTGTAAAGACTCCATGTCAAAGGATCTTGGAAACCTGTACCATAAAGAGCCTGAGAAAAAGGTTCAGAAACAGAAGACAGAAAACAAGATGCGTTTTTTGGAGTAAGGATAAAAGATTGCCGTTTGCGGCATGACAGCCTATCAGGTAAAAAGGTGCAGAGAAAACAAAGATGTTTTCCCTGCACCTGCTTGCATATAAGAATCCATTATTCGGCTTTGGCGATGCCGTCCTCTTCGATAATGATTTTTCCGTTTTTCTGAAGATGTCCGATGGCACGTTTAAATGCACTTTTGCTCAGCCCGAATTTAGCCTGAATCAGTTCTGGCGAAGTTTTATCATGGTATGGCAGAAATCCGCCTGCCTGACAGAGCATTTCGTAGATTTTTTCTCCGTCTGTTCCAAGCAGCAGATAGGAGCGTTCGCGGATGCTGAGCTCAAGCCTGCCATCCGGCTGTACTTTGGTGACGTGTGCAGAGACGGTTTCGCCTGCAGCCAGTTTTGTGAACAGCTGATGTTTTGGAATCAGGGCGGAGAATTGGTCGTCTACGGCAACATAGGCGCCAAAAGAATCAATGATTTCATAAACTGTACCAGATACGCGGTCCTCACGCTGATATGGCGAGTTTGATGGGAGATATGGGTACAGCTTCATCGTAGCACAAAGACGGCTGCTCTTGTCAATATAGAGCGTTACAAGAACAGAGTCGCCGCTTTTTACAGGATAGGTCTGTTCCTTGAACGGTAAAAACAAATCCTTTGCGAGTCCCCAGTCAAGAAAGGCTCCAATGTTATTAACTTCTTTTACGACAAGTTTTTTTATTTCGCCCATAACAAGAGATGGGCGGGCTGTAGTGGCAATCGGACGGTCTTCTGAATCTTTGTAGACGAAAACTTCGGTTTCATTGCCGATTTCCAGGCCTTCTGCCTGGCGCTTTGGCAATAGGATGCTTGGGACATGGAGCTGCATCTGCTTGTCCTCAGAAACAGCAGTCCCTTCCTCTGCAGTATCAAGAGATGCCAGATAGACACCTGGGTCTGCTTTTTTAATGACGCGGAGCGTTTGCATTTTTCCTAATAAAATCATAGTATATCCTTTCCGGCGGTAGTGCCGCTCTTAGAGCATGTTATTATTTGTTTGAAGTTTCTTCTTTGCGAAAAAACTGGACGGTAGTATATGGCTTTCCTGTTTCGTCAGCAAGCACGATCGTGCAGGTAGTTTCCGTTAAGGAGCGAAGAGGATGGATGATGTTGTCTGCTACCGCAGATTTCCGGTAATCGGCGCGGAATTCTCCGACAATGAAACCATCCGGGAGATAGGCTTCTGCCATCCGGATATACTGGCCGTTGTTTACATGGCGGTTATAGTCTAACTGCGACTGGGTGACAGGGAAAGACGGAAGTTCCTCGGAATTCGTTGGGAGCGCGATTTTGCGTTCACAGTAATCCATTGGATATGGGGGTTCATTGACATAGCCTTCACAGTTTTCCGGGAGGATTTTGACCGGCCTGCCGGTTTTTGTGTCGGCATAGACCCAGATAGAATTTGCTGCAACAAGGGTTTCGTTTGAGACAGGGTCTTGTATGACGAAGTTACGGTAGCCGTACATGGATTTAAAATCGTAAGGCCAGGTACCGATACGAATGGCTTCACCAAAGCGAGGACGCCGGTAGATAATAACCTGCCATGCGCTCATTAACCAGACACGTTCCTGTTTTGCCAGATAGTCAAAACCTCTGTCAACGGCCTCGGAATGAAACGTGCTGCAATCCTGGAAGTAGTTTACAATTGAGCTGAGCGAAAGATTGCGTTCTATATCTACTTCGCTGAAGCGTATATTGGAAGTAAAAGAATACATAAAATGCCACGTCCTTTCTGAATGTCTTATGCAATCATAACACATTTTGGGACAAAGGGGTAGACGGATTATAAAAATTTTACCGGATGATTTCAATGATGGAGGTTAGAGATGAACAGATGGAATGAGAATACAGACCGGATTGCAGAAGTAAATATTGCATTTCTGGTTACTATCATAGTATTTCAGGCAGTGGGTTTCCTGCCGCTTAACTTTTTAAAAGGAAATATTGTAGGAAGCCTGATCTTTTCGCAGGCGCTTGTGCTGATTCCGGGGGCGTATTTCCTTCTTAAATCAGGAAAACCATACCATGAGGCAGTGCAGCTGAAAAAAATGAAAGTCAGCAATATCCTGCTGTGTTTGCTTCTGTATTTTATGCTGACGCCGTTGCTTAATTTTATCAATGCTCTGTCGATGGTATTTTTCCGGAACTCCACAACTACGACAATACTCAGCCTGTCGGAGCAGGTGCCTTGGTATATTGGCATCCTTGTTATGGCTCTGCTGCCTGCAATCGTGGAGGAGACAGTATACAGGGGGGTATATTATCAGGAGTACAAAAAGGCAGATCCTTGGAAGGCAGTGCTTTTAAGCGGTTTTTTGTTTGGATTGCTGCATGGGAATTTCAATCAGTTTTCTTATGCATTTATTCTTGGCATGATATTTGCGTTGGTAATTGAAGCGACTGGTTCTATTTTATCAACGATGGTACTGCATTTCTGTATTAATGCAAGTTCTGCATTGATGGTTTATCTCTATCCGGTATTGCATAATATGCTGAAGATGTCTTACCGTTTTGCGGAAAACGAAGGCATGGGAACGGAACTTTCTCTGTTAAGGGATATACTTGGTGATGTCAATATGACGACTTCCGAATGGATCAGTTATTTAATGGAGACATCGGGCACTTCCGCAGGTTTTTTGGAAACAGTACTCACTTATGCACCATCGGCTGTTTTCTGGTCTGCATTGGCGTTTCTTCTGTTCCGCTATATAGCAAAGAGAAATGGAAACTGGGAAAGAATCTGTGGATTTTTCGGAAAGCCGGCCAAGGGGAGCCGCTCGCTTTTTACGGTTCCCCTTGTGGCCGCGATTGCTATCGGAATAGTGGCAATGTTTTTCTTTGAACTTTTAATGCGTATGCCACAGGCAGGCTAGTGCTATCTGAGGCTGCCGTCATCCGGAAGGTGACGGCAGCCGTTATGTTTATTTGGTTACTGCATAGACCGCAGCAGGGCATAGGAAGGCTTTTCGTTTCCATACAAGTCAGTAGAGCCGTGGACTCTCTGACGGAATTTTCCTTCGCCCTGTTCCCCGACATGGGTACGGTAGTCGTTTAAAGAGAACCACACATAGCCTTTGAGGTTATCAATGCGGCTGTAAAGTTCCAGACGTCCCTTTAGAATTTCACTGCGCCGTTCATCACCGCCTTTAAAATGCGGCTCACAAAGACCAAATTCTGAGACGACAAGCGGCATTCCTTTGCATTTGGCAGCAGTGCGGAGCGCGTGGCTTTCTACGTCGTCACATGGTTCCCAGAAACCTAAATAGTCGTTCCACATTGCCACATCGCCATGCAGTGTGGCATCGTCTTTGTCTATGTTTTGGTTCAGGCTTAATGTATTGGAAACATAGTTGACAAGACGGCGGCTGTCCTTTGCTTTGAAATAAGCGGACATCTGCTCCACATAATCAATTGTTTCTTCTGAGGCGCCATTCAGCTCATTTCCGACGCCCCAGAAAACAATCGAAGGGTGGTTCTTGTGGAAAAATACCATTTCATCCGCCTGTTGTTTGGCAATTTCAAGCTGCAGGGAGGTTGCTTCCTTTGGATACCCCCAGTATGGGATTTCTTCCTGCACAAGCAGCCCATTTTCATCGCACCAGTCAAACAGAGAAGCATCCTGCTGCCAGTGGAAGCGGGTAAAGACGCAGCCGCTGTTTTTTAATTGGGAAAGGCATTTTATGCTGTGGGAAAGAGGTTCTGCCATTCCATAATCCGGGTGGGAGCCAGGCATCCACTCACAGCCTTTTAAAAAGACCTCTTGGTTGTTTAGCAAAATTTTTTCGCCGCATACCTCGATTTTCCGTAGGCCTGTGCGGACTTCGCAATAGTCATGTTCCGTTTCCAGGGCAATCCGGTACAGGTTTGGGTGCGTGGTATCCCAAGTTTTTAAATGTTCAAAACAAAGCGTTATCTCGTGTTCAATGTTGGTAATTTCCTTTTGCAATACAATCCGATTGTCGGCGTAGTCAATAATCTTGACAGTGCCGGAATGAGGCTTTCCGTCTAAGAATGCAGTATTAAGCGTCAACGTGCCGCTGCAATATCCGTTCTCTGTTTCTGTAAGTTCTTCTGCGACATGTAAGAATTCTATGCCATCCGGCTCTAAAAACTCCAATGTAACTTTGCGTGTAATGCCGCCGTCATCTGCCCAGTCAAAATCCCCCATATGAGGAAGCATGTTTTCCTGTTTTGTATTGTCCGCAACCACACGAATATGGTTTTTGCTTCCAAAGACAAGGCAGTCTGTTATGTCAAAACGAAATGGCGTGTGTCCGGAACGTCCATGTTCGCCAACCAGAGTGTCGTTGACATATACTCTGGCATGATGATAGACCGCACCAAACGAAAGATAGGCTTTTTTCCCTTCTAAAAATTCTTCTGGCAGCACAGTGGTTTCATAGGTGGCAGGGCCGCGGTAGTGCTGCACGGCATCATCTACATTCCAGGTGTGCGGCAGCATAACAGATGTGCGGTAATTCAGTGACTCAATCGAAAAATCCCATTTATTTAACGGTATCTGGTGTCTCATAGCTGTAATCATGCTCCTTTCAAGGGTTGGGAATTTGCTAAAATAGCATCTGATAGTGTATGGCAGGCTGGAATGCATTGCAGTTTTCCAGCAGGATACTTTCAAACAGCGTTTTGCTTTCTTCTTTGTTTCCGAGTCCGTACAGTCCCAATGCTTTCATAAACATGCAGTGCAGCCTGTTTTTTGTGTTCAGGTCTTCTTCAAAAACGAGCAGGTCAGGCAGCGAGACTGCAAAGTAGTCAATAGTCACTTCATCATGGCAGTGAGCGTCTGCATAGGAAACGAGCGTTTCAAAGCGGCGTTTTGCTTCCTCATGATTTCCGAGCCTTTCCAGAGCCATTCCTTGGTAGAAGATGGTTTCTGGTGGCTGGTCATTGTAGTACATCGCGGAAGCAGGTTCGGCAATTCCATGAGAAGCTTTTTCAAAACATTCTTTGGCAGACACTTCATTTCCAAGCTCTTCGTATACCAGGCCGAGATAGTAGTTTTGGCGGTTTTCCTGTGCCCCATAGAGTTTTCCTTCGCCGAGGCTGTGCGGATAGGAAAAGGTGTCTGCCAAGTGTGATTTAGCATCTGTCAGGTTTCCGGTATGGAGTTCCTTTGCGGCAATCGCAATCAAAGAGGAAAGATACTGCTCCGGCACTTTGCCTTCGCCGCCTTCCCACGGATGGAAGCGGCGGGCAAGAAGAAGCTTCAGTGCTTTTTCACAGTCTCCATTTAAGTTTAATAATGTAATATATTCTAAGTAGAGGTCATCGCGTTTTTCTGCTATGTCCAGATACTCTTCTAAAAATGCAAGGCGTTCTTTTGCAGATACACCGGTTTTCTTTTTTAACATATCAAGTTCATACAGGACTCTGGCATCTTCTTTATCCATAGAAAATGCAGCAGAGAGCAGTTCGAGCGCTTTTGCGGCATTATGTCGTACATTGTAGGTCAGCAGCGAAAGATTGCGGTATGGAGTTGCAAAGCTGCAGCCAAGTGCAATGGAAGTTTCAAAGCATCGAATGGCATCTTCATGGCGCTCCTTGTCGTAGAACAGGTTTCCAAGGTAATATGGGGCTTTGAAATCTGCCGGATTCTGTTCCATTGCAAAGCGAAGTACCTTGATGTCTTCCAAGCGGTTTGGAAAGCAGCAGTCAGGGGAGCACGAGGCTGCCTGCTCCAGATAGTTTTTGCAGGAAAGGCCTGCTTTGGCCGCAAAGTATGCCTGATAGTAGCCGATCAGAGGGAAGTTGAAGCGGTTTTGACCAAGCAGTGCGATTGCTTCTTCATAAAATCCGGCATTTGCGTATTCAAGTGATACATCAATCAGCATATTCGGATTTAAGATATGCCTGTCAGTTTCTTTTCCTGCAAGCTTTAAGCCAAGGATATTTAAAGGGGCAAGCGAAAGCACATAGGAGGCATGCTCTGCTGCCTTGGAATTGCCAAGGGCATAAAGCAGCATCGTCTTTAAGTTCAGTGCATGGAAATTATGGGCATGGAACAAAAGAGCCTGCTCTGCAAATTCCAGTGCATGTGTGTATTCTTTCTTTCTGGAGCAAATGAACGCAAGGTAAACATAGGCGGCACTTTTTACATCCTGGTTCCAGATGGCTTTATAAAAGGCATCAAACGCTTCATTCAGGCGTTCCTGATAGTATAAAGACAGTCCAAGGTTAAAATAGCATTCTCCGCTGGACGGATTTGGATTGGAGCGGGTCTGCTTTTTAACTGCTCTTCTGAAATAGGTTTCGCTTTCTTCAAAGCAGCCTTTCTTTAACAGCAGAGTACCATAGGCATTGTTTAAACGGATGTCGCTCGCGTCCCTTCGCAGCCCTTCCAGATAGTAGTCCTCGGCACGTCTTGTTGCATGACGGTATTGTTCTATATGCATACCATACAGGTACAGGTCTTCGCATGTTTCACAGTCGGCAGGGAGTGGGGCAGCTTCTGCAGGGGCAGGGATTTCC
>CAJTZB010000085.1:0-471 GCA_910583815.1 uncultured Lachnospiraceae bacterium
ATCTGTAACAGAATGGTTTCATCCACAATATATGGATAATTTTCAGCCCTTATGGGTTCATCATTTTGGAAACAACACATATACACTTATAGACGGTCATACAAGGGCATATGTTGCTCATAAAAATGGTGTTTCTGTTTTGCCCATAGTCTACAGTAGTGATGATATTGTTACGAATAAGGTCGGACAAATGCTTTATAAAGCAGATATTGAATGGTGCAAGAGGTTCGGATTGTCTCATATTAAGCATTTAGAAAACCGTATCTTAAATAAAAGCGCATATCAAAAACTATGGATAGAACGATGCGACAGAAGCTATGATCTGCTTACCAAAACTTCTTATAATGAACGTATGCAGCTGCAAAATTTGGCTCCAGGTTTATTTTTATACGGAGCATCTGAGGATATGTCGGCGTTGTTTTTTGAAAATGAAAAGGGTGAATTGTTTTTATATAGAAATAACACACTCAC
>CAJTZB010000085.1:481-8312 GCA_910583815.1 uncultured Lachnospiraceae bacterium
GTTGTAAAAATAAACGACAGGTGAAGCAGAAACTGGCGGTTGTGGATTTATGAGATGTTGAAAACTTCCGGTTTGCTGAATTGCAAAGCGAACGCAAATCCGAAAAGGGAGAAATCAAATAGAGAAAGGTGTGGTTGGTTCGTGTTGAAAGTACTTTTTATGGGAACTCCGGAAATTGCGGCAGCAATATTAGAAACTCTGATAGCAGATGCAACGCATGAGCTTTTGGCAGTTGTAACACAGCCGGATAAGCCAAAGGGAAGAGGGCATGAAATGGCATTCCCTCCGGTTAAGGAAGTGGCATTGGCTCATGGGATTCCTGTGCTGCAGCCGGAAAAAATAAGAAACGCGGAATTTTTGGACGAAATAAAAAAGTGGAATCCCGATATAATAGCAGTAGCAGCGTACGGAAAACTGCTTCCGAAAGAACTGCTTTTGCTGCCGCGTCTTGGCTGTATTAATGTACATGCTTCGCTGCTTCCAAAGTACCGTGGTGCATCTCCTATCCAGTGGGCAGTTATCAATGGAGAAAAAAAGTCAGGTGTTACGATTATGCATATGGCGGAGCAGATGGATACAGGGGATATTATTCTTTCCAAGGAAGTTGAGCTGTCAGAAGAGGAAACTGCAGGAAGCCTGCATGATAAGCTTGCAAAGCTTGGAGGACCTGCCTTGTTGGAAGCAATGCAGCTATTAGAGCTAGGGCAGGCACCTAGAATTTCTCAAAAAGAAGAAGAGGCAACTTATGTCAAAATGCTTGATAAAAGCATTGGGAATCTGAATTTCCATCAGCCGGCAGAACTTTTAGAGCGTTATATCAGGGGCTTGAACCCTTGGCCATCGGCTTATACAAAATTGGATGGCAAAACGGTGAAGTTCTGGAGAGCCAGAACTTTTTCTGCCGGACATCTTCCAAAAGAAGCAAAAACCGCAGACCCAGGAACGGTTGTAGCCATAGAGCGTGACGGCTTTGGCATCCTGACCGGAGACGGTATCCTGTTTATCACGGAGCTTCAGATGGAAGGGAAAAAGAGAATGGCCGCGGAAGAATTCCTGCGTGGCTATCCGTTAAAAACAGGAACTCTATTGCGGAACTAAAAAAACAGCGGCCACCCGGACAAGTGCACGGCTTATGGTTCAGGCGAAGGATGCGGCTGAACCATAAGCTCTGGTAAGGTGTACTGGAAGGGCGGCTGCGGAACTGAAAACAGGAGGTAAACAAACATGCCTTATTATTATGGCTATGACCCAACGTATTTTCTGATTCTAATTGGCGTGGTGCTTTCTTTGATGGCATCTGCGAGAGTAAAAAGTACTTATGCAAAGTTTTCCGGGGTTCGGAGCCTGTCCGGAATGACCGGGGAAGAAACCGCAAGAAGGATTTTAAGCTTTGCAGGAATTTATGATGGAAAGATAGAGCGTGTGGCAGGGAATCTGACCGACCATTACGACCCAAGGACAAAGACGCTGCGGCTTTCAGAAAGCGTGTACGGAAATTCTTCTGTTGCGGCAATCGGCGTTGCGGCCCACGAATGCGGACATGCTATCCAGCACGACAGGAGCTATGCTCCGTTAAAAATCCGTTCCGTTCTGGCACCGGTTGCAAGCTTTGGGGCGAATCTTTCCTGGCCGTTGATTTTAGTCGGACTGCTGCTTGGAGGTTCCGGGATTCTGATTCAGATCGGAATTATTATGTTTGCAGTGGCAGTCTTTTTCCAGCTTGTGACGCTTCCGGTAGAGTTCAATGCTTCCAAAAGAGCCATCGGAATGCTGTCAGATACCGGAATCTTATATTCAGAAGAAGTTCCAAAGGCAAGGAAGGTATTAGGTGCCGCAGCACTGACTTACGTTGCTGCTGCCGCGACTTCCATTTTGCAATTGCTGCGTCTTCTCCTGCTGTTTGGAGGCAGAAGGGACGACAGCAGATAAGGGAGGCTTTGATTGGAACAGCCAAGAGAACTTGCATTTCAAATCATATACCGCGTTGCGGAAAAAGGGGAATATTCCCACATTGTGCTTTCGGAAGTACTTGAGGAAGCAAAAGAATTAGAAAAGCGCGACAGGGCTTTTATTACAAGGCTTTGTGAAGGGACATTAGAACGTATTTTTACACTTGATTATATTCTGGACCGTTTCTCCAAAATAAAAACCAGAAAGATGAAGCCGGTTATCCGTACCATCCTGCGGATGTCGCTTTATCAGATGCTTTATATGGACCGCGTACCGGATTCTGCGGTCTGTAACGAAGCAGTAAAGCTGACAAAGAAAAAAGGGTTTTCTGTTTTGTCCGGCTTTGTAAACGGTGTGCTTCGTACTATGGCAAGAAACAAAACGGAAATTGAGGGGGATGGCTTTTATCCGGATAAAGTTGCAGAACCGTCACGTTTTCTTGGCGTCCGCTGTTCTCTTCCAGAATGGCTCTGTGATTACTTTATAAAAACTTACGGCATGGAGCGTGCGGAGCAGATTGCGGCAGGCTGTTTGAGAAATCCTGTCACGACGGTCCGTGTCAATGAGACAAAGAGTTCGGCAGAATTCCTGAAAGAGCGCTTTTCCCATAAAGGGATTACGGCAGAGACAGGAGCTTATGTTCCGGGCAGCCTTCAGATTTCCGGTTACGACAGTTTAGAGCAGATAGAAGAATTTAAAGAGGGAATGTTTCAGGTACAAGACGAGAGTTCGATGCTGGTTGCTTATATGGCAGGTTTCAGAAAAGGTGATTTTGTTGTGGATGTCTGTGCGGCGCCAGGAGGAAAAGCACTGCATGCGGCGCAGCTGTTAGAGTCCCTTGGAGGAGGCAGAGTGCTTGCCAGAGATTTAAGCAAAGGGAAAACGGACTTGATAGAAGAAAACAAAGCGCGTTTTGGCACAAAGAACCTGACAGTAGAGCAATGGGATGCCCTTAAGCCGGATGAGCGTTTGTTTGGAAAGGCAGATGTCGTCATAGCTGACCTGCCGTGTTCCGGCATCGGCATTTTGGCGAAAAAACCGGACATCCGTTTCCGTATGACGCCGAAAGCACAAAAGGAACTTTCAGAGCTTCAGCGGAACATTCTCTCGGCTGTACACCACTATGTAAAGCCGGGTGGAGTTCTGATGTACAGCACCTGCACCATCAATAAAGAAGAAAATGAGGCAAATGCTGCATATCTTTGCAGGCAGTTTGGTTTCAAAATAGAGCCGTTGGAAAATATGCTGCCAGAACCATTAAAGAACGAAGTTTCAGCAGACGGCACGTTACAGCTGCTGCCTGGTGTACATGAATGCGATGGCTTTTTTATTGCAAAATGCAGGAAAGTATCACAAAGTGTATAAAGCTTGGAAGGAATGGACAGAAAATATGCAAGAGAAGCTGGATGTGAAGTCACTTACTATTACTGAACTAAAAGAACTGCTTATTGGATGGGGAGAGCAGCCGTTTCGCGCAGAGCAGATGTTTCGCTGGATGCACGCAGCTAAGGTGCGCTCTTTTGATGATATGACAAATCTGCCGAAACAGTTGAGAGAACGGCTGAATTCGGAGTGCAGGTTCACAAAGCTTAAAGAAGCAGAGCGTCTTGTGTCGGAAGAAGACGGTACAAGCAAATTTCTGTTCTGTTTAAACGATGGACAGGCAGTGGAAAGCGTTCTGATGAAGTACCGTCATGGTAATTCCGTCTGCATTTCTTCGCAGGTTGGCTGCCGGATGGGCTGCCGGTTCTGTGCTTCGACGATTGGAGGCCTTGTAAGGAATTTAACGGCATCAGAGCTTTTGGAACAGGTCTATGAAATAGAGCGCATCAGTGAAGAAACAGTTTCTAATGTCGTTGTGATGGGAACCGGAGAGCCAATGGATAATTATGATAATTTGGTTCGGTTTATCCGTTTAATCTCCGCGAAAGAAGGTAAGAATTTAAGCGTCCGCAGCATTACCGTTTCCACCTGTGGTATTTTAGAGGGAATCGGGCGGCTCTCTGAGGAGGGACTGCCAATTACGCTTGCATTGTCACTTCATGCTCCAAATGATAGAATCAGAAAAGAATTGATGCCCACAGCAAGCCTTCACAGTATTTCGGAGCTGCTCGCAGCCTGTGATGCTTATTATGAAAAAACATCAAGACGTATTACTTATGAGTATAGTCTGATTCAGGGAGTAAATGATTCGGTTTCCTGTGCAAAAGAGCTTTCTGAGCTGCTTTCCGGACGGAACTGCCATGTGAATCTGATTCCGGTCAATCCGGTGAAAGAGCGGGAATTTCGTAAATCAAAGCAAGAAGCAATCCAAAATTTCAAAAATATACTTGAAAAAAATCGAATAAATGTTACTATAAGAAGAGAAATGGGTTCGGACATCAATGCCGCCTGTGGGCAGCTGAGAAGAAGCTATAGAGAGAATGACATCAGGAATGGGGAGGAGGAATAGCCTTGGAATCGGTTGCAATTACAGATGTTGGAGAACGTAGAGAAGTGAATCAGGACTTTGTATATTGTAATGATAATTCCGTAGGGATTTTGCCGAACCTTTACATAGTGGCAGACGGAATGGGCGGACACAAGGCCGGTGACTTTGCTTCACGCTTCTGCGTCGGCGAATTCGAGAAGGAAATAAAGAACATGACAGGCCGAACCATCATAGGCTCTATTGAGAGCGCTATCCGCCATACAAATGAAGAGCTTTTAAAAGTAGCGGTGACCAATCCGGACTATGAAGGAATGGGGACTACTTTTGTGGCGGCAACGGTCACAGAGCGTGCAGTGTTTATTGCAAACATTGGTGACAGCCGTATGTACCTGCTTTCTAAAAATGGAAATCTCCTTCAGATTACGGAGGACCATTCGCTTGTAGAAGAAATGATCCGGGACGGAAAGCTGGATCCTAAAGAGGCAAAACATCACCCAAAAAAAAATGTAATTACAAGAGCGCTTGGCGCGGCAGAACATGTAGTCCCGGATTTTTTTGAAATTGAAGCAGAAGAAGGGGACTATTTGCTGATTTGTTCAGACGGTTTGACCAATATGGTGGAGGATGAGGTGATACGTTCCATCATATTGCAATCGGAACAGACGCTTGCAGAGCGGGCAAAGAGCTTGATTGATGCAGCAAACGAACAGGGCGGAAAAGACAATATTTCCGTTATACTGATTAAACGATAAAAAATTGTCCCCAAGAGCTGCAAAGCAGCGCTTGGGACAATTGCAAATCCGCAAAGCGGATTTGGGAATGGACGCGCTTTGCGGATTTAAGAAACAGAGATTTGTGCTAGGCATAAAGTCTCCAGAATTGAAAGGAGCAAGGTTACAATGGTAAAACCCGGCATGTATATCAGTGACAGATATGAAATCATTGAAAAAATCGGTTCCGGAGGAATGGCAGATGTCTACAAGGCAAAATGCCATAGACTGGACCGGTATGTCGCAATCAAAATTTTGAAACAGGAGTTCTCAAGCGACAAAAACTTTATCACAAAGTTCCGTGGAGAGGCACAGTCCGCAGCCGGGCTGTCTCATCCGAACATTGTAAGTGTCTATGATGTAGGTGATGACGAAGGCCTTCACTATATTGTGATGGAGCTGGTAGAAGGCATTACATTAAAAAAGTTTATTGAGAAGAAGGGAAGGCTTGAAATCAAAGAGGCAGTTGGAATTACGATTCAGATTGCACAAGGGATGGAAGCTGCCCATGATAACCATATTATCCATCGTGACATTAAGCCGCAAAATATCATTATTTCCAGAGACGGCAAAGTAAAGGTTGCAGATTTCGGAATTGCAAAAGCCGTTTCTGCAAATACGTTTACTCAGGATGCCATCGGCTCTGCACACTATCTGTCTCCGGAACAGGCAAGGGGCGGTTACAGTGATGAAAAGAGCGATATTTATTCGTTGGGTGTTACTCTATACGAGATGCTGAGCGGACAGCTTCCGTTTGCAGGGGACAATACGGTTTCCGTTGCGCTGTCCCACATTCAAAGCGAAGCGCAGCCGGTCAGAAACCTTGTTCCATCGGTTCCGTACAGCTTAGACCGCATTGTACAAAAGTGTATGCAGAAGAAGCCGGAAAACAGATATTTGTCTGTTTCTGAGCTGATTTTAGATTTAAAACGTTCTATCACAAATCCGGACGGAGACTTTGTAAAGCTTCCTACTGCGGGCTTTGTACCAGATAACCCAACCAGAAAATTTACGCAGGACGAAGTAGAAGAAATCAAGACAACGGCTGCAAAATCACCGGTGACGCACTACGACAGCAGGCAGCACGGAAGCCAGAGCCAGATACTTAGAGAAGAGGAAGAAGAGCTTGACAGCATAGATTCCAGATGGGAAAAAGTCATTATTATCGGCAGTATTATCGTAGCACTGGCCTTAACTGTCGGCATTATCTATCTGGCAGCAAAGTTTTTTGACATTGGAGAAATGTTCCGTCCGCAGCCGACCCCACAGCCGACTCCGACAACTATGGCCACGCCTTCGCTGACTCCGTCGCCAATGCCGGAGACAACGATTCCTATGCCGAATTTAAAGGGCTATACATTTGAAGATGCAGAAAAGCTGATGCTCCAGAAGTCTTCCGACTTCCAGATTCTTATGGATAGAGAAGAATACAGTTCGGAGCCAAAAGGTACGGTAATCAGACAGTATCCGGTTGCAGAAAGTGATGTTTTGTTAGGAGCAACCATCCGTCTGACAATAAGTGCCGGGCCGGAGCCTTTGGAAGTACCAAGAGTCGTAGGTCTTTCACAAAGTGCCGCTACCGTACAGTTAGAGGCAAAGGGCTTCCCTGTTGTGCCTTCCTATGAGGCAAGCAGCGATGTACAGAACGGTTATGTTATCCGTACTGTGCCAGCAGAGGGAGAGACAATCTATGAAGGCGAGACAATTACATTGGTTGTCAGCACCGGAAGGACACCGACCTATGTCAATATGATCAGCTTAATCGGAAAGACAGTAGATGCTGCAAGAAGTGAGCTGGAAGCAAAGGGGCTTTCGCTTGGCAGCCAGACAGAGGAGTATTCCGCTACGTTTGCAGCAGGCTATATTATAAGACAGAGTAAAGATGTGGATACCAAAGTCGAGCAGGGAACTGCAATTGACATTGTCATAAGCAAAGGCCCGAAGCCGGACAGCGAACCTACTCCAAGCCCGACTCCTTCCACTGCGCCACAGCCAACACAGACTCCTGTGCCAACACCAACGCCGATTGGTGCAGCATATTATACATTCCGCCTTTCCACTGCAGGCAGAGAAAACCCTATTGTTTATGGTAATAGTTCTTTGATTTATTTTGAACTGAAACAAGGAAATACAAGCGTAGCGATTATACCAGAAGGCAATTTTTCTGTGACAGAGGTAGGGGATATTATTCTGAATTATGACCAGTATCCAAGCGAATTCCGTTTCCGTCTTGATACACAGATGTATTCTGATTTGTCAGAGGGCAGTGCAGAAATCGAGCTTTGGGCAACGGATGAAACAGGAAACCATGTAAAGAGAGACACATGGTGGATTGAACTGCAGGAGTTTACGGAGTAGTGAAGGGAAAGATTATCAAAGGAATTGCAGGGCTTTACTATGTGCATACGGAAAATGCTGGTGTCTTTGAATGTAAGGCAAAAGGCATTTTCCGTAATCAGAAAAGAAAACCACTGGTAGGGGATAACGTGTTGCTAAAACCTTTGGAAGAGGGATTTAAAACAGCAACGATTGAGGAACTGCTTCCAAGAAGAAACGAGTTGTTCCGCCCGGCGGTGGCAAATATCGATCAAGTGGTCCTTTTGTTTGCGGCAGCCGAGCCTGAGCCAAACTGGAATCTTCTGGACCGTTTCCTGATCTTGATGGCAGAGCAGAAGCTTCC
>CAJTZB010000085.1:8322-10363 GCA_910583815.1 uncultured Lachnospiraceae bacterium
GTAATTCTTGTATTTAATAAGGCGGACCTGATTACAGAGAGCCAGAAAGAGGAAATAGAAGACGGATATCGTAATACCGGTTACGAAATCCGCTTTCTTTCTGCAAAGAGGGGAATCGGCCTCAATGAATTAAAAGAACTGCTTTATGGAAAGACGACAGTGCTTGCCGGGCCTTCCGGTGTGGGCAAATCCACATTGACCAATATGCTGCAGTCCGGCGTGCAAATGGAAACAGGGGCTATCAGCGAGAAAATCAAGCGTGGGAAACATACTACAAGGCATTCAGAGCTAATATGGGTCTGTACGGACACATACCTTTTAGATACACCGGGCTTTAGCTCGCTTACAATAGAACATTTGGAAGCGGAAGAACTAAAACGTTTTTTTCCGGAATTTATGCAGCATGAAGGACATTGCCGCTTTCGTGACTGTATGCATGAAAACGAACCAGGATGCCTGATAAAGCAGGCGGTTTCTAAAGGAGAGATTGCAAAGCGCCGCTATGAAAATTATCTGCTTTTATACAAAGAGCTGCGGCAGCGCAAAAAGTATAAATAGCAGCCTGACGGCGTAGAAATGGAGATGGATATGTTTCATTTGTCACCGTCTATTTTGGCCTCTGATTTTTGGAGTTTGGGAAAACAGTTAAAAGAAGTAGAGTCTTCTGAGGCAGACTGGCTTCATTTAGATGTTATGGACGGAATTTTCGTCCCAAGTATTTCCTTTGGTATGCCGGTAATTCAGAGTATCCGAAAGCAGTCAAAGCTTTTTTTTGATGTTCATTTAATGATACAAGAACCGATACGTTATATTAAGGAATTTCAGAAGGCAGGGGCAGACCTGCTTACAGTACATGCAGAAGCATGTAAGGATATTGGTGAAACTATTCGGGAAATTAAAGATGCCGGATGTCAGGCAGGGCTTGCAATCAATCCTAAAACTCCGGCAGAGGCAGTAAAAGAATGGCTTCCGTTTGTGGATATGGTTCTGGTTATGTCCGTAGAACCGGGTTTTGGCGGACAGAAGCTGATAGAAGAAACATTGGAGAAAATGCGCATCATCCGTGCATGGATAGATGCAGAATGCAAAGAATGCCTCCTGCAGGCAGACGGCGGAATCCATTTGGAGAATGTGCAGGCCGTAAAAGAAGCAGGAGCAAATGTTATTGTGGCAGGGACCGCAGTATTTCGTGGAGTTATCAAAGAAAATATATCAGCCTTTATGGAGGTGTTAAACGATGACGGCAGCAGATTTAAAGGTAGGGCAGTCCATTGAAATACAGTTGGAGAGAGAAGGGTATATTTATCATCTGCTTTCTAAAGTACACGAAACTGGCAGAAATAAAGTTTATATTCTGCCGATTACATCAGGTGCAAAGACGCTTCGCTTTGAGCCGGATGATGAGATAAAACTTATCTGCCGTACAAGAGAGCGTCTTTTGGCGTGGTCAAATGTTAAGGGCGGCGTAGAATTTTTAGAAGGTGAAAAATATCATGTGCTGCATGTGAGCGGAGAAGCAGAAAGCTATAACCGCAGGAATTCCTACCGTGTTCCATACGGAAAGGCACATGACTGCGTACAGCGCCGTTATGAGAAGGTAGAAGCAGCAGGTATGATGAAAGACGTCCTTCATCAGAAATTCCGTGCGATTGTAAAGGATATCAGCGAAAGCGGTGTCGCTTTGATTGCAATGCAGACGTTGGAAAAGGGAGATTTTGTAGAATTTGTGCTGGAGGACGAAGGCATTCAGATGGAGTGTGAAGCAAGAGTAGTACGTTGTATGCCGGTAGAAGGCAGTGAGCGGAAGAAGCTGTACGGCTGCACACTTACAAAGGTAAGCCGGGACTTTACAAAATTCGTACTTGAAACGCAAAGAAAACAGCTTCAGAACCTGCGAGGCGGAAAATAGAAATGGGAAAATCAGCTTGTATCGTCACAGGGGGAAGGCTTTCCTTGGAATTTTTAAAACAACATATCAGGAAGAAGAAGTATGATCTTTTTATTGCGGTCGATGGAGCTTTGGAGCTTGTCCATAAGGGTA
>CAJTZB010000086.1 GCA_910583815.1 uncultured Lachnospiraceae bacterium
TCAATAAAATGGTTTCCTCCACCCAATGTTCCAAGGCTTTTTTCTGCCCTGTCCGGATTGATGTGCTTATAGCAGTATAAATCTTCCAAATTTACTTCATCAAAATAATGGTGCGTCTTTTCTCTTATATTGAATCCTGATGGGATTTTCTCATAAATCAATTTGTCCAGCTTCTGCAGTTCCATACGCTTTTCTTTTACAAGAACAGTTTCCATGCCGCAGCCAATATCAACACCCACTAAATTCGGGACAACCTTATCCGTAACGGTCATTGTTGTTCCAATAGTACAGCCTGCACCTGCATGAATATCCGGCATCAGCCTGATTTTGCTGCCGGACACAAATTCCTGATTGAGCAGAAGAAGCACCTGCGAAATTGACGCTTCATCCACAACGTCTGTAAAAACCTTTGCTTCGTTATATTTTCCTTTCAGTTCTATCATTTATTTCCATATCCTTTCAAACTCCGATATAATACAAAACAGCCCTTAACGCCAAACTATAAAAAAGACTGAAAAGCACCTGTTCCCCGCACTTTTCAGTCTCAATACCTGCGATTATTCCGGCATAATGATAGCTGCAACAATATATGCTAAAATACCTGAAGCACCAACACAGCAGAATATAATCCAGAGCAGACGCACTACCGTCGGGTCGATGTTCGCGTACTCTGCAAGGCCTCCGCATACACCGCATATCTTTCTGTTTTCATGAGACTTTCTTAACTGTTTCATTTTTTTCTCCATTTCTGCGCTGCTTTTTATGCATAACAAGTTTGTGACAAGCAGCGCACAGACACAAACCCGCTGTTTTTTAGTTCTCTAGTTCAATTTCAATACGTCCGATTCCACAGAAGAGTTCAAAGAAATCAGCTTCGCCCCTGTTATAATCCGACTTCCTTGCCATGCCGCTGTAAGATGTGCCATCTACCGTAACCGTTCCAATGCCACAGTCTACAGAATACCCAAAACCACTATGCTTCTGGTTTGTCAGCACAAGCTTTACCTCACCGATGCCACAGTCAATTTTGTTGTTTCCAGTCAGGCTTCCATACAAAGTTGTTGCCCCAATACCATTATCTAACGAAAGGTTCTTTCCGTCAAGCGAATAAATAATAATTTCTCCTACACCATTTTCGACGGTCAGGCTTTTTCTTGCCGTCAGGCTGTCAACCTTCATTCTGCCTGCTTTCAGCCAAAGTTCTACTGAATCCGCAAGCAGCTCATCTATATAAAAGTCGCCCGCTTCTACCTGTATCTTGACTTTTTCAAACAGAGTATCTTTAGGAACCGTAATTTCAATTTCTGGCGCATATCCGGAAAATACGCTGCCTTCTTTTAGCAGGCTGTCCTTTATGTACCAGATTCCGTTCTTTGCTTCACTTGAAATGGCGCCTTCAAACATATCCGTCACACGGACAGAAAAAGTATCCCCTGGCAGCACAGAAACCTCACCGAGCGCAAATTCAAATCTCAGCTCTGTAATCTGTTCTCCTGCCGGAACTTCATAAAAGTAACTCTGATTGGCATCTTCTTTTGTATAACTTTCCCCTCTTCTGTTTGGTTTATAATAGTCCCTTACCTCAAAAAACTCCCAGTAATTATCCTCATTGATACTGAAATAATTCCTGTTTCTTACAATCTCATCCCAAAAACCAATACTGAGAATCACAGCCAGCAAAAATCCTGCTACAATACATCCTAATCCAAGGAGCAACAGCACTTTCCAAAATTTTTTCATACAGCTGCCTCCCTTCTTCCGTGGAATATACGGCTGCACAGCCTTAAACATCCGCCTGTAATCCATACAAACAGCTTAAGGACAGCTCCTGCAAGCAGCAAAAGCAGGCATCCGACACCAAAGACCAAAAGGGCTGCCGCCAAAAAAACAAGGCCGACAATCGGGACAGCTGCCAGCTTCACAAAACCGACAATCAGCAAAATAACGCCTGCAAAAGCACATGCCAGTCCTCCGATGCCGATTCCAAACGAAAGCATAGCCAACGTAAGCAAAACGCCGAACATCACACCAAGTAGCGCCATCAAAAGCGGAAACCAGACCGGAAATGTGAACACTGCAACAATCAGGCAAAGAATCAACGCTCCTGCACTCATTCCTTTTCTGCTTATATAAATGCCGGAACCATCCGTCGTGGCCTCCCGCTGCCTGTTTTCTGAAACGCTTCCTTTCTTTGAAGCCGTGCTTTCTGCTTCATATTTTACTGGTATTTCTTTTTTCTCTTCTCCGTCCTGATAGCCTTTTTCCGTATAGACGCCTACTTCTTTTTCTGCCTTGAAATCCCGCAGAAGCTGCGCTGCAACTCGTTCTGCAGATCCAAGCTCCCCAATGACAACCTGTTCATTTTCTGCTCCTGCATCTTCAAAATAAGCATCATAATACCGAACTGCCTCTTCTCTCTCCTCTGTCGGAAGTTCGGCGAGCAAAGCTTCCAACTCTTTCATAAACTCCTGTTTTGACACCTACGTCACCTCCTGAAATAACCGCGATATTTTTCCAGAATAGTTTTTCCATTCCTGACAGTAAAGCAGCAATTGTCTTCTTCCCTGCTCCGTAATCTTATAATATCTGCGGTTTCTGCCACCATACTCCATATCGTACGTTTCCAGGCAGCAGTCCTTCTGCAGCCTCCGTAACACCGGATACAGCGTGGATTCCGAAATATCCAGTACCATACGCGCATCCTGTGTAATCTTATAGCCGTAAGTCCCTTCCGACTCCTTAGAAACAGCAGCAAGTACGATGGCATCCAGCAGGGCCGCACCAGTATTGAATACCATTCCGACCTCCCGACTCAACTTTGCATTAAGTCCTGCATGTTGTTTTGATGGCAATATTATATGACGTATAATATTATGTGTCAATAAGTTTAAGCATTTTTTAATGAAGCTCTAATTTTCTAAGGTTATCTGCTTGTAATTTTGCTCACATTTTTAATCAGCACGGAAATCGTTCCATCTGGGTTGGTCAAAAACTCCACATGCTGTTTGTTGTTATATTCTTCCATTGGGATATTGATTTCGATGCCGGTATCTGTTGTTAAAAACTGCTTCTCAAATTTCTTTGTTGTCTGCTCGCTTTTTACCCGGATTTCTTCCTTCGGAAGCTTATACTTTTCAAGCTTTTCCGTAAACTCCTCCTTAATTTCCGGAATATCTCCAAACAGCTCTTCCCCGATCTCCTCCGCAGAAATTGCTCCTTGTCCTGTATATGTATTATAAATAACGCTTTTTGCTTCCATCTGCTTCTCAAAGTCATTTTCATAATACTTTTTATTCATCTGCTCCACAGCCTTTGTCACAATGCCAAGCTTCGCCTTCTGCGACAATTTTGCATGGCACTGCAAAAACAGCTCTGACAGATAATTTGTCTTAACGCCATTTACTTCCGCTTTCTTTTCTATCAGCTGGATTTCGTTTTCCTCAAGAGAGAGAATCACTGCCTCCGAAAGCTTCCCTCCTGCTCCCGGCAAGGCGTTCTGCTGCTTCATAATCTCATTGGCATTGCCGTTTTCTTCTGTCATTGCGGTATAATGGACATAGACCTCTTTGTAGTTCATTTTCAGAATGGCAAGATAACGTTTTGCTTCTGCCTGATAGGTCACAAAAAACACATCTGCAGGCAAAATTGCCGGATTCGCATTCATAATGTCATACAGCTTTTTCCCAAGCGCCTTGCTGATTTCTATAAAACGCTCCTCCTCAAACTGCGCAAGCAGCTCATATACCTCCGAACTTTCTTCATCAAACACACAGGTTTTTAAATCATCTCCTGATACCAGTTTATAGATATGTCCGCGCAAAAAGTCATTCAGATCTGGTGTCAGCTCAAGCAGGCTGTCAGAAAGCACCGGAATCCCGACGGAGGAATCCAAAATATGAAGCGCCGCGTTTCTGATTATAATTTCATCTTTTTCCATAGCTGTCTTCCCTTATTTAAGACTGTTTTGCAGAATTTTTCTTGGAACGCCCTGCAGGAATCTCTTCTTTCTTCTTTTTGGCAGCTTCTGCTGCACGCGCTCTCTTGTTTCTGAAATTCACATTTTCACGAAGCAGCGAATAGCAGGTAGAAAGCAATGGGATAAACAGAAGCATTCCCGGAATTCCAAACATACTGCCTCCGACAGATACCGCCACTAATACCCAGATTGCCGGAAGCCCTACAGAATTTCCTACTACTTTTGGATAAATCAGGTTGCCTTCAATCTGCTGCAGCACAAGGAACAGAATCAAAAAACCGACTGCCTGAAGCGGACTTACCATAAGAATCAAAAAGGCGCCGACCACACAGCCGATAAATGCGCCAACATACGGAATCAGCGCTGTAAACGCAATCAGTACACCAATCAGCACAGCATACGGCATACGGAAAACGGACATGGCAACCGTAAACATCGTGCCTAAAATCACTGCTTCTAAACATTGTCCTGAAATAAATTTTGCAAAGTTTTGATTGCAAAGCGACTGTACATGGAACAGCTTTTCTCCGATATGATCCGGCAGATAGGCGGAAACAATACGCCTTACCTGCGCACCTAGACGCTCTTTTCCTGCCAGCAGATAAATAGCAAAAACAAATGCAATTACTCCATCAAATAAGACAGAAGCAATGCCTCCTGCAATGCCAAACACCGCAGAAAACATATGAATCATGCCATTTTTCAGGAAGTCTGTCACATAAGCTACAATAGTATTCCAGTCCAGCTTGATGTCCTCAAGCACCGGAATCTGCTCCAGCAGTTCTGGATTTTCTTTTAAAAACTGCTGCAGTTCGTTCCAGGCAGACTGCATAAAGGACTGGATTACCGGCCCCATTTCAAGCAATGTCTCGGTAAGGCTCGGAATTACCATGCCAACTGCAAAAGCAATCACTGCCCCGGCAAACAAAAGCGCAAGCAAAATACTGACGCTTCTCTTTACGCCTGCATATTTTTCATTTTTCCACCATCCAAACAGCTTGTTTTCAATAAATCTCATCGGAAGGTTCAGAACAAACGCAACCGCGCCTCCCATAATAAACGGCGACAGTATGCCAAGGGCAAGCATTGCTACCATACATACGTCTTTAATATAAAGTACTCCAAGGCATACAAGGCCTGTAAATAAAATCAGTCCCCGGACCATCTTTACTTTCTGTTTTTCCTCATTCATCCGCTTTTGCTCCTTTTCTCTTTCTATAGCCTTTTTCTGCCCTATGCATCTTCACAGAGCTGGAAGATATAAAATTTTAAATAATATGATTCCTCTGATGACCATAAAATCGGATGGTCCGGCGCCTGCGTCCGGTACTCTACCTGCTTTAACCGTTTATGCACGCTCTTGGCCGCCTGTGCAAGTACCGCAGAAAACAGTTCCGGCGTCATAAAATGCGAGCAGGAACAGGTTGCAAAATAACCGTTCTCCTTTACCAGCTTCATTCCTCGCATATTGATTTCCCGATAACCCTTTGCTGCATTTTTTATAGAGCTTCTGGACTTTGTAAATGCCGGTGGATCCAAAATCACAAGATCAAATTTTTCTCCCTTTGCCTCCAGCTCCGGAAGCAATTCAAACACATCTGCACAGACAAACGATACCGTATCTTTTAGATGGTTGGCTTTCGCATTTTCTTCTGCCTGCCTGATGGCAAGCTCTGAAGAATCCACACCTATTACTTCTTTTGCCCCTGCGATTCCTGCATTCAAAGCAAATGAGCCTGTATGCGTAAAACAGTCCAGTACTCTTGCACCTCTGCACAGTTTCTGTACAGCAAGGCGATTGTATTTTTGGTCGAGGAAGAAGCCTGTTTTTTGTCCCTCTGCCACATCCACCAAATACTTTACACCATTTTCTTCTATTTCTACATTCGTATCAAACGGTTCCGACAGAAAACCTTTGCTGCGGGCCATGCCTTCCTGTTCGCGTACTTTGGCATCGCTGCGCTCATAGATACCACGGATGGAAATGCCATCCTGTTCCAATACTTCAAGCAGTACTGACAAAATTTCTCCTTTAAAACGGTCGATTCCAAGTGCCAGCGACTGCACGACCAAAACATCCGAAAACTTGTCAATCACCAGACCCGGCATATAATCCGCCTCGCCAAACAAAATACGGCAGCTTCCGGTGTCTACCGTCTTTTTTCGATACTCCCATGCATCCGTAACACGTTTCTTAAAGAAACTGCGGTCAATAACGGCATCCTTGTCCCTTGTCAGAAGCCTGACGGAAATCTTAGACTTCCTGTTTAAAAACCCGATTCCCATTGCATAACCGTTACAGTCCTTTACAAGCACAAGTTCCCCATCTTCTGCGCTTCCAAGAACCGATTCAATTTCGTTGTCGTATACCCACAGCCCACCTGCAAGAAGAGTACGCCCTTCCCCTTTTTTAAGTACTACAATCGCTTTGATTTCATTCATATGTGCTATCCTCTCTTTACAAATACAAATACCTTACTGAAAATATAGTTCAAAATAATAACCACAACCGCTACAATCGCTTTCATCCAAAGGTTTGGTCCCTTCATGACATCTACCAGCAAAAACATTCCAAGCTCTTCTACAAGAAATGTAAGAAAGCGCACTCCAAAAAACTTTACCACCTTCTTGGATTCATCAGAAACGCCCTCTTTCCGGTCTAAAAATACCCATCTTGCATTGACCACATAAGCAAATGCAACCGCAATAACCCATGCTATCGCATTAGCAATCAGATTTGGCACAGACAGTATATTGCAAAACAGATGATAGGCAACAAAATTGACTGCCGTTGTCGCTACCCCTGCAATTCCATACGTAATTGTCTCCCTGTTGACAAACAGCCTCCACAGCTTTTTCATCAGTTCCATCATAGTTCCTCCTATTTTAAGTTTCACAGCAGTCCCTTCCGGCACACAAAACCTGAGCTTAACCTTTTGCCGCATTTGCGTCCAGAAGTTAAGCTGTGTACCGTCTGTGCTGCTGTTGTTTAAGTTTCACAGCGGTTTCTTCTACGCACAAATATCATTATATGATACCTTTCGCGATTACTCAAGAAGCACTTTCCATTTTATTATTTTTTTATGGCTTTTCCCATTTAAGTTCCCTCTAAATTGTGCTATACTTAAAGCAGGATTTCAGTTGGGAAGGTGTAAAATTATGAAGGAAAAATATGGATATTATTTTCGTTGGGCGGTTACTGTCATTTCTATTATTGTTGTGGGCGTTTTGTTCTTTTTCTTTATCTTCCGCCTTGATACGATTCTTGGTTTTTTTGGGAAAATTCTATCCATTTTGTCGCCGGTAATTTTAGGCGCAGGGATTGCATACCTTATCCATCCTGTTGTAGACTCTCTGGAAAAATACCTGTCAAGATTTTTCCGTTTTTGCAATGTCCCAATCCGTATCACCAGGTTTTTGTCAAAAGCGATCTCGATTACCCTTTCGCTCGGTCTGCTGATTACACTGATTGGAGTCCTGCTCAGCCTCGTCATTCCCGAAATTTACAGCAGTATTGTAAAACTTGCCAATGACCTGCGCATCTATGGCAACAATATCTATGCCTTTATCAGCAACCATCTGGAAAGCAATCCGGAACTGTTAAGTTCTATTCAGACCGTACTGGATAAACTGTACGCCTCCGTTACTGACTGGGTCAACAACGTCCTTCTGATTCAGGCGCAGAACCTTATGTCTGCTCTTACTGTTGGCATTATCGGCGCAACAAAAATTGTCACAAATTTAGTGCTTGGACTGATTATTTCCGTCTATTTGCTTATCAGCAAAGAGCGCTTTACCGGGCAGTGCAAAAAGCTGCTCTATACACTTCTAAAACCGGAAAAGGCAAATGTCGCCCTGTACATCTTCCGTCGCAGCGACAGGATTTTTGGCGGCTTTATTTCCGGAAAACTGCTTGATTCCTTAATTATTGGCATTATCTGCTTTGTCGGCGTGACTATCTTAAATATGCCGTATCCTGTGTTAATCAGTGTTATTGTCGGCGTAACAAACGTAATTCCGGTATTTGGGCCATATATTGGCGCAATCCCAAGCGCACTCCTGATTTTAATCGTCAGCCCGAAGCAGTGCCTGATTTTTATTATTTTTATCCTTGTACTGCAGCAGGTAGACGGCAATATTATTGGGCCGAAAATTTTGGGTGATTCCACAGGGCTGTCCCCTTTCTGGGTTGTTGTCTCCATCCTGCTTGGCGGCGGACTGTTTGGAGTACTTGGAATGCTGCTTGGCGTTCCTACTTTTGCCCTGCTCTATTTCCTTGTAAAGACATTTTCAGAATACTGCTTAAAAAACCGCAATCTTCCAACCGCATCGCTCTGTTACTGCAGAATTGAAAAAATCGACCCCGATACCGGGCATATTGTATTCTTCCAGAAGGAAGTCCCAAGCAAAAAATCGGCACAGCATGCGCGCTCAAGCAAAGACCTGTTAGACGCTATAGACGCCGCTTCTTCAAAATCAAAAAAGAAGGGAGTGCCTCCTTCCAAAGAGATACAAGAGGAAAAAGAACCATAAAAAAGACTGTTGCAAAATAATTGTTCACCACGCTATATTTGGATATGTAAGCAAATGAATCATATCATATATATCGTATAACAACTTTATTTTGCAACGGTCTTTTTCAACTTAGCACAATTTTAAAGGTATTTCCACAATTCCTCAACCAATTCATACACTCTTGTAGCAGGACATCTTTTTGATGGTGCTACATCATGATATGATTCATATTGACGCCTTGCTCTCTGAATTGCAATATCTGTCTTATCTTTAAACAGTTCATATAAATTTTCAAGTGTCTTTTCATAACCACATTTTTTCTTTAAAATCTGCTGATATTGTTCACGTCCATTATTTACTTCCAATTCTTGAAAATGTAAGACAAACCACAATTCAATGCATTCATTTGACCATGCTACCTTATACTGTCTCTTTTCTTTCCTTTTTTCGGCACTATATTGTGTATTATCAAAACTATCTAAAGGAAAATCGTCTTTGTCGTACATCAGCCAAACGATCTCTGCCTGCGGAAATTCTTTCTCAACCTGTGTTCTTGCAAACCTCAACAGACCTCTTGTATTTCTTCCAGTTCCTCTTACAAAAATTCTTGGCCCAGAAGAAAACTCATGGTACTTTGAATTAATAGCGTCTACAAATCCTCTAATATAATTAGGTTCTGTCTTTATTCCTTCGCTGACAATATACATATATGGTGGCAGGTCATCAAGCAATTCCTTTTTTCGCTTCTGCATTTTTGCATTAATCTTTTCTTGATTTCTCTTTTGTTCACTCACTTTCAACGGCTTAAGGCTCATTTTTCAGTCTCCCAATCCAAAATTTTTCTGATGTATGGGTCTGCTCCATAACGTCCTTCCAAATATTGTTTTCCATATGCTTCGTCATTTCTAGGAGGCTGTCCATTTTCTTTTTTAAATGAAATTAATGAATAAAGTTTTGATGCATTTTGAGGATTTAATGCACAAAACCAAATTTCATCTCTCCGATAAACTTCCGGTGACATCGTTGTTATATCATGAGACGTAAGCAAAAGCTGAGCTCCTTTTCTGTTGCTTTTAGTATCTGTAAATAATTCGATGATGTATTGCAGTAATTTAGGATGCAGTTTCGCATCTAATTCATCTGCAACCATCAAAGTCCCATTTTTTAAGCAATCCATAATTTCAGACAAACAACTGAACAATTTTCTGGTTCCGCTTGACTCCTCTTCAAATGGTATTTCGTAAACCATGCCATTCTCTAATTTATGCTTTATATAAATGCATTTAATTTTCCCATCCACATCTTTTTCTTCCCTGAAATCGCAAATAGAAATACCCATTTGGGGGAACATTTCAAACAGTTTCGCTTTTTCCTTTTCAGTCTTAGGAAGAAGAATTTTCCGGTCTTTCTTGGGATCATCATAGTCCACAAATTTAATGCCCATAAACCACGACATGACTTCATCTACCGGTTCAATATCATAATTTATAGCCACATGAGCAAGAAGCGGCATAGAGCCTTTAATCTTTTCAACCGGTATTTCCTCCAGTTCCTCTCCTAACACACATTCATCAATAGAACGCTCAAAAATAATTTCTGTATTTTTTTCACCTATAGTTAATCGGTATAGATTTTCTTCCATTATTTCATTTCGGATATGAGAAAACTGATATTTATACTGTTTTCCTTTCGTACGAAACATAATATCAAAGCTTATTGGAGCATCTTTACATTCAGAGTCAAACTTATGATATTTCTCCTTGAATTCCATCCCTGAACTTTTTCTGATTACAGACTCAAATTCTGCGTCATCCCTCATCTGGG
>CAJTZB010000087.1 GCA_910583815.1 uncultured Lachnospiraceae bacterium
AATCGCCACCATGATTTTATCAAGTACCGGACTGTGAAGCCCCTGCAAAAAGTATAAAAAATCAAGTTCCCATTGCATATACCATTCCATAAACATCCTCCGTTTCAAATCTTTAGCATCTATGTATAAACAGCAGAAAAGATGCTTCTTGCTATAGTATGCTTTCTGCTTAAGTTGTATTATAAAGGAATCCCAAAGGAAATTCAAGCTGCGTGCCTTATACTTTTACCAAGCGTTATTATGCTTTAAAGGCCGCAAAGCAGAAACCGGGCACCAGAGGTTTATCCTTCCTCCGGTACCCGGTTTGTTTTTTATGAACAACGTAGCGTTGGTGTACAGATATCAGTCAACAGGTTCCGATTCCCATTTACGGAATGCACCGCTGTAGCCGTCGATTTCAAATTCATATTCCATTCCTTTGTAAACAATCTTTCCTTCGTATTCAATACGGCCATCATCATAATCTGTTTCAAACTCTACAATATTTCTTGCAGTTGCACCTGGAACCTGTGCAAGTGCTAAAGATTTTGCGCTTGCAGCTGTAATC
This sequence comes from uncultured Lachnospiraceae bacterium, assembly GCA_910583815.1. Taxonomy (GTDB): domain Bacteria; phylum Bacillota; class Clostridia; order Lachnospirales; family Lachnospiraceae; genus SIG299. Next base: position 548 of record CAJTZB010000087.1, read on the forward strand.
GTGCGGCATCCCATACCATGCTGTCCTGAATGATGTCCGCTGTAGCAGTCATAATAACCGTATCCGACCGTCTCTGTTTTCCAGCAATGGAATGTGCCACAGCAGTCAAGCCCAAATTCATACTCTACACCGCCATAGAGGATCTTGCCTTCATACTCGGCACGGCCATCGTCATAATCCGTTTCAAACTCCAAAATGTCCTGCGCCGTTGCACCCGGAACCCGCGCAAGCGCCAGTTCTTTTGCTTGTTCTGCTGTAATTGTAGTACTTCCTGCAGAAGCACCAGGGGTTACAGATGGCAGAACAATATATTTGGCATTATAGTCAAGGCTCATAATTTTGCCGGTATAGGCATCAATTTCAAAGTCATACTCTGCATTGCCGAATACAATCTCTATTTCGTATTCTGTGCGGCCGTCGTCATAATCTGTTTTAAATTTCAGAATGTCATTCTCTGTCGCGCCAGGAACTTTTTCCAGCGCCAGCGACTTTGCCTTTTCTATTGTAATTGTGCTGCCGCCCACTGCTGGAGCTGTAGTATATGCCGCATCATACTGGCACTCAATTACTTTGCCGGTAGAAGCATCAATTTCAAACTCATATTCCGCATTGCCAAATAACACTTTTATCTCATATTCTGTACGCCCATTGTCATATTCTGTTTTAGCCTTCCAGATGTCCTTCTCCGTTGCACCTGAAATCCACTTCAGAACCATTGCTTTTGCCTGTTCCATTGTAATCTCAGCTGTCTTGCTGCTGTCGGACGCTGCAGGGGTAACCGTAGCTGTCCCGGCATTTACAGGCTGTTCTGTTTTGTTGTTTACAGGAGTATTTGTAATATTCCCTGTATGGATGCCCTCTCTTTTCTCGCAGGCAAAATCAATAATCTCACCGGTAGAAGCATCAATTTCATATTCATACTCATAGTCCTGTGTATAAAATTCTATTTCATACACAGGACGGCCGTTGTCATAATCCAGTTCGCTCTTTGTAAATGTTACCTGAACACCAACCAGACCTGCATCCACCAGCGCCTTTGCCTTTGCCTCCTCAATTGTAAGCATCCCTGCCTCTTTGGTTGGCTGCACCTGCTTATCAAGATTTGAAGTATTTGCATAAGTAAAGATTCTGTCATCCTCACCTAAGCCCTGCTGCCATGCACAGCCACCGGTTAACAGCAGTGCAAAAGCCATTGTCCACAAAAGATGTTTTTTTCTCATAACTCATTCCCCTTTCCTCTTTATGGATACAGTATATAACTCAAACATGAAATCTACATGAAATTTTTTAATTTTTTTTGATACTTTCTTCATTTTTTTCAGTTTTTGCAGCTGCAGGCAAATGGAGCGCAAAAGTACTGCCAGAATCCGGCCCACTCTCCAATGTCATATAGCCACCGTGCAGCCGGGCGATTTGCTGTACCAATGCCAAGCCAAGCCCTGCGCCGCCCTCCTTGCTATGGGAAGCATCCACCTGATAGAAACGCTTCCATATTTTTTCCTGCTCCTCTGCCGGGATTCCAATGCCATCGTCCCGCACCCGCAGCAAAATCTCTTTTTCGTCTCTCTCAAGCGATACCCATACATGTCCTTCTGGCTTTCCGTACTTAAATGCATTCTCTATTAAATTCTGCACCAATTGAGAAAGCAGCACGGAATCTGCGATAACAATAATCTGTTCCGGAATCGCCAAAACCAGACGGTCGTGGTCATAACTCTGCGCCTCACACACAGAATGCAGCAGCTCTCCAAAATCCAGCGCCTTCATATGGGCAGGCTCCGTCCCTTGCTCTAACCGCGTCATACTGAGCAGCTTTGAAATCAAGTCTGACATTTTAAGTGTCTGGCGATAAATCATAGAAATCGTTTCTTGCCGCTCCTCTGCCGTCTCATCATACTTTTTAGCATACTCACACGCACCTTTTATAATAGAAATTGGAGTGCGGAGTTCATGAGAAGCATCTGCAGCAAACTGCTTTTCGGCTTCAAAAGAACGCTCCAGACGCCCAAACAGCTCATCAAATGTATCCGCCAGCCGGCAGAATTCGTCAGAACCGGAAGGCAGATGTATGCGCCGGAATAAATCTTTTGCCTCATTGATTGCTACGGCAGTTTCCGTAATATGGTCCAAAGGACGGAACGCCCTTTTTATAATCAGATAACTCCCCAAAGCCACCAACGCAATAAAAAAAGGAAGCGCTATAAACGCCACCAAAAAAAGGTTCCGGACAAGCAGTGTGTCTTCTGGCGCCTCCAAGATACCACGGACCCATATGCCGTTGTCCCTTTCCATAGGAATCCAGACATCCACTACCAAATACTGTCCCTTTTCAGCAGGTACTTTCCGTATAATTCTGTCCCGGAACGCCTCCCCTCCTGCAAAGAACACAGGAATCTGGCCTGCAAGCAGCGCCTCTTTCTGGCTATAAATCAAAGTAGAAACACCATTCCTGTAAAAACTGAAATCACTTCCTAGTTCAAACCTGCTGCCTGAGACATCAAGCTGATCCAAGTTACTCTGCACTACCTGAGACAGTTGTGATATGGCAGTTTCAAAAGCAACTTTCCTGCTGACAGACAGCAGGAAAGCAAGCAGCAGGCTGGCAAGCAGCAGCATAAGCAGTGTAAGCCAGCCTGTAAGTTTTGTTTTTACTGACAGCTTCTTCATGGCAGTGTCTCCTCCGGACGAAGCACCCAGCCGACTCCCCGGATTGTATGGAGCAGCTTCACTCGACAATTATTGTCAATTTTCTTTCTCAGTCGGCTGATATATACATCTATGTTATTGGAATTGCCGGAATATTCATAATTCCAAATCTGGTTTTCCAGCTGCTCCCTTGACAAAACAATGCCCTGATTGCGAACCATATATTCCAGAATTGTAAATTCTTTTGGCAAAAGCGGAATTTCTGCCCCATTCCGTATTACGGTATGACGTTCGGTATCTACGGTCAAATCCTCTACAGTAAAACAGTTGCTGTGACTGCCTGCACGTTTTCTTGTCATCGTCCTGATACGAGCAAGCAATTCATCAAAATCAAAAGGCTTGACCAGATAATCGTCCGCTCCCAAATCCAGCCCTTTTACACGGTCAGCAACGGCATCTTTCGCAGTCAGAAACATCACTGGTGTCTCTATTCCCTTCTCACGAATACGCTTCAGGACTCCGTAACCGTCCAGCTTTGGAAGCATTACATCCAGTAAGACCGCATCATACTCTGCACCCATCAAGTATTCCAGAGCTTCTTCTCCGTCAAAGCAGCCATCTACACTATAACCTGCCTTTTTTAAAATCTTTCCAATCAGCACGTTCATATCCCGCGCGTCCTCGACTACCAGTACCCGCAAACAATCACCTTCTTTGAACGTCTATTCTCTGTTGCTGTAAATCTTATTCCGGATTTCCTGCATCTGATAGTCGAGTGCTTCTATGGAATCTGCACATGCTCTCAGCTGCAGTTCAATTTCATCAGTATTATCAATGTCTTTTTTATATTTCAGCTTATGCTCCAAGCTTGCCCAAAAATCCATTGCAATCGTACGGAACTGCACTTCTGCCTTTACATATTTCTTTTCGTCAGGCAGGAAAATCGGCACATTCAAAATAAGATGAAGGCTCCGGTAGCCGTTGGTCTTTGGATTTTTGATGTAATCTTTTTCCCTTAGCAAAATAATGTCATCCTGCTTAATCAAAAGCTCCGCCAGACGATAAATATCATCCGGAAATGAGCAGATAACACGCAATCCTGCCACATCCGATATGTATTCCCTTATATTTTCTATTGTAATGGAATATCCCTTCCGCTCCAGTTTTTTATAGATGCTCTCTGGCGTTTTCAGCCTGCTCTTAATGGCTTCAAAGGGATTTCTCTTGTATTCCTCAGAAAATGCGGCATTCAGTACTTTCAGCCGCGTTTCAAGCTCCATAATGACGGCACGGTATTCTACCATCAGTTTGTTGAAGGGCTTTGCCTTACTCAGCTTTTCCGCCTGCATTTTAATAATCTGCGACTGCCGTTTTAAGGCTTCTGCCTGTTCTTCTACTTTCTGCTCCAGGCGGTTTTTGCTTGCAAACAGTTCTATTGCATTTTTTACCCTGTTTTTTACGACAGAGCTTTCAAAAGGCTTATGGATAAAATCAGAAACTCCCAGTTCAAAGCACTGGCTCTCTACTGAAGCGGCACATTCACTGCTTATGATAAGCACCGGAATCCTGTCAAGCCATCCTGACTTTTTCATCTCAGCAATTACAGTAAAACCGTCCAGATTCGGCATCTGCAAATCCAAAAGAAGTGCTGCCGTCCCATTTTTGCGTTCCATAAGCTTTTGCAACGCCTGTTCCCCATCTTCTGCCATTTCTACAATATAGTCGTCTTCAAGTATATTCCGCAGCAATTCGCGGTTTATCTCCGCGTCGTCTACCACTAATATCCTTTGCATCCTTCTCAACCCCACTCTAATCGGCCTAACCTGTCCCCTGACACCACCCTCGTTTGACAGCTGACAATAGGTAGTAACTATGCTCTGTATAAGTGCACTTGTATCCGTGCTGAAGCTAATTTGTAACATAATGGGATTCGAACCCATGTATGGCCTCTCATACAACCAATGGAGGTTGGCTCATTCTCAGCCACCAGAGATCATGTCCACCCTATCAAACTACCATCTAAAAGTTAAACCAATTCTGTTGTCCAGTTCAATTCCTGAATCTTTTCATCCACAAGCCGCAGCTGTTTTGCTGCTTCGTCTGTCTGCTTTTGAAGCATTTCTACGGAAACCGTGCTGACAATCTTAATTTCGGTACGAGAATACCGGTCTACTTTCTGGCTTGCATTGTTTAAAAAACTGCGCATAACTATCAGTCTCTGCTTTAAGCAATCCCTTTTGGCAAGCAGTTCTGTCAGCGTAGAACCATCTGATTTTGTTACGCTGTTTGTCATATTTATCCTTGCCATCAGCTCTTCCAGACTGTTCAATACAACATCCAATTCCTCCAGCAGAGCTTCTGGCTTTTCTGCCGGCTTCTCTCCCTCCTGAACCTTTGCATTATTGTTTAACCTTTTCTGCAGCTCCGCCAATCTGGTCTGCAGGTCTGCTCTCTCTGTGAGCGCCGTTGCCAGTTTCATAAAAATGCCTCCTATTTAAAGTTCCGCAATAGTCCTCCTGCACACAATATCCTAGCTCAATTTACAGCCGTTTATCACGTCTGGGAATTGAGCTGTGCGCTGTCCGGACTATTGCTGTTTTAAAGTTCCTTAATAATCTTTCTTTGCTTCTATAGTAACACAAATCTGCGCAAAAGTCATTTGCTATTTTGGCAAAGCAGCCTTTAAAAATTACTCTTTTTCATACAAAAGTTCAAACGATTCATAATGGTCCTCTGTATAGTATATCAGCCCATCATTAGAAAATACAATCCGCTTTGCGCCCCGCTTGTCTGCGCCGAGCGTATCAATATCGCATTCTGTATAGACACGGCCATCCTTCTTTGGCAGAAGCCCTTCATAATTTCCGAAGCGATTCCCTCCAATACATTTTCCCGGAGCATATGGTTCCAAAGAACCACCGCTCCAGCCCAGAGCTTCCGCTTCTTTTTTTGTAATGTAATTGGACGGCAGATGCCCATAAAGATGAATATATTTTGCGACATCCTCTTTTGAGGAATATGTACCATCCTCCGGCAATTCCGGTTCATCATTTTCAGGCAATTTTTCATTGTCTGCATCCCCCGGCTTCGTCTGGTCCGGTACTTCATCCGGCCTGTTTTCTCCTTCAACTCCTGAAGCCTTGTTTGCATCCCCTGTCCCTGAAGGTTCCTGCAGCTCTGCCAATCCACAGGCAGCCAACAAAAAGGACAGTAAGAATACCATTAAAAAATTCAGCCATTTTTTCATACGTTTTGTTTCCTTTCTTGATTTTGTTTTTTATATAGATTAGGGCGCCAAAAGCAGCCTCTCCACCTTTTTTGCATATCCTGAATTCCATTCTGCCAAAGCTCTTTTCACCCAAAACGGAAATTGTTCCTTCTGGCAGGCAAGCTGCAAAGAACACAGAATCCTATAATTTTCAATCTCCCTCTTGCTCCAGCTCGCTAACGCTCATTATATCATAATTGCAGGCACGTATTCAACAATTCTATTCATTAGGAGCCTCCACATTTTCTGTTTTAATGCAGAACAGCAAACAGTATGCTATAATTTGAGCTGTAAACTTTCCTTCAGGCACAGGAACAGATACAGGTACACCAATACAGCAGCCCAAAGCCTCTTATGACATTTCAAATTTACCAAGAAAGGGCAACAGATATGGAATTGCATAAAATCTATCATCCCATCACAGCTGCTCCATTTAAATGCAATGAAAACTATATGGAATTTGAGCCATGTGATGCCCTGAAACCCTATATCCGGTGTTTCTGGGGAACAAAGAAACCTGTCTGCCAGAAAAAAAGCAGCTTGGTCACAACAGAACTTGTGATACCGGACACCTGTATGGATATTATCTTTACAGCAGATTTTACAAACAATACAATAAAAAACAGGTTTTGCGGAATAGACGACAGAACATTTCTTGCACAAAACAGCAGCAAAGAGAAAAAAACTTTTTCCTTGTTTGCAATTCGTTTCTATGCATGGGGCGTTCCTATGTTTGCAGAAGAATCCATGAGGGATACGAAAAATTCCTTTTTTGATGTGGAATTCCATTTTTCAAAAATCAAAACGGAAATAGAACAACGGCTGTTTGATGCCACGGACATCCGGCAGTTGATTCTGATAGCAGAAAACACATTGCTACGGCACTTCAATGACAGGCACAAAAATTCCATTGTATTTCAGGCAACAGCAAAGATATTGGCAAGCAAAGGCAACTTATCCATGACCGACTTAAAACAGGAAGTTTTGGTCAGCAGCAGGCAGTTAGAGCGCCTGTTTCTGGAGTATGTGGGAGTTGCTCCCAAAAACTTTGCATCTATGGCCAGATATCAATACCTGTGGAACGAATGCATCTATAATAAACGTTTTAACATCACGGACGCAGCATACCAATACGGATATTCTGACCAGTCACATCTATGCCGCGATTTTAAAAAGTACCATTCCATGAGCATATCAGAGGCAAGAAACTATGCCTCACAGCATGTCGGAAATATACAAGACGGATGCCTTGAATTATAGTATGCTGTTTGCATACTCATTTTGTGATGAAAAGCCGCCTATGGCGGCAGAATGGAGGTTATTATGTCAAATATAAGTGTCTGCGGCACAGACTGCAGTGCATGCTACTGTTATGGAAATATGTGCAATGGCTGCAATACGTGCGAGGGAAAGGTGTTCCATGTTCCTGACGGAAAGGCTTGCTCTATCTATGAGTGTGTTATCCATAAAAAAAGCCTAAAAGATTGCGGAAAGTGCAAGGAAGTGCCATGCAGCATCTGGGCAGCTACCAGAGACCCTAAGTTTTCGGATGAAGAATTTGAGCAAAATGTAGCTACCCGAGTACAGGCGTTGAAAGAAATCAATTGAAAATATACATAAAAACGTTCTTTTTGCTCCATTCTACTGGTGTTCACAGAAAGTTCACAAAAATTATTAGCACTCACTGTTGACGAGTGCTAATAATGGTGTTATACTATGCTCAGAACAAAACTCAGTTCGGGCAAACGACACCTCGGTACTTTTCCGATAGTGCTGAACCATTTTTCTATCATGGAAAGGAGATATGACTTATGATGATGCCTAGTATTTTTGGAGAAAACTTATTTGACAGCTTTATGGAGGATTTTGGTTTTCCAGACATCAACAGAACCTTGTACGGAAAACACACAAGAAACCTGATGAAAACAGATGTGAAGGAAAACGAGGCAGATTACGAGGTAGACATCGATCTTCCCGGTTTTAAAAAAGACGAAATCAATATGCAGCTGGAAAAAGGCTGCCTGACCATCAGTGCCGCAAAAAGTCTTGATAAAAATGAGCAGGACGAAAAAGGCAGCTATGTCAGACGCGAACGTTATGCAGGAAGCATGAGCCGCAGCTACTATGTAGGCGACCATGTAACAGCAGAAGATGTCCACCCAAAGTATGAAAATGGCATCTTAAGCTTCCATATTCCAAAAAAGGAAGCAAAGGCTTTAGAAGAAAAGAAGAGCTTTATTCCAATTGAGGGATAATATAATCTGATTCTAGCGTCGGTGTACAGATGTCTTGGCAGAATTTCAGGGGAGGTTTTTTGCCTCCCCTGTTTTTAGCGTTGGTGTACAGATGGCATATCACTATATTAAAATTCCCACACCTATATTTTTCATCATCTCTTATTTTTTCTGGTCCAGTTCTTTATGATAAGCACACGCCTCTTCATTTGCCTTTTTCACACGTTCTGTCATTTTGTCCTGATAAATATCTGCACAGAGAAACTCCTGAACTTCCACTCGCCCTTCCGGCCTGTTCCCATTCTCTTCTGAACGAGGATACTGCAGCACAAAATTTATAGAATAAAACGGCGCTCCTCCTTCTTCCATCAGGCGTCTGATTTCCAGCAAAATCTCCGAAGCTCGCTCTACGCTTACAGTTTCTTCATCCACATAAACTGTCAGACGCCCGGCTTCTGCCCCAAGCTTTGGAATGTCATACATACGGTCAAGCTCCAACCCCTCTGTAAGTTCCAAATCCCCAAACGCAATCTCGCTCTGAAACGGAAATGCTGAACTTTCCAAAACGGAATCCGTCAGTTCCCGGTAAGCCTGATTCAGCCTGCGCGCAGTATTCTGCCCATTTGCCACCATGCTCTCATAGCTGTCATAACGCAGATTTCCCACCATATCAAAATAGAGCGTAAAATAGCTGTCGGCACTGCTTGGAGAAATAATATAAGCATGATACCCTCCATCCTTAAAGCTGTAGCTGACCTTTTCTATTACAAAATCGGTATTTGCATAATGCTCAGAAAGATGTTCACCTGCTGTTTTTTCAGCAAGCAATCCAGAAACAGGGTTTCCTACCAGCGCATTTGCAAACATGCATAGTCCAATTACTAACAGCGCCGCTGCAAGAAACGCCCCTGCCTTCTGCAGTTTTCTTTGTGTATTTCCTTTTTTTTCGTTCTTTTTTAAAGCATAGTAAAACATAGCTGCAATGAAAATACCAAGCAGTGCAAAAACACTGTACAGGGAAGTCCACATCAGCAGAGAATAAATATCCAGATGTTCCGTGCCTTGCAGCGTTCTGAATATATTCAGTAAAGCATGTATGATAAACAGCAGCACAGGAACATTGTACAGAGCCTTCCAACGGAATACAACATACCCAAGCATCCCAATCATCGGCATAATCAGGCTATTATAAAACATATCTGCCCCGGCAGTCAGCCCCAATCCAAAAAAGCTTCCGAACATCAGCAAAAAGACAGAAAAAAGCTGTACTTGCCTCCGGAATCTGTAAAATGCCTTTTCTGAACTTACAGCCGGAGGTATTCCTTCACTATATAACGCCTCACATACCGTGCAGGACTTTATATGCTGCTCTACCGCCATTTTGCTGTCATCGCTTGCAATTCCGTCTCTGACCAATGGCATTAAATCCATACATACCTCACAAGTAATTTTATTCATCGTCAAATCCCTCCTCTCTTAACAGTTTTCGTATTTTTGCTTTTGCCCGAAACTCAATCACTCTTGCAGAACTTTCTGAAATACCATATTTTTCCCCGATCTCATAAAAAGAGAACCCTTCTGTCCGCATCAGGACAATGTCTCGT
>CAJTZB010000088.1 GCA_910583815.1 uncultured Lachnospiraceae bacterium
AAGATTACGGCATTCTGTTCTGAAAGCATCGCCTCCGCGCAAGAAACAATATCGTCCGGATGATGCTGATTGTCTCCATCCACCGTGATGACCCCGGTACAGTCCGGGCGGTTTTCAATACAATAGGAAAATGCGGTTTTTAAAGCACGTCCCTTGCCTTTGTTATATTCATGCTTCAGAATTGTGCAAGTGTCTTTCAGCGCTTCAAACGGTGCCATATGCATCTCATCGCTGCCGTCATTTACAAGAATAATATCTGTAAAGCCCTTTTCTAAAAGCCCATTCACAACAGACAGCAGTTTTTCATCCGGATTTAACGACGGAAGAACAATCGTAATGTTGCCTGTCATAAAACAGAATCCTCCTTCTGCGTAATAAACGGTCTTCCTGCCCATGAAGTCCTCTCTTCAAAATTTCCGCTTTCCTTTGCAGGCTCCGGCGGTATCTGTCTGATTATAAGCTCCATTTGCGTTTCCTCCTAATGCAAAGAATATCTTGTCCCCAACTGACACATAACCTGCTAAGTGCTATACACCCTCGCCCCTATCTTCATAATAACATAACATATCTTCATACAGCTCTCTTGTCTGCTGCTCATCTCCCCACGATAGGGGATCATCCGCATAGGATAAGATATGGAACGGCTCTTCTTCCTGAAGGCAGCCCGGAAGGCTCTTCCACAAAAGCCACATGGCATCAGCAAATTTACGCAAGCTGACACATCTGTAATATTGCTTCAGCTTTTCCATAAGAGCCTGTCCGAACCTGCTATGATTGAACTTATTATAATCTATATACGCCCTTAAATAAAGAACACTTTCCTTCATACTTGGCATAAATTCCAATTCCAGATAGATGTCATTCTCAGGATTTTCCTCAAATAACTCGTTCAGCCTCTTCTCGTACTCTTCCTCTGACACAATAGATTCACAATATAACAGTGCATATGCCAATAGTTCTTCCATAAAAGCCTCACTGAAACCGGAACTGCTTCATATCAAAATTACTGCCCGGCATGAAAATAAATTCTACTGTACCGGTTCCCGAAAGCGGTTCTATTTCAAATGTATGCTCTGCATATTCTGAACTGCCCGGCACCTGAATTGCCTGAACGTGTTCGCCGCTCTCTGTCTTAAAGCGCAGCTGTACCGTGCTAAGCGGCAGAGGGGAACGGCTCTCCATTGTAATCCGGCATGCGCCTGCTTCTCCGAAATCCATCTGAGCAAATCCGATTGTTACATTATTTCCAATCTGCTCAATTGCGCTCTTTCCGTCCTCTCCTTCGCAGGCTTTAAATGCATCGCCGTAAACATAGCTGTTTTCTCCGGCATAGAGCGCCTCATATGCCTTTTTCAGCTTCTCAAAGTAAAAACCGCGCAGCTGGAACGAATCTTCTGTCGCAATATAAAGTGAAGTTACTCCTCGCAGGCGTTTTTTCAATGTATAGGTCTCTTCCTGATATACCATCCACTCCGGCTGTTTTTGATAACACCCTTCATACAGAAGCGTACTGCCCTCTCTGCCCGGCATCCCTTCCCATAACGCGATACCTACTGCTTCTGTCGTATTTGCAAAAATCGGAAGTGTTATTTTATCCGAACCATAGTCGCCGAAATCCACATGAGTAAATCCGATAACGCCATCTTTACCCCCTGCATTGCTTCCAAGAAAATTCATCCCATATTCGATGCCTTCCACAACATTCTCGGAACGGTAATCACAAAGCCCTGCCTGCACTTCCGCATATGGATCAACAGCTGCTGCGCCAATGCCTTCTGCAATAAACTCCAAAGAGGACTGTACGCTCTCTGCAGAACCACCATTCTTTGTATAGCAGCGGATTCTGAATTCCCCATCTCCCTCTGCCATAACATATGCCGTCGTCCCTTCTGTACGCAGTGTGACAAAATTTACTGCAATTCCGGTATCCGTCACTGCTTTCCACTCAAGTTCATGATACGTTGCATTCTCTGGTAAAATCTTTGCCTCTATCTTTACGGTCGGGAGTTCTGCCGTCCCATCTTCCTTTAAATGCTTTGTAAGCTTCCTGCTTTCCGTACAGGTAAGCTCAATCTTGCGGACCGGAATTTCTTCTGTCCCATCTGGAAGCGCCTCTCCCTTAGAGCCGCCGGAATAAAGCATGCGTGCTTTGTTTTCCTCTGTTGCCGCAATGCCCTCCCTGCATGGAGCTTCTTTGGAAGTAAGTATAAGCTCTGTATCAGGAATACCCTTTGACGACACTCTAATATTAATTTCTCCCGCTTCTTTTTTGCTTGCCACAACAGCCAGCAGTTTGCCGCCAAACAATCTGCGGCTTATTCCCTTATGCTCGTCAAAATCTGCACTGTCTCCGTTGTCAATGCCAAGCAGCCTGCCTGCACCTGTCACAGCAACCTGCACTCTGTTTCTTGCATTCTCTACCGGATTTCCATCAGCATCAAACGCTTCAACCGTTATAAATGCCAAATCTTCTCCGTTTGCTAAAAGCTCGTACCGCTCTGCAGCCAATCTGAGTTCTGCCGTATCGCCAAACGAGCGGCGTACTTTTTCTGCTACCGCATTTCCATGCTCGTCATACGCCACCACACGAATTTCACCTTCTGCATATGGCACCTTCCAAAGAGGCACAATATCGCGTCCTTTTGCATGATCAATCTCTCTTGCCCCCTGACTCACGCCATTGACAAACAGCTCCACTTTAGGCGCATTGGTACATGCCTGTACATCAATAATCTGCCCTTCGTTAAAATCCCAGTAAGGAAAAACATGCACCATCGGCACTGTTGTCCCATCCGTCCATGCCGACTGGAAAATATAAAAAGAATCTTTTTCAAATCCTGCCGTATCAATCTGCCCAAAATAGCAGTTCTTTGTCTGATATGGCGTCGGCTCGCCAAGGTAGTCATACCCTGTCCATAAAAACTGTCCAATGGAATAATCAGCATCTCTGTCATCACAGATACATGCCTCATAGCTTTTTGCCCCCCAGCCGGTAATTGTGTTGCCAAGTGCAGAACATTGTTCGTCCTCATCAGAGAGAATTGCCTTTTCTTTTGGGAAATGGTAGATGTTCCGGCTTGCAAGCACAGATGCCGTCTCGCTTCCGTAAATCACCCAATGCGGATACTTTTTATGATGCTCGTCATAAAGATACTCCGAGTAATTATATCCGGCACATTCCAATAAATCTTCGCATTGCTGCGGATTTTCCCATTTCATAAAATTGGAGCCGAGCGTTATCGGCGCATGGTGCTTTGGATCATTCTTCCGCGCAGTATCACGCAGGTTGCAGGTAATTTCCTGTCCGCGTCCTTCTTTGAGCGTATCCGGAATTTCATTTCCAATACTCCACATCATTACGCTGACATGGTTTCTGTCGCGGCGAATCCACGAAGTGACGTCCTTTTCATACCAGTCGTTGAAAAACCTGCCATAGTCGTAGGTCGTCTTACTTTGCTCCCACATATCAAACGCTTCCGAAAAGACAAGAAAGCCCATTTTATCAGTCAGCTCCATCAGCTCCGGCGCCGGCATATTATGTGAAGTGCGGACAGCGTTGACACCCATCTCACGGAGCTTTAGCAGCTTCCTTTTCATTGCTTCCTTGTAGAATGCAGAGCCAAGGCAGCCAAAATCATGATGTTCACAGACGCCGTTTACTTTTACTTTTCTGCCATTTAACAAGAAACCTTCGTCTGGCTTAAATTCCATCACCTTAAATCCAAACCGCTGTACCTGCTCTTCCAAAAGCTCCGTCTCGCCTGTTTTATTTCTGGCAAAAAGACTTGTCTTTAATGTGTATAAATTGCCCTGCGCAATATCCCACAAAAGCGGCTTTTCTGTAAAAAGCTCCTGTGAAACCGTAATAATCGGCATACTTTCCAAGCTGCCGGCATCTGCCGCCACTTCCATCTCACAAGAATCAAGTTCACAGCCGCACGGCTTTATAATCTGTTGGCGTAAAATACAGCCTTCTTTCTCTGCGATATTTTCAAGCTCTGTGTCTATTTCCACTCTCCATCTGCTATTCGCCGCTTCTTTCGCATTGTCTCCTAAGAAAACCGGTGTAATATAAATTCCATCGGATGCAATATGTGTCCTGTTTCTTGTCTTAAACCACACATTGCGGTAGATACCTGCACCGGAATACCACCTTGTGTTTAAATAGCGGTACACAACCCGTACATAAACTTCATTTTTCCCCACCTTCAGATATGGAGTCATATCAATTTCAAATGTAGAGTAGCCATACTTCCACTCCCCTGCGGATTCACCATTGACATAAACCGTTGTATCCATATAAACTCCGTCAAAACGCAGCAATGCCTGCTCGTCCGCTACAAGCTCTTCAAGAAAAAACACCTTTCTGTACCAGCCGACACTGTCACGGTAAAGTTCATGTGTCTCATAAATCATCCAGTCATGCGGAATATCCACCGGTTTCCATTCCGATGCTGCCTCTCCTGCTTTTATCCGTTTTGGTATTTCATAGGAACTCTCTTCCACCGGAAGCTCACAAAACTCCCACCCATCGTTCCATAACCTAGTTTCTGCTGTTTTCATATTAATCTCCATTCCGAGAACGTTTGCATTCAAGAAACCAAACCACAGGAAAAATCCAAATATGCGGTTTTCCCTGTCAAATAAAGCGAACCAAGTTCACTGGCTATTTGTGACGTTCTCAGCGCAAATAGCCACGTGAAAAATCTTTGATTTTTCAGCCTGAACTTCATTCCAAAAAACTGAATCCATCCCACATAGCATACCACAATTTTCTTCCAAATACTACACAGAAAAAAGTTTCCTGCAAAGATTAGGGCGTCAAAAGGGTGCTTTACACCAACCGAACACAATATGTGTGTTTGCAAGTAAACTTGCAAACACACATATTTGTATCGGTTATGCCCCGAAGGGGCTTTTGACACCTTAATCCTATAAGGGAAGCAAAAGAATCCTGTGGCGGATTTCTCTTCTCCGCCACAGGATTCTTTTATGTAACTACTATCTTTCTAATACAAATTTTCCAACAAGGGAATCCAGTGTCAGCGCCTGTGCAGACAGCTCTTCACTTGTTGCGGAAGCTTCCTCTGCAGTAGCAGCATTGCTCTGAACTACCTCTGAAATCTGGTTTACGCCTATTTCTGCCTGACGTATTGCTTCTGCTGAACTTTCTACCATAGTCTTTAAGCCCTTAGAAGACTCCGCAATCTGCTTGATTCCGTCTACTACAAGCTCAATAGCACCGGAGGCGCGCTCTGCTGCACGGTTTCCTTCTGTAACCTGCCTGATAGAATCTTCAATCAGTTCCCTTGTATCTACGGCTGCCTTTGCGCTCTGGTCTGCCAGTTCTCTGATCTGGTTTGCGACAACTGCAAAACCACGTCCCGAATCACCGGCCCTTGCTGCCTCAATTGATGCATTCAAAGACAGAAGGTTAGTCTGCGATGCAATCGACTCGATTTCGGAAATAATGTTCCCGATCTTCATGGATGCATCACTGATACGCCCCATTGCCAACATCATCGTATTCATTTCTGCCCTGCTGTCGTCTGCCTTAATTGCATACTGCTGCGCCTTTGTATAGGACTCTTCTGCACTTTCTTCGCTCTTTTCCATAGCTCCGGTAATATCGGTAATTGTCGCAAGCAGTTCCTGTACCGCACCAGCCTGCTCTGTTGCACCTTCTGCAAGGCCCTGAGAAGCATTTGCCAAGTCCCCGGAACCTGCCGATACCTGATTAGAAGCTTCTCCGATGGAAATCAAAGTATCTGCCATCTGAGTCTTTAAGCCCTTCATAGCCTCATACAGCTTCTTAAAGTCACCGGTATAGCGGTCTGCAATCTTGGTTTTTACCGTATAATTTCCGCCTGCCATCTCGCCAAGCACTTCGCTGATGTCCTTAATCAAAGTATTTAAATTATCTGCCATATCGACAGCTTCACCCTGCATACGCTCCACTTCGTCTCCTGTATGGATGTTTGGGAACGGTGAAGAAAGGTCTCCATGTGCAAAAGTATTAAGGCGCTCTCCAAGTGCTCCAAGCGGTTCTGCAATTCCCTTTGCAATACGCTTTCCTATCTTGTTGGATAGCAGAACAGATGTCACAATCACCACAATAATTGCAACTGCTAAAATCCAAACTACAACCGTCAGCACTAACGACAGCTCTTGTCCGCTGTCTACCTTTACATCCAGAAGTTCTTCCAGCTTATCATAAATGCTGTTATAAGCAGGTGTCAGTTCATTCAGTGCCAGTTCTTGCGCCTGTTTGGAAAGCTCTGTATTTGAATTTGCACCCATTTCCAGAATTGTAGCATCAAGTTTCCAGTATTCTATCAGCTCCGCCTTGATTTCCTCATAAGTCTTTCTATTTTCTGCAGATACAATCGTATTCTCAATCTTTGCAAAAGATTCCTCAAAAGCAGTTCTTGTATCATCGTGCTGTTTTGTTACAGTAGCAATTGCCTTGGAATCGTCATAGCCAATAGCGGCACGGAGCGAGGAACGGATTTCTGCAAACTCAAACATTGCCTTCCCGATATCTCCCTGTGCAAATCCAAAGTTCGTCAATGCATAAGAATATCTGTTAGACATGACAATCAGCGCAATCAACCCCAGTATTGCTGCTACTGCCGTAATCAATGATACTTTGAGAAAAGACATCGTCAGTTTTTTCTCAATGCCTACTTGTTTCATGCTTTCTTTTTCATTCATTATACCTACACTCCCTTTATGTACTTTCAGATGCACCTGCCTTTAAATACCTGTAAAGCTTAACATACACATCCAATTCCATTATACCTCTTTTTTTGGAATTATTCAATACAAGATTGTGCCGGATGCTTCTAATTTTTGTGCACATTCATGAAAGAATTCCTATAAAATTCCATTTATCTTCTGTTTTTCTATCCTCACCGAGACCTCAAAAGTTCCTCCTTAATATCTTTTACAAGCCCTAAATCCGCCGGAAGCCATGCAACACTGTCAATGGTATCCGCAGTCAGCCATGCCGATGCCTTATGTACATTGAGTTTTGGTGCAGCGGAAACCAGCCTGCACCAAAAGCACTCCATTGTCAAATGAAACTCTGCATAATCGTATTCCACCGTTTCAATCAGGTTTCCGACCTCAATTTCTGAATCCAGCTCCTCTCTGATCTCACGTACCAATGCCTGCTCTGGTGTTTCCCCCTCTTCTATTTTTCCGCCCGGAAACTCCCAGCCGTCCTGAAACACCCCATCTTTCCGCTGTGTTGCAAAAATTTTATTTCCTTCACGAATAACTGCTGCTGCAACATGCACTGTTCTCATTTGTAACCATCCCTCCCTATAAAAAGCACCGTATATCAACAATAAGCTTTTCTTCTAAATTTATCAGACGTTTTGTAATATCCTTCGTTTTTTCATCAGCAGCTTTATACTGATTCAGATATTTGTTTAACGACTTCACTCCCATATTACATCCGTCCGTCATCAAGTCGGCAATTGTTTCGTCTGATTCATTCATCACCAACCTTACATTTGTCTTTATCCACGACATCCCTTTCGCCATTGGATTTGGCGCCTTTCCTTCGTCATGATATTTGCCTAAAAGCTTCTGTATTTCCTCTTGCAGTTTTTCATGTTCTTCTTTGCAGTCTGTCAAATATTTCTTAAACTTTTTCTCATGTACATACTCCAAAACATCATCAATGGAGGATACTCCCATCTTAATCCCTGCATCGCACTCTCGCAGCAATTTTATAGTATCTGGTTCAATCATAATCTGCCCTCGCTCCTTTTTACTGTTTAGAACAGTATTTCCGTTTTGGGCGGAATTATTTAGCACCGATTGCTTTGGAATTAATAAAAAACAATCCCCTCTTCTAATATGGCAACTGATTTTTCTGCCTTTCCCTGCGTCTCTAATATAGACACCGCACAGTTTTTATGGACTCCTGCTCCCCAAAATTCCGCAATCGGTGCCTGCCGCACATTTGCAAAAATGGCTTTCAGCGCGCAGCCATGCGTCGAAACCAGAATTGTTTTATCAGCATATTCTTTTGCAGAAAGCAGCTCATTTAAAAATTCCCCTGTTCGCCTGATTACAGCCTCCAGTGATTCCCCATTGGGCGGAGTCCGGTACGCCTCCGGCTTCTCAAAAAAATTCAAAAATGTCTTATCAGGAATGTTCCCATCTTCCCTAAGATAGCAAAGCCCCTCAAAATCCCCAAAACCAATCTCCTGAATACGCAGTTCCTCTACCAAAGGTATTTGCCTTTCTCCCAAAATAATCTGTGCCGTCTCTTTTGCGCGCCGCAGCGGCGAGGTAAATGCAATGTCAAATGGCACATCTTTTAATCCCTCTGCGGTCAAATACGCCAACTCTCTCCCATAGGCATTCAGTTCCGAATCTGTCCGGCCCTGAAGTATATGGCGTTTATTTAAATCAGTTTCCCCATGCCGTACTAAATACAGTTTCATAGCAAACTCCTATTTTAGTTCTGCAACACTTCTGCAACGTCTATTGCTTTTATTTTGCTTTGTTTTTTTGCAAAACTGTGATAAACTATTTTTATGCGCTTTAACAGGTTTCTAAAATAAGTAAAGGATGATAACTATGGAAAATAAACAGAAATCATTATTATTTGAACAGATGCCGATTCCCAAGGCTGTTTTTACTCTGGCTGTCCCAACCATTTTAAGCTCACTTGTCATGGTGTTGTATAACCTGGCGGATACATGGTTTGTCGGCATGTTAAACGACCCAATCCAGAATGCTGCCGTTACTCTTGCATCTCCTGTGCTTCTGGCATTCAACGCAGTCAACAACTTGTTCGGTGTCGGCACTTCCAGCATGATGGGACGAGCTCTGGGCAGGAAAGAAGAAGAAACCGTACGCCGCAGTTCGGCATTTGGGTTCTGGGCATCTGCCTTCAGCGGCCTGCTCTTTTCCCTGCTGTTTACAGCATTCCGCACACCGCTTCTTTCTGTGTTAGGTGCCTCTGCCGAAAACTCCGCAGCTACCGCGGGCTACTTATTCTGGACTGTAACGTTTGGAGCGGCACCGTCCATTCTGAACGTTGTGCTTGCCTATCTTGTCCGCACAGAGGGCGCTTCCATGCACGCCAGCATCGGCACTATGAGCGGCTGCCTGCTCAATATCGTGCTGGACCCGATTTTTATCCTTCCGTGGGGGCTCAATATGGGGGCTGCAGGCGCAGGACTTGCTACCTTTATTTCCAACTGTTTTGCCTGCCTGTATTTCTTTGTGCTGTTATTTATAAAAAGGAAATCCACGTATGTCTGCCTTCACCCAAAAATGGCTGCTCCAAAACGCGCTATTGTATTTGGCATCTGTGCCGTTGGCATTCCTGCTTCAATTCAAAATCTTTTAAACGTAACCGGAATGACTGTAATGAACAATTTTGCCTCTGCCTTCGGCTCGGACGCAGTCGCTGCCATCGGCATTGCCTACAAAATCAATATGATTCCGATGCAGGTGGCTATGGGATTTTCGCAGGGCATCATGCCGCTTATCAGTTATAATTACGGAAGCAGAAACATCAGCCGCGCAAAGAAAGCCTTCACCTTTGCAGCGAAGCTTACTTTAAGCGGCCTTGTCCTTATCAGTGTCCTGTTCTATGTATTTGCCGGAAACCTGATGAACCTGTTTATCCAGACAGAAACCATTATCGCCTATGGAACAAAATTCCTTCGCGGTATGTGTCTTGGAATTCCGTTCCTTGCTATGGACTTTTTATGTGTCGGTGCATTGCAGGCATGCGGCAAAGGTCTGATTTCCTTCGTGTTCGCGCTGATGCGAAAAGTTATACTGGAAATTCCGGCTTTAATCATCTTAAATATGCTGTTCCCTCTTTATGGACTTGCCTATGCACAGTTTGCCGCAGAATTTATTCTTGCATTTATTGCAATAACCACACTGATGCATCTGTTCCGTAAAATCCAAAGGGAGGAGCATCTGCAAAAGGTTTCATAGACTGCCTGACTGTGCGGTTTCGGCAGCCTCTTTGTGCTTCTTTCTTTCGTCATACCGGTTCATAAAGAACCATACAAGAAAAGCAATACAGGTGCCAAGCACAACCGAAGCAAGCACGTCAGTCGGAAAATGCACAAATAAATAGAGCCTTGAAAATGAAATCAACGCCGCAAGCACCAATGCTGCAATGCCCTCTTTTTTATAATGCAGAAAAATTGTCACCGCAGAAACAAAGCTTGCAAAGGTATGCCCGGATGGGAAAGAATAGTCTTTCGGCAAACGAACCAAAAGCCCTATGTCCGTATCAATCCAGCATG
>CAJTZB010000089.1 GCA_910583815.1 uncultured Lachnospiraceae bacterium
AAAAGCTATGGGATTCAGGTTGCAAAGCTTGCAGGAGTGCCGGAAGGGGTCCTGCACCGTGCAAGGGAAATTGCGGACATGCTAGCAAGCAGCGACATCAATACAACGGCAGTATTAAAGGACAATAGTGAAAAAGACAGCGCAGATACAGGTGCTTCTGTCCAAGGAAGCAGGAAAGAAGCCATGCAGGATATGTCGGTTAAAAAAGGAGCCACAGGCATAAAAAAGCGCCATACGGAACCGGATGGGCAGCTGAGCCTGTTTGACGCTCCGGACTATTCGGAACTGATAGAAGAGCTGAGAGGATTGGAACTGGCGAACATAACGCCGCTGGATGCGTTAAATAAATTGTATGCCATGCAAGAAAAGGTGAAACAACTGTTATGAGTAAAATTGCAGTCTTAAATCAGGAAACCATCAATCAGATTGCGGCAGGCGAAGTAGTAGAACGCCCTGCTTCCGTGGCAAAGGAACTGATAGAAAATGCGGTTGACGCAGGAGCGTCCTCGGTTACGGTAGAAATTAAAGAAGGCGGAATCGGATTTCTGCGTGTTACGGACAATGGCTCCGGAATAGAAAAAGAAGACCTTCCGCTTGCTTTCCTGCGCCATTCGACGAGCAAAATCCGCTCTGTATCCGACCTTCTTTCTGTCGGGAGCCTTGGGTTTCGTGGAGAAGCCCTTTCAAGCATTGCAGCAGTGGCGCAGGTGGAACTCTTAACAAAGACAAGAGAAGCATTTGTTGGAAGCCGTTATGTCATAGAAGGCGGGACGGAAAAATTGCTGGAAGAGGCAGGCTGCCCATCCGGGACGACTTTTATTATAAGAAATCTGTTTTTTAATACTCCGGCGAGGCGGAAATTTTTAAAGACTGCAATGACAGAAGGGGGCTATGTCAACGAGCTGATGGAATGCATGGCACTGTCAAGGCCAGATATTTCATTTAAATATATGAACAATGGAAAAACGATACTTCATACAACCGGCTCTGGGGAACTGAAGGACATTATTTACCATGTGTACGGCAGAGATACGGCAATGTCGGTGCTTCCTGTACAGTATGACACGGACGAGGAAGGCATTGCAATTTCCGGTTATATTGGAAAACCCATACTTGCCAGAGGAAACCGCAGGCAGGAAAACTACTTTATCAATGGCAGGTACATCCGCTGCGCAGTGATTGGCCGGGCAATCGAAGATGCTTATAAATCCTATATGATGGGGCATAAATATCCGTTTACGGTATTGCATATCAGTATCCCGGCAGAACGCATTGACGTCAATGTCCATCCATCCAAAATGGAGCTTCGCTTTGCAAATGGCGAAGCAGTTTATCATGCTGTCTATGAGACAGTCAGGGCGGCGCTTTCGGGAAAGAACATGATTGTGCCGGTATCTCTTTCAGAAAAGGAAGAAAAAAAGGAACAGTTGGAACAAAAACGGCAATTGGCATCCGAGAAAATACCAGAGCCGTTTGAAGAAAAGCGTAAAGGTCTTGTGCAGGAATACAAAGTATCAGAACATGCCGCAGAAGGTCAGAGCTTAAAGGACTACAAGCCGATTTTTCCAGAAAAAAGGGAATATGGGCTGGAGATTCCGTCTCCACAAGTGCTAAGAGAAACAATAGCAGCTTATACTGCCGGGCCTGCCGAAAGCAAGAAGACAGAGGCAGCAGTGCATGCTGCAGAAAGAAAACCAGAAACAAAGCCGGAACAGCTTATTTTTACGGCAGATTTGCTGGACAAAAAACAGCAGAAGGAGTTCCATCTGATTGGGCAGTTATTTTCTACTTACTGGCTGATTGAAATGGAACAACAGCTGTTTATCATAGACCAGCATGCGGCACATGAAAAAGTATTATATGAACGCACAATGGAAAGGTTAAAGAACAGGAAGGAAATTGTGACACAGTCTTTGATGCCGCCGTTGATTTTAAGCCTTACCATGAGGGAGGCAGACTGTTTAAACCGCAATATTGATGTGTTTTCTCGTCTTGGCTTTTCAATTGAAGAATTTGGCGGCTTAGAATATAAAGTGACAGAAGTGCCTGCTGACATGGTAACGGTTGATGGGAAAGAACTTCTGATGGAGGTTATCAATACGTTGCTTGGTGAGCGGGAGTTTAAGACCTCTGACCTGCTGCTTGAAAAAGTGGCATCACTGTCTTGCAAGGCGGCAGTAAAAGGCAGCTGCCGGATGTCAGAAGCAGAAGCAAAGCAGCTGATTGCAGATATGCTGACCTTAGAAAATCCGTATCACTGTCCGCATGGCAGGCCGACAACGATTTCCATGTCTAAATATGAATTGGACCGGAAGTTTAAGCGGATTGTCAGTTAAAAAGAGAAGAAAGGGGCAGGTAGACCGCAGTGGACGATAAAAAACCATTAATTATATTAGCAGGGCCGACTGCAGCAGGAAAAACCGCACTGTCCTTGGAACTTGCAAAGGCAATCAACGGAGAAATTATTTCTGCCGATTCCATGCAGGTGTATCAAGGCATGGACATCGGGACGGCAAAGCTTCCTGAGAATATGAGGCAGGGAATTAATCATTATCTGATTGACTGCCTTTCGCCGAAAGAAGAATTCAATGTTGTGCGGTTTGTGGAATTGGCAAAAGAGGCAATACAAAATATCTGCCAAAAAGGGAAACTGCCGATTGTGGTCGGGGGAACGGGCTTTTATATTCAGGCTTTGTTATATGATATTGATTTTACAAAAAATGATGATGATAAATCGTACCGCAAGGAATTAGAAAAAATATCTAAGGAACAGGGAGCGGAGGCATTACATGGAATGCTGAAAGAACTCGATAAAACGGCGGCGGAAGAAATCCATCCTCATAATATAAAGCGTATAATACGTGCGCTGGAGTTTTATAAAAAGAGCAATGGAATAAAAATTTCGGAACACAACAGGGAACAGCGGCAAAAGGAGTCGCCATATAATTTTGCTTATTTCGTGCTGACAGAAGAACGTGCTCTTTTGTATGAGCGCATCAACGCGCGTGTAGATGAAATGCTTTCCGAAGGGCTTGTGGAAGAGGTACAGAGGCTTCTTTTGGAAGGAGTGCCTCGTACCGGCGTTTCCATGCAGGGGCTTGGCTATAAAGAAATTGCTGCCTATTTGTGCGGAGAGTATACGTATGAAGAGGCGGTTTATCTGTTAAAACGCAATACAAGGCACTTTGCAAAACGGCAGCTGACATGGTTCCGCAGAGAGCCGGATGTTATCTGGTTGGAACGAAAAAAAGCAGAGGAATCCGGACGAACCATACTAGGAGAAATAAAACGAGAATTGAAGGAAAAGGAAATTTTGGAAAGGGATTTGGATTAGAGTGATGGAAGAGCAAATACGGCAAATGTACAAAGAGCTTGGCATATCAGAGAAGGTATTTTCCTTTTGCAAAAAGACAGAGGACAGCTTACAGGAGCGTTTTACAGAAATTGACCGCGTGGCAGAATATAATCAGTGCAAAGTCATTGCTGCAATGCAGAAAAATAAGTTAAGCGATATTCATTTTGCAGCTACGACAGGCTATGGCTATAATGATTTAGGCAGAGATACTCTGGAAGCAGTTTATGCAGATGTTTTTAGGACGGAAGCGGCGCTTGTACGTCCGCAGCTGACTTGCGGGACCCATGCGCTGACCGTGGCGCTTGCGGCAAATTTGCGCCCGGGGGATGAAATTTTATCTCCAGTCGGAAAACCATACGACACATTGGAAGGAGTCATCGGAATCCAGCCATCAAAGGGTTCACTGACGGAATATGGAATTACGTATTCCCAAGTCGATTTGCTGCCGGATGGCAGGTTTGACTGGGAAGGCATCCGGATGGCAATCGGGCCGCAGACAAAACTTGTGACCATTCAGCGTTCTAAAGGATACCAGACGCGCCCGACGCTTTCGGTTGAGGCAATCGGGGTGCTGATTGCCTTTATTCGCACGATAAAGCCGGATGTTATCTGTATGGTGGACAACTGTTACGGTGAATTTGTAGAAACAATAGAACCGACAGAGGTCGGTGCAGATTTGTGCGTCGGTTCGCTGATTAAAAATCCGGGCGGTGGGCTGGCGCCAATTGGCGGCTATATTGTTGGCAAGGAAGAATATGTGGAACAATGTGCGTTCCGTTTGACAGCACCGGGGCTTGGAAAAGAAGTCGGCGCGACGCTTGGGCTGAATCAGACGCTGTTCCAGGGGCTCTTTTTGGCTCCTACTGTTGTAGCCGGCGCATTAAAGGGGGCAATTTTTGCTGCCAACATTTATGAAGCGCTTGGATTTTCGGTAATCCCAAACGGAAGCGAACCAAGATATGATATTATTCAGGCTGTGACACTAGGTTCTGCAGAAGCAGTAATTGCATTCTGCAAAGGAATTCAGGCAGCAGCGCCGGTAGATTCGCACGTCACGCCGGAACCTTGGGCGATGCCGGGGTATCATTCTGATGTTATTATGGCGGCAGGGGCATTTATACAAGGCTCTTCGATTGAGCTTTCTGCAGATGGGCCAATTGAGCCTCCATATGCTGTTTACTTTCAAGGCGGACTGACATGGTACCATGCAAAACTTGGGATCATGATGTCAGTACAGAAGCTTGCAGAAGAAGGTTTTGTATTACAATCCGAATCATAAGGAGAGGGAAGATTATGTCAAAAAATTCATGGACTTTATTGTTGCTGCTGCTTTCAGGCGTTGTGCTTGGTGGCTTTCTTGGCTATCTTGCAAGAGATATTTCTTGGCTGTCATGGCTCAATTATGGGCAGACGTTTGGGCTGACCGGTGCGGATGGCTCGGCGCTCTTGCTTGACCTTGGAGTGCTGAAACTGCAATTTGGCTTGCAGATTAAAATTACAATTGCAAGCATTCTTGGAATTGTAATTGCATTTTTATTGTACCGCAGGCTTTAACAAATTGCCACAAGGCGGCAAAAATTTCTAAAAGAAATTGCAAATCCGCGAAGCGGATTTGAGATGGGAGTGCGTCTTGCGATGCAGTTTACCTGACTTTATCTTTGGGGAGAGATGGAGGAAGGGGCTTTTATGTACAAAACAACAATGAAGGAGCTGCCGGTATCGGAGCAGCCGTATGAGAAATGCGAAGCAAATGGGGCAGAAAGTTTATCGGACAGGGAGCTCTTGGCAGTGCTGATCCGGACCGGAACAAAAACGGAACGAGCAGATGAAATTGCGCTCCGTCTGCTTGCTGCATGCGGAAAAGACGGACTGCAGGCCTTGTTTCGGATGAATGCAAAAGAGCTGATGAAAATTGGCGGTATTGGCCGTGTCAAGGCAGTCCAGATACAGTGCGTCTGTGAGTTTGCAAAGAGGGCAGCATCAGGGAAACGCCTGCTTGGGACAAAATTTTTATCGCCGGATGAAATAGCTGCCTATTATGGGGCAAACTTAAAATATCATAATAAAGAAGTACTGGTGCTGCTTGTACTGGATGCAAAAAACAGAATTATAGCAGAAGAAGTTTTATCCGTTGGCACAATCAACACATCCATTGCAGACCCAAGGGAAATTTTTCTGACAGCATTCCGGAATCAAGGAGTGTCTGTTATCCTGCTTCATAACCATCCAAGCGGAGATCCACAGCCGAGCAGGGAAGATATTCAGACAACTTTACGTATTTGTGAGGCAGGGAAGTTGGTTGGGATTTTCCTGCAGGACCATATTATTCTTGGACAGGATTCTTATATCAGTCTAAGGGCTGACGGATATTTGAATTTTGCAGGATAATGATTGAAATATTGGCTGAGAAGTGTTAAACTAAGATAGATTGCACTATAAGGAAAAGGAGGTTTTATTGTGGCATCAAAAGTATTCGGAATTGATTTCGGAACAAGCACAATTAAAATATACAGAAAAAACGAAGGCGTCATCTTTGATGAAAAGAACATCATTGCATTGTGTAATAACAACGTCATGGCAATCGGAGATGAGGCCTTTGAAATGTATGGGAAGGCTCCAGACAACTTTCAGGTAACATTTCCGGTCAGAAATGGCGTCATTGCAGATATTGCCAATATGCTTTCCCTGTTAAATAAAGCATTTCAGAAGATTGCCGATAAGCACGGAAAAATTTCCGGTGCTGATATTATCGTTGCATCTCCAACGGATATTACCGAAGTAGAGAAAAGGGCGTTTTTTGATCTTGCAGCCAGCTCGGTTGCAAAACCAAAGAAAGTCCGTGTTATTGAAAAACCAATTGCTGACGCAATTGGCGCCGGGCTTGATGTTATGAACGCAAGCGGCGTAATGGTTGTGGACATCGGGGCAGATACTACTGAAATTTCAGTGATGTCGCTTGGCGGAATCGTGCTTAGCAAGCTGATTCCGGTTGGCGGCAATAAGTTTGATGAAAATATTATCAGCAACGTAAGGAAGAAATATAACCTTGTAATCGGCAGCAAGACTGCTGAAACAATTAAAAAACGTTTGGCTTATGCGATTGCTCCGGAACATGAAACTATCAAGGTATTCGGAAGGGATGTTATGAACGGCCTTCCTACCGAGGCGGAGATTGATTCAGAGTTTGTATATGATACTATTAACGAAAGCCTGTATTCTATTGTAGATGCGGTGCGTATTATTTTGGAGAAGACTCCGCCGGAAATTTCTTCTGATATTATCGACTCCGGAATTTATGTAACCGGAGGCTCTGCAAATATCAAAAATTTGGACAAGCTGTTTGCCAAAGAAACAGAACTTCCGATTAAAATCTGTGAGGACCCTGCCAATACGGTGGTAAATGGTTTGGGCAAGGTGCTGGAAAATAATTCAAAATATGGATGTCTTGCATTCTCCTTAAAGCAGACGTATTACGGAGGTTAAAGTTGCATGGGACAGCATACATTTCTATAAACAAAAATGTGTGCCCACAATGCAATCTGATTTTGCAGTATAGTTTTTATATAGTAAAAAGAGCGCTTGATGGAGGAGCTGCATGTCAAGACGTAGACGAAGAAGACGCACCGAGAAAAAAGCAATTTCCATTCTGCCAAAGCATGTCTTGTTTCTGCTTGGATTTTTAAGTATCGTAATTATGTTTGTCTCCTATCGGTTCCCAAGCATATTAGCACCTGTCAGGGATGCACTCGGCATGGTGGTTGTGCCGATGCAGAAAGGAATCAACTATGTTGGGCGTTCCATTGCTGAGCGTATTTCGGTTTTGGAAGACATTGAAAGCCTGCAGGCGGAGAACAAAGAATTAAAAGAACAGTTAGAGCAGCTTCAATATCAGACACAGATGATGATGTTAGACCGATATGAGCTCGGAGGACTGAGGGAGCTGTACGAGCTGGACCAGAAATATACGGAATACCCAAAAGTTGCAGCGCGCATCATTGCAAGGGAAAGCAACGGATGGTACAGTGTTTTCACAATTGACAAAGGATATGAAGACGGTATAGCCAAAGATATGAATGTCATGGCAGGAAATGGCTTGGTTGGCATTGTTACGGATGTACGGAAAAATTCTGCTACTGTCCGTTCTGTGATTGATGATAACAGTAAAGTCAGCGGCATGTTTTTAAAGACTTCAGATACCTGTATTGTTTCTGGTGACTTAAGTTCTGTTATGTCGGATGGTTTGATAAAAGTTTCCATGATTCCGTTAAATGCGGATGTCAAGGACGGAGATGAGGTCATCACTTCCCATATCAGCGATAAATTCCAGCAAGGGATATTGATTGGCTATATAAAGGATATTGAAGTGGATTCCAGCAACATGACAAAGACGGCATATCTGACTCCGGCAGTTGATTTTGAACATCTGGAGGAAGTGTTGATTATTACACAATTAAAAGAATCCTACGAATTGGGAAATCAGGATTAGAAAGGAACGGCTGTGGTACGTATTTTTGTATACTCGGTTCTGCTTCTGTTTTCTTTTCTGCTGCAAAGCTCGGCTTTTTCATTTCTGCGCATATCTGGTGTTGTTCCGAATGTTATGCTGATTCTGCTGATTGCTGTTGCTTATGCGAAAGGCCAGATAGCAGCTGTGATACTTGGCTTTTTTGCTGGGCTTCTGACCGATTTATGGT
The DNA here is from genome assembly GCA_910583815.1 of uncultured Lachnospiraceae bacterium. Classification (GTDB taxonomy): domain Bacteria; phylum Bacillota; class Clostridia; order Lachnospirales; family Lachnospiraceae; genus SIG299. Next base: position 8,050 of record CAJTZB010000089.1, read on the forward strand.
TTGCCGATACGGTCGGTTTCTGCTCGATATTATACATGTTTATTGGATTTTTGGCAGGCTATTCCAACAAAATTTATGAGAAAAGGGATTATATTACGCCGCTTTTGATGGTAACAGCAGGAGAATTCCTGTATTCCTTTTTATACTTTGTATTTTTGTTTCTGCTCAGAGGAAGGCTGGACATTGGAAACTATATGATTTCTACCATTCTGCCAAGGATTATGTATACGCTTATAACCTCTATTGCACTGTATCCATTGTTTTTAGGAGTACATTGCCTGCTTGAAAAGCTGGAGGGGCGAGATTGATCATTAGGGAGGCACCATGATTACTTACCTGCTTGATAAATTGAAAAGCATTATCACATCTCGTCTGTTTTGGATTATGATTGTCTATTCGTTTCTTGCCTTTCTCCTGATACAGCGCATGTTTGAACTGCAGATTGTGGAGGGAAAAGAAACCCAGCAGAGCGAGAGCTATCTGGATGTGCGGGAACGTTATATTCCAAGTACCAGAGGGCTTGTATATGATAAAAACGGAAAGCTGCTTGCCTATAATGAGCTTTCTTATTCTGTCATGCTTGAAGACAGTGCAGTAGGTTCCGGAAATGCCGGAAAGAATGCAATGATACATGAGCTTCTTACTATCCTTAAGGAGCATGGCTATGAACTGGAGCTGGACTTTGCCATTGAACTCGACGAGAATGGTGAACTTTGTTTCAATGTCTCCGGCACGGCAGAGCAGCGGTTTAAGAAGAATGCGTATGGCCTCCGTTCCGTTAATAACCTAAGCGAAAAGCAGAAGGAAGCAACGGCACAGGAGGTATTTGATTTCCTGCGTCATGGAAATAAATCAAGTGCGATGTTTCAGGTATCAGATGACTATACGTTAGAAGAAGCGTTAGAGATTATTACGGTCCGCTATCACTTTTTTACAATGGTGGATAAATCTTCTCAGCTTACGATTGCTTCTGATATAGATGACGAAACAATTGCTGCAGTTTTAGAGGCAAGCGGAGATATTGCAGGTGTTTCCATTGTACAGAGGACAGAACGTGTTTATAATTACAGCAAATATTTTGCACATATTCTTGGCTATACCGGAAGAGTAACAGAAGAAGAACTGGAAGATCTGAATGCTGACGGCGGCAACTATAATACATCGGACTATGTCGGAAAAATCGGTTTGGAAAAAGAAATGGAGAGTGTGCTTGCCGGCAAAAAGGGATTGGAGAGAATTACATTAAACAGTTCCGGAAAAATAGAGAGCACAGAAATTATTTCCGAGCCTGTTCCGGGAGAAAGCATTTACCTTACTCTGGATGCTGACCTGCAGGTTGCTTATTACTATATTATTGAGAAAAATCTGGCAGGTATTTTATGCGATAAGATTGTAAGGACATTGGATTATGGAACAAAAGGAGAATCCAGTGCAGATATTACCATTCCAATTTATGAAGTGTATTATGCTTTGTTTGGCAACCATGTGCTGGATATGGATGCGTTTTCTGAGGATACTGCAACGGACCTTGAAAAGAAAGCATATGGCTATTACCTGAATAAAAGGGATTCCGTTATCCGCGGCCTTTATGAGTATCTGGAATATGGAAATACAAAGCTTCGCAGCCGTTTGAGTGAAGAAATGCAAAGCTACCTGTCTTATTTCTATTCGCAGATGACGGCATTGAATTTGCTGCCGCGCAGAAACATTGATACTTCAGACCCAACCTATCAGGCATACCAGAACAATACAATCAGTTTTCCGCAGTTCCTTGCCCACTGT
>CAJTZB010000090.1 GCA_910583815.1 uncultured Lachnospiraceae bacterium
CAAATCAATCGCATTGTCACGGTCCGCCCTGCCGACATGCTCACAGAATTTTAATCCCAATACCTGCGGAGCCTGCCTTAGATACCAGTTATCTGCTTTCTGCCCGGCAAGCCGTGTACAATGAATTCTTGACTGCTGTCCTGCACCTATGCCAATTGCCTGTCCACCTTTTGCATAACAGACAGAATTTGACTGCGTATACTTTAAAGTAATGAGCGCAAGCATCAGATCGTATTTGGCGGACTCCGGAAGCTCTTTGCTTTCTGTCACGATATTGCCAAGGAAATTCTCATCAATTACAAGTTCATTCCTTCCTTGCTCAAATGTGATTCCAAATACTTCCTTATGCTCTGTTGGTTCTGGTCTGTATGACGGATCAATCTGAATAATATTATAGGCTCCTTTTTTCTTGGATTTGAGCAGTTCCAATGCCTCCGGCTCATATCCGGGCGCTATAATGCCATCCGAAACCTCTCTTTTGATCAGATTTGCAGTAGCCGTATCGCAGACATCAGAAAGTGCAATAAAATCGCCAAAGGAGGACATTCGGTCCGCCCCTCTTGCCCTTGCATATGCGCTTGCTAGTGGCGTAAGTTCCTTTAAATCTGCCACCCAGTAAATCTGTTTTTCCACCTCCGAAAGCGGCTGCCCTACTGCAGCACCTGCCGGAGAAACATGCTTAAAGGAAGTCGCTGCCGGAAGCCCTGTAGCTTTCTTTAGCTCACTTACCAACTGCCAGCCATTAAAGGCATCCAGAAAATTGATATAGCCCGGCCTGCCATTTAATACAGTAATCGGAAGCTCTCCATTTTCCATGAAAATTCTGCTTGGTTTCTGATTTGGGTTGCAGCCATATTTCAGTTCAAATTCTTTCATTGTTTCCTCCATTCTGTAAACCACTATTTGCGAAATTCCCATGCAAGCTATCTGTTCTTATTTATAATTTTAGAATGTGCTTCTCCTGTTTTAATATCAATATAACGCACAAACAATGATACTTTATTCTCTTCATTCAAGCTGTCCCAAAGCAAGTCGGCAAATGCCTCTATATCATCCGGAACAGCTACCAGTTTCGGTTCGCCCTCAAAGCTTGGGAGCGGACTGCCATCTCCAAGATAAGTATGAAGAAAATGCCCTTCTCCTGCCTTTGGAGATTCATATGTAAATGTATAACGGCAGCACCCGGAAGGATCGCCGTGGTTACTTTTTAAAATAGACATGGCATAATCAAAAAAACCATTTTCCACCTGCAAAACGCCGGAAATCCGCGGAGTATAGTTCGGCGCATCCGGCTCAAACTCCCTTGTCCTAAGAGCCTGTTCAAATGTCTGTCCTTTGCCCATCAGTTCATAAACCGTATCGGTCTGGTCGCCGTTTGTTACAATTGTCCGGCTGCCAAGCACACGTACCGGTGCGTAAATAATCAGGCTTGGATCGCTTAACTTAGAAGGATCAAATGCCTGTGTGCGAATTCCCATGCCATCCTCTACAAATATACGGTTACGGCTGTTTTCGCTTCTTCCCATAATAAAATAGGCCGTCACAGCACTCTTGCCGTCTGCTGACCGCCCAATCACAATTCCCCTGCCCGGATAGGCATTCTGCCTTAATTCCTGCGAAAGCAATGCTATTTCCATGTCTGTCCTCCTATTTAGAGTTCCGTAATTCCTCTTCCATTTTTATCATAGCATTTTGGCTTACATTTCGCAATCGTTTTGCTCTTGAAAAAAGGGAATGGATTTCATAAGCAGGGCTTATAAATGCAGTTTTTCACTTATAAGGGCAATCCCTTCACTTTCTTCCATCAGTACCTCCACTTAAGAGGCATGCAAGAAATTCCCCCTCTCAAGGCACTTGAACGACGCGTACAGAGACGTACGTGGAGTGAAAGTAACGAAGAAAGGGGGAATTTCTGCCCTTCATCGACCGTGTTTCCATCTGTACACCGACGCTATCCTTGCCGAATAACGGTAGAATCTGCTTGCGAAAAATTCAAAAAACAGATGATTGCATCTCTTCCCTTCTTCCGTTATGATAAACACAGAATCGATTCCAAATACAGCTACGTCAGACGTTGCAAGAAAGGAGAACTTTATGTCATTAGATTTAAACGCCATCGGCTATCAAATACAATCTCTAAGGAGGCTGAAAGGGTATACGCAAAACCAGCTTGGCGATTTTGTCGGTGTTTCATTTCAGGCAGTTTCCAAATGGGAGCGCGGAGAAACATTACCCGACATCGGCACATTTGTCCTTCTCGCCGAAGTACTTGGCACTACCATCGACCATATTATAAACGGAGGCAAAAAGAAAATGGAATATAAGGGAAGAAAAACAATAGATGAAATTAAAAAGGGTATCAACTGCCTTATTGATATGGGCAACCTGCTTGGAAAAGAGAACTTGTTCTACCGCTCTGCCATAGAGGGGATTGACACAAAAATGAACATGGAAACAGAGTGCTACCTTGCAGAGCCTCAGACCTATGAAGCTGTGGTAGCGGAAGCCGCACTGCAATGCATCCTGTCCGGCTATTATATCGATACAAAAGATATTGAGCGAAGCTTTATCTCAGAACACTGGAAAAAGCTTGTCACAGAATATGCCAAAAAACATGCCATGTCCGAACTACCTGAAGCAATAAATTAATACTAATAAGCAGCGTCGGTGTTGACATCTGTACATCGGCGCTGCTGTTTCCCAATTCAAAAATTGGGCGCTATGCCATCACAATTTCTTCAATTTCTTTTGGTGTTGAAACAAGTACTTTCGCACCTCTTTGAAGCAGGAAATCTTCGTCGCGGAATCCCCAAGTCACCGCAATTTCTGCAAGTCCTGCATTTTCTGCAGTTTCCACATCAACATCAGAATCCCCGATATAGACTGCCTGCGCTTCTTCTACGCCAAGCTTCTTTAACACTTCTTTGACAGAGTCCGGTGCGGGTTTTCGGCAAATCCCCATGCGCTCTCCTACTGCCTCATCCAAAAGACCTGCAAAATATTTTTCGCAGAGCTCCTTTACCGCGGCATCTGCCTTATTAGAAACAACCGCCATTTTTATGCCTGCTTTTCTTAAACTATAAAGCAGCTCCAAAATTCCATCATATGGTTTTGTCTTATTGGCACAGTTTGCCGTGTAATGCTCCATAAATTCTGCATATACCTTATCTGTCTTTTCCTTCGGCGTTCCCTGCGGAACGCTTCTCTCAATCAGCAGCCGTATACCATTGCCGACAAAATGACGCACCTCTTCTATCGTCCGTTCCGGAAAATTGTATACAGAAAGCGCATAGTTGACGCTGTCCGCCAAATCTTCCAATGTATCCAGTAAAGTCCCATCCAAATCAAAAATCACAAGCTGGTATCCCATAGCCTCTCTTATTCTGCCGTATATGCGGCATGCCTCTTTTCCGCGAAATTTCATAATATTACCGTTACTTAGCAAGGAATCACACTGAGCCGATTTCAGTCTGTACACCAACGCTATTAAGTGAAGGTATCAAAAGCATATCACGAAACCAAAAAGAACACAAGATTATCAAATCCAAAAAATATTATTTTCCTCTTGACTCTCACGTTACGTCATAGTCTATACTAGCGTTGGTGTACACCGACGCTATGAAAGCAAGATGCCAAAGAGCTTTTGGTATCTATGCACAAAATATCAGGCAATATAGAAAAAATCAGGAGGAATCGCTATGCGAACTGTAAATGAAGTCAGCCAGCTTACAGGAATAAGCATCCGCGCGCTTCACCATTATGATACCATTGATTTGCTGAAACCAACCAAAATAACGGAAGCAGGCTATCGCCTGTACGATGATGCCGCACTGGACCGCCTGCTCCATATCCTGCTGTTTCGCGAGCTGCAGGTTCCGTTAAAGGAAATCAAATCCATTCTTGACAGCCCTGGCTTTGATCCAAACGAAGCCTTAGAACAGCAGATCCGATTATTGGAATTACAGTTAAAACACACAAAGGAACTGATTTCTTTTGCCCGCAACATCCAAAAAGGAGGAGTAAATTCAATGGATTTTCACGCTTTTGACAAAACAGAAACCGAACAATATTTAAAAGAAGTAAAAGAAAAATGGGGTTCTACCAAGACCTATGCGGAATATGAAAAGAACATCAAAAAGAAAACAAAGCAAGAGCTGGATGCAGCCGCAAGCAGATTGATGGCACTATTTGCAGAGTTGGGCACGCTCCGTCAGCTACCTCCAGAAGAGCAAAAAGTACAAGAAAAAATAGGAGAACTGCAAACGTTGATTACAGAAAACTACTATCAATGCACAGAAGAAATTCTAAAGGGGCTAGGGCAGTTATATGTATCCGACGAACGCATGAAACACAATATTGACAAAGCCGGCGGAAATGGCACTGCCGACTTTGTCAGGCAGGCTATTGAAATTTATTGTTCAAGGGAACTGTCCGTATAGCAAAAAATTTCTGTTGCACAACAATTACAAATCTGCAAAGAGGATTTGGGAATGCACGCGCCTTATGGTGCATTCCCTACGAAACAAAAATAGCTGTTATACCATAATGGGATAACAGCTATTTTCATTAAAAACTCTATTGGCCTAACTGCCTATTGGTAGCACCTCTCTCTTTGTTTACTATAACATGACACAACAACAATTTCAAGTATTTTCTTTTCAGAATGCTTGTATTCTGTTTTTTAGAGCAAAAAAACAAATATATCAGCACGCAGATACGAAAAAGAAAAGCACTGTATCCTGCCAAACAGCAGGGTACAGCGCTTTTCACAGAACGGAGACGGTGGGATTCGAACCCACGTGCCCTTGCGGACAACTTGATTTCGAGTCAAGCTCGTTACGACCACTTCGATACATCTCCTAACAGCCGCATATTATTATAGCACAGGCTTTATTTTTATGCAAGCAAAAGTTCCACTGCTATCTGTTCCTGCAGTTTTCCTGTTTTTATATCCTCTTCCAGCCTGGCGCCATACGCAAGGAGACGGACAAGCTCTTCTTTAGAAAACCGGTCGGCCTGCGACATATATTTCGCAGCAGCAAATGGAGGCACAGAAATTGCAGATGCCACTGCCTGTTTATCAGTTCCGGCTTCTTTCATGCCCTTGACGACCAGAAGCAAATGAAATTGCCGCTGAATCATATACAAAATACCAAGCGGCTTCTCTTGCAGGGCAATCAGGTCCTTATACAAATCCAAAGCACGTTTTTTCTGGCCTTGTGCCATAGCATCGGTCATCGCAAAAATTTTTCCGGTCAGCTGCTCTGAACAGACTGCTTTGATATCAGGAACCGTAACAACGTCTCTGCCGAGTGTGTAGCAGACCAGCTTTTCTAATTCGCACTGCATACGTCCCATGTCGGTTCCGACCTGCTCTATAAAAAACTGCACTGTTGCTTCCGTAATTTTTTTACCTTCTCTCTTTAGCATGGACGCTACCCAAAGCTTCAGCTCTGTCTCTGTCATGCCGTTCATTTCAGAAACATAACCATGCTCTTTTACGGCCTTAAACAGCCGTCCTCTCTTATCTACTTCCTCCTCTACAAACACAATTACCGTAGTATCAGGAACCTGCGAAATATAGTCCGCAAATCCGGAAGCACTTTTAAACCAGCCAGTACGCTCCAGAATTACAAGTCGATAATCGGCAAAAAACGGCATAGTATCAGCAAAGGAAATTACTTCCTTTTCATCAATCCCCTTCCCCGAATATTCCGCCATATTCATTGCATCCGCACCTGCAAGGACAGCCTCCTTTAATTTATCCTTGTACAGCTTCTTTAAATAGGATTCTGTTCCATATAGCAAGTAAACCCTTTTATATTCTTTTTTCTTTATATCTTCTTTGATTGTTTTCATATCATAAATTTTAACAGCGTTTTTTCAGGATGTCAATGGAAGCATACCGCTCCATCCAAATCGGTCCGGTATACTGTAATTCCCAGGTCTTTCAATGCCGTCAGCACTTCTTTATGCGGATGTCCATAACGGTTTTTATAACCGCAGGAAAGTATGGCAATATCCGGATTCAGTATCCGCAAAAATGCTGTATCCGAAGATGTTCCAGAACCATGATGTCCTGCTTTCAATATGCATATTTTTTCTGCCGCATCTGTTTCATTCTCCGCCTCGGCACGCAGTGTTTCAATTGTCTGAAACAGGCTTCGTTCCACCTTTGTCCCTGCATCTCCCATCAGCCAGATTTCCGCCTCCTTTGTCTTAAGCAAAAATACAAGGGATGTATCATTTTCTGATTTTATCGCGTTTTTGGGAGAAAGACAAGTAAGTTCCACACTCCTGCTTTGTTCCATCAAACGCTCCCCCGCCTCTAAAAACCGGACAGCAACCTGCTTCTCTTCTGCAAGAGCTACCATCTCCAGATAACTCTCTGAAGGCTCTGCAACTTTAGGCAGCACAAGCTCTGCAATCAAAATGCTTCCATTGTAGTCACGCATCGCGGCTCCCCTCCCGGAATATGGAGGCATCCGTAAAAGCAGTTCCTTAATGCCATTTACATGGTCTGCGTCCATATGGGATACTATTGCTGCATCAATCACAGCAATCCCCTGCTGCTTTAAAAACGGCATCAGGCGATATTCTCCTACAGCACCCACGTCTGTACTTCCGCAGTCAAACAAAAGCGTCGTATTTTCTTTTGTTGTCACAACAATACAATCTCCCTGTGAGACATCTAAAAAAGAAAGGCGAAATCCCATATGGTTTGGAAACAAAAGAATCCCCCATGCAAGCGCAAGCAGGCATGGGAAAATCCAAAGGGGTGTTGTCCTTTGCCTCTTTTCCTCTTGGTATCCTGATTTTTTCTTTTGTATAAATAGAAAGAATGCTCCGACAGATACCGCATAATACCCTGCTATCTGGAAGCGGCTTGGCTCTCCGACAAGAATTTGTGCAAATGGAAGCTTTTGTGCCATCATGCAGACAAATTCATACCATCCAAGCAAAAGATGTACGCCGCCTGCTGCCAAGGTAGCTGCTCCTATAGAAAACATCCCTATGGCAAGCGAACAAAGACCTCCAAGCAGAAGAAGCGAAACAAACGGAAGCACAAGCAAATTGAGCAGAACACCATATGGTGAGAATTCATAGAAGAACAATAAAGAAACCGGAGTGGTCATGCAGGTAATCATTCCGCTGTAAAGAAAAGCACTTTCTATCGCAGAGAGCTTATGTCGCCCCTGTCGTTTCTTTTCCCATCGTTGTTTCCTGCGCCATTTTATAGCCTTTTCTATTTCTTTTGCAGCAGCCACACCAATCACTGCACCAAAAGACAGCAGAAAACCTGCAGTATATAGTTCCCAAGGAGATATTGCAGTCAGTACGATTGCCGCCGCTAAAAGTGCCGACAACATGTCATAACTTCGTCTTGTTCCATAAGAAAACAGCAAAATCAGACACATTATTGTTGCACGCCATGCAGAAGTGCTTCCTCCGCTAAAAAGCACATAGAACAAAAGAAATGCTGTCGTCATGGGAATCCTTACAATAAGAGGAATCCCATATCTTATCAATAAATGGTACAATCCCATAGCAAGCAGAGATATATGTAAGCCGGAAATTGCAAGAATATGAGAGATTCCGCTGCGCTGATACAGTTCCTTTATCTCATCTGGAAGGAGCGTTTTATCCCCGACTAACATCGCCGTCAAAATCCCTGCTTCATTCTCCATATAAAGCTTTGAAAAAATATGCTTTATTTTTTCTTTCCATTGGTACATTGCCTGTGTAACATAAAATACTCTGTTATCTAATACTTCTGTCTTAACGGCACGAACTGCAGCATAAATCCCCTGACCTGCATAATAACGAAAGGCGTCAAACTGTCCAGGATTGCTTGCTTCTCTTGCTACATTCAGTTTTCCGTAAACACGTATTTTATTTCCTGCACAGATTTCCTGCCCTGCGGCATTCGCTATCCTCACCTCACAGCCGCCTGCTCCCATCCAGACAAATTCTTTATAACCGCTGACAGAGCAATCGGCCAAACGCAAACGCAGCCCTAATCTATCCCTACTGATTTCATGTACTGTCCCTGTTACAAAGCACTCCTTTTCTCCTTGCAAAAAAAGCGAAAGATATGCTTCCCTCTCCTTTTGCAAATTCTTTTCATAACCAGAGCCTCGTAAGCATCCAAGGCAAAAAAGAATGGGGAGAATCAGCAACACAACCGTCAGTTCTAAATAATGTTTGGGAGTAATATAGAATTTTAAGAATTCTGATGTTTTTTTTCGCAGCAGACTGCCGCATAGAATTGCCGCATAACAAAAGATGCAGCCAAACAGCTCCATTCGCCCGATATGGCACAGCAAAAGCCCTAAAAGCCATGCCACCGCGAACGCAAGCATCGGACGCTTTATCAATAAAGTTCCTCCTATTTTAAGTTCCGCAGTTGTCCTTCCAACATACAAGCAACCAAACAAGGAATTCGGCTGTCAAAAACATCCGAATTCCTTGTAGTATGTTGTCCGGACAACTGCTGTTTTTTAGTCCCGCAACAGACCTGTCTGTTACTGGTCTCCGTCCACAATTTCTAAGTTGCGTTCAAAGGCGCCTGAAAACTCCATGTTCTGATAGGTTTTCTTTGTCTCTCCGTTAATTGTGAACTGTACTTTATAAATATTTGTAAGCTCCGCAAGGGAGTTGACGACGGAATAAATTGTTACTTCTTCAGATACATCGCTTCGTTTTTCCATGAATTTCTCATTGAAGTCTACATAGCATACGCCGTCTTTGACGGAAACCTTGTTGACTGCAGTGCCTTCCGGCATCGCAGTACGCAGCCCATCTTCTACCGGGCCTGCAATAAGCTGGTTTAAAATCAGCTGTTCCGTCGAAATCGTACCATCATATGTGATTTTCAGGCTGGATTCTACAAGTGCGTCCCCTGTTTCATTTGAAAAATAAATCAAAACATATGCGTTTTGGTAAAACTCCGTATTGGCTCCGGTACTATCAATAAAATCCTCTGCCTTCATCATTCCAACCGGCTTTCCGTTGGTCCGCATCAGAGGCTGCCCTCCAACATAAAACTCTACAGAGGCAACACCCTCTGCCTGGCAGAGCGTCTTTACAATCACGGCGCGCATCAGCACCTCAGAAACACCCGTTACCTGTTGGTAAGCTGCATCAAACTGCAGTGTCAATACTTCGTTGGAGCCAAGGGAATAGCTTTGGATTACGATTTCCTCCGGTTTTGCCCTCTGATAGCCCTCCGTCTGCGGTTCTTGATTTAATGCCGCAATTAATTCCTCTATCTGCTCTTCTTTTGTCGCACCTGTTAGCCGGTACATTTCTCCGACAATTTTTGTCGATTCCTCGTTTAAGAAATATAGCTTCGCCCCTTCTGCAGAATCTGTGCGCCTTGCATCTTCCTCCGACGAACAGCCGGACAAAAGGAATACCATACAAAGCAGGCACGTACAAAGGAAGCCTGCAACTATATTCCTGTCCTTTTTTCCTTTTTCTTTCCTGTTTTGTCTCATTAGCCTCATTCTTTCTATGTGGTCGGATAATCCGGAAGAAAGCTAAGTGGTATTCTGACAACAAATACCGAACCTTCTCCTTCCTTCCCAAACACCTTAATGCTGCCTTTGTGCATCATAACTGCGCTTTTTGCAATTGCAAGCCCAAGTCCGGTTCCTCCGGTTTCTCTGGAGCGCGCTTTATCTACTCTGTAAAAACGGTCAAAAATAAACTTCTTTGCATCCTCCGGAATACCAATGCCGGTATCTTTTATTTT
>CAJTZB010000091.1 GCA_910583815.1 uncultured Lachnospiraceae bacterium
CGCTTTACTCTTTTTGGCATTAACATTATTTATCGCTCCCTTCCTTTTTTGATGCCTTGGTTGGAAGAACCTCACCGTTATAAATCCAAACCTTTACGCCGAGCTTGCCATATGTGGTATCTGCCTCAGCGAAGCCATAGTCAATGTCTGCCCTTAAAGTCTGAAGCGGAATAGTTCCCTCGATATAATGCTCGGAACGCGCAATATCTGCGCCGCCAAGACGACCGGAAACGGCTGTTTTGATGCCCTTAACGCCGGTTTTCATAGTTCTGGACATTGTGGACTTCATTGCACGGCGGAAAGAAACACGGTTCTCAAGCTGCTGGGCAATATTCTCTGCAACGAGCTGTGCATTTCCGTCCGGCTTCTTCACTTCCTTGATCTCAAGGTTCAGCTTCTTGTTTGTGTGCTTGCCAAGCTCTTTCTTTAAGTTCTCGATTTCAGCGCCTGCTTTACCAATTACTACACCCGGCTTTGCTGTGAAGATGATAACCTTAATCTGGTCAGCTGCTCTTCTTTCAATCTCAATCTTTGCGATTCCTGCGCTGTATAACTTCTTCTTAAGGAATTTCCTGATGTTGTAATCTTCTACTAAGTTGTCAGCAAAATCAGCTTCTGCATACCACTTGGACTCCCAATCGCTGATTACTCCGACTCTTAATCCATGAGGATTAACCTTCTGTCCCATGATTGCCCTCCTTATCTTTCATTCAACACGATTGTAATATGGCTCATTCTCTTTAAGATTCTGTAAGCTCTGCCCTGTGCCCTTGGCTTTACTCTCTTCATCGTAGGTGCGCAGTTCGCATAGCACTCTGCAATGTAAAGTTTAGATGGGTCCATACCGTTGTTGTTCTCGGCATTTGCAATTGCCGACTTTAATAACTTCTCTATTAAAGTTGAAGCATATCTTGGGTTGTAAGCTAAAATACCAAGTGCTGTCTGTACATCCTTGCCTCTGATAGCATCAAGAACGAAACAAGCTTTCTGAACAGATACTCTTGCATAGGATAACTTTGCAGATGGTCTGGTCTCTCTGTTCTTCTCATTTCTTTCTCTCTTGATTTGGGATCTATGTCCTTTTGCCATAGATGCGACCTCCTTTCAAACGGAACAAATTCCTGCAAGCAGGGATTTGTTCTGGCGGCTCTCCGCCATTCCTCTTCCGCCAAAGCCTAAAGCCCCGGCAACTGACTTCTATGCGTAATTACTTCTTGCTCTTCTTTTCGTCTTTTCCGTGACCACGGTAAGTTCTTGTTGCTACAAACTCACCTAACTTGTGCCCTACCATGTCCTCAGTAACATATACCGGAACATGCCTTCTTCCATCATGTACGGCGATTGTAAGACCAACCATCTGAGGGAAGATTGTGGAGCGTCTGGACCAGGTCTTGATTACCTGCTTGTCACCGGATTTCAGGACTGCATCTACTTTTTTCAGCAAATGCGCGTCAGCGAATGGACCTTTCTTTAATGAACGTGCCATCTCGATTTTACCTCCTAATCAATTACTTTGTTAATGCCTTACCGTCGCGTCTTCTGATGATTAACTTGTTAGACTGCTTCTTCTTATTGCGGGTCTTAAGACCAAGAGCAGGCTTACCCCAAGGAGTGGAAGGACCTGGACGGCCGATGCTCGTTCTTCCTTCACCACCACCGTGTGGATGGTCATTCGGGTTCATAACAGAACCACGAACTGTAGGCCTAATGCCCATGTGACGCTTACGGCCAGCTTTACCAACATTGATTAATTCGTGATCGATATTGCCAACCTGACCAACTGTTGCACGGCATCCGATTGGAACCATTCTCATCTCGCCGGATGGAAGACGCAGTGTTGCGTACTTGCCTTCCTTTGCCATAAGCTGTGCAGCGTTTCCTGCAGAACGAACCATCTGGCCGCCTTTGCCCGGATACAGCTCAATGTTATGAATGGAAGAACCAACTGGAATGTTCTGTAATGGCAGGCAGTTGCCGACTTTAACCTCTGCTGCTGCACCGTTCATTACAGTGTCGCCTACCTTCAGTCCGTAAGGAGCGAGGATGTAGGACTTCTGCCCATCTGCATAGCAGATAAGTGCAATGTTTGCTGTTCTGTTTGGATCATATTCGATGGTCATAACTTTTGCAGGAATGCCATCCTTTGTTCTCTTAAAGTCGATGATCCTGTATTTTCTCTTAGCACCACCGCCCTGATGTCTTACTGTAATCTTTCCTTGATTGTTACGGCCGGAATTCTTCTTTAAAGAAACCACAAGGGATTTCTCCGGCTTGGTTGCCGTAATTTCTGAAAAATCGGAACCGGTCATATGCCTTCTGGAAGGTGTATATGGGTTATAGGTTTTGATTCCCATGATAGTTACTCCTTTCGTTCAATACCCGCGCAATAATAGCTTTGGCAAAAGCCCAAGGCAGGCTGCTGCTTCTCTGCGCAGGTTCTTATAAAACCACGCCATAGGCGTTTTCTAAAAGTGCCATAAATGGCACATCACAAAGCCCGCAAAGCAGACTTGTAATTGCCGCGAAGCAACAATTTGTTACTGGGTGGCAATTTATTATAGACCTGCAAAAATCTCAATCTCTGCGCTGTCTTTTGTCAGCTGCACGATTGCCTTCTTCTTCTTTGCAGTTTTTCCTTCTGTCATGCCGCGTCTGCGGGTCTTGCCGTTCACATTCATGGTGTTTACTTTCTCTACCTTTGTTCCTGTGAACATCTTTTCAACAGCTTCCTTAATCTGGGTCTTGGTAGCATCCGGATGAACGGAAAATGTGTATTTCTTTTCACTCATCATGCTCATGCTCTTTTCTGTAACCAGCGGAGCCAAAATCACATCATAATACTTTAAGTCTGCCATTATGCGTACACCTCCTCAATCTGTGCAACCGCATCCTTGGTGATTACAAGAGTATCATACTTTAAAATGTCATATACGTTGATGCCGTTTGATAATGTTGTCCTGACATCCGGGATATTCCTTGCGGAAAGAATTACGTTCTCATCCTTCTTATCAAGAACAACAAGTGCCTTCTTTACCTTCAGGCTGTTAAGCACGGATACCATTTTCTTTGTCTTAATTTCATCAAAGCTGATGCCATCAAGTACATAAATCTTTTCCTCTGCTACTCTGGAAGTAAGGGCAGACTTGATTGCAAGTGCCTTTTCCTTCTTGTTCATCTTCATGGAGTAGTCTCTTGGCTTTGGAGCGAATACAACGCCGCCGCCTGTCCACTGCGGAGCTCTTGTCGAACCCTGTCTTGCGTGGCCGGTTCCCTTCTGCTTCCAAGGCTTCCTGCCGCCACCGCTTACTTCAGCGCGTGTCTTGGCGCTCTGCGTACCCTGACGCTTATTTGCAAGCTGGCTCACTACTGCCAGATGCATTACATGTTCATTTACTTCTACACCGAAGACTTTGTCGTTTAATTCTACAGAACCAACTTCCTTGCCTTCCATATTATAAAGCTTTACGCTTGCCATAAACTAAGTTCCTCCTTTCTTAAAGCTTTCTAGTTTGCCTTCTTTACGGTTTCCTTTAATGCAACCAGAGCCTTCCTTGGACCCGGTACGGCGCCTTTTACCAGGATTAAGTTGTTTTCTGTATCCACCTTAACCACTTCAAGGTTCTGAACCGTAACTCTTACCGCACCCATCTGGCCTGGCATGTGCTTACCCTTGAATACACGTCCCGGGGTTGTTGCCGGTCCGTTAGAACCTGCGTGCCTATGGTACTTGGAACCATGTCCCATAGGTCCTCTGGACAATCCGTGTCTCTTAATAGCACCCTGAAAACCTTTACCTTTGGAGATACCTGTCGCATCAATCTTGTCACCCTCTGAGAAGATGTCAACTTTGATTTCCTGACCTACGGTAAACTCGTTGGTGTTCTCAAACTTGAACTCTCTAAGAAATCTCTTGTTTGCAACACCTGCTTTTGCAAAGTGTCCTTTTCTTGGCTTGTTTACGAGCACTTCTCTAATCTCGCCAAAGCCGACCTGTACCGCAGCATATCCGTCGTTCTCTACAGTTTTAACCTGTGTAACAACATTCGGAGTAGCCTGTAATACAGTTACCGGAATCAAACTTCCGTTTTCATTGAAGATTTGAGTCATTCCGACTTTTGTTGCTAAAATAGCTTTCTTCATTTCTGCACCTCCTGTTAATCTACAGCGGACCGGATGCCTTACTGCACAGCCGGTCATCCTAGATGGCCTATCGGACGCTTTTGTTCCTGTATAGTAACCCTAAGGATTTTTAACCATCTGATGATGTCGCCTGCCGATTAGTTCGCCTTCATCTTAATGACAATATGAACGCCGGCCGGCATCTCAAGCCTTGAGAGAGCATCTACCGTCTTCTGGGACGGTGCGATGATATCAATCAGCCTTTTGTGTGTCCTCTGCTCGAACTGCTCTCTGGAGTCTTTGTACTTGTGTACGGCTCTTAAGATTGTTACAACTTCCCTTTTTGTAGGCAACGGCACCGGACCGCTCACCTTAGAACCTGTTTTCTTTACAGTTTCGATAATTTTTGCTGCAGATGCATCAATCAGCTGATGATCATAGGCCTTGAGTGTGATTCTCATTACTTGACTTGCCATAAAAAAAGTCGCCTCCTTATTCGCACTTAAATTGCAGTACGACAAGCGGTGACTGTACACTTATCCGTGTGTTTCCTACCGCCGGTATAAAAACTGCTTTGCACAGTATTATATCTGCTCAACCTCCCGAACGGCTGATACGACACGTTCTCTGCTATTGCAGAGCTATTTTGTTCTGTACAGTGACTTGTCGCCAGGTATCATAACTTGACATTTGCTCCACGGAAAACCCACAGTTTCCTGCGGCAACCTCACGCTTCAACGCTATCAACGTCACAACATCAGTAATTATATATGATTCGGACAAAAATTGCAAGTATTTTTTTCCTCTTTTCAGAAACACGAATTTTTTCTTATATTTTTACCAAGAAACCTTCTTTCTATTGAAGGAAATTGTACATTATGCTATAATAATCTAAGGTACTAGGGTCAAAAGGTCAGACAACGAGAGCTCGCTCACAGTTGGCCGACAATGTCACCTGATAGACAGCAAACATGCTATATTTATGTGCTGCAAGAAAGAGGGGGAGATAGAGTATATGCATCTGAGAGATTTTTTTGACTTAAAACTACTGGACGCTATTATGAAGGACTGGTCAAAGGCAACCGGCCTTGCTACCATTGCCGTAGATAACGAGGGAAATTACATATCCAGCGAAATCGGTTTTACTGATTTCTGCATGAAATACACCCGCGGTTCTAAAGAAGGCTGCAGACGCTGCGTAAAATGCGACAACGAATGCACCGGCACTTACTACTGTCATGCTGGCCTGATGGACTTTTCTATTAACATCATGGTCGAGGGGCAATACCTTGGAAAAATTATTGGCGGGCAGGTTCTTCCAAGCAAACCGGACGAAGAAAAATTCCGTGCACTTGCAAACGAACTCGGCATCCGGCCGGACGATTACATCCACGCCCTAAACAAAGTTCCTGTAAAAACCGAAGAGAGCATCCGCGCTTCTGCAAAACTGCTTGGCGACATTGTAAATATGCTTGTCAACTTTGAATACATAAAAAAGAAAAATGCAAGTGTCCTGACCGTTGTAAACGATGAAATCGGTTCTGCGGTTTCCTATATTAATGAAATCAATGAAAAGTCCAAAAACTTAGATAAAATCGAAAACAACCAGAAAATCCTTGCACTGAATGCTTCCATCGAAGCTGCAAGGGCCGGAGAAGCCGGACGTGGTTTTTCCATTGTAGCAAACAAGGTCGGCGAACTTGCCGCTACTTCCGGCTCCATTAACAGCTCTATCAAAGAATCTTTAAAGAAACTTACGGCAGTCATTGAAAAAATGGATAAAGCACAGGAAAACCGCTTTTAAAAGCGGTTTTCTAATTCTACATATTCTTTCTCCGGCATCACGCTCTGATAGGTCGGACGGATAATCTTATCCTGATTAATCAGCTCCTCCATACGATGTGCGCTCCAGCCGGAAATTCTTGCAACTGCAAAAATCGGCGTAAATAGCTCGGACGGCAAATCCAGCATGCTGTAAACAAATCCACTGTAAAAGTCCACATTGGCGCTGACACCTTTGTAGATTCTGCGTTCTCTTGCAATTACTTTTGGCGCAAGTTCTGCTACCATAGCATACAGCTTATAGTCCTCATCTCTCCGTTTTGCATGGGCAAGCTTTTCCACGGAAGCTTTAAAAATCTGCGCGCGTGGGTCGGAAATCGAATAAACAGCATGCCCCATACCATAAATCAATCCCTTTTTATCAAATGCCTCCTTGTGGAGCAGCTTCACAAGATAGTCTTCTACTTGCGTTTCATCTGTAATATCATGTACATTTGCTTTTAAATCCTGAAACATCTGCACAACCTTAATATTGGCGCCTCCATGCTTTGGGCCTTTTAAAGATCCAAGTGCAGCAGCAACAACTGCATAAGTATCTGCTCCTGATGATGTGACAACATGTGTTGTAAAAGTGGAGTTGTTTCCGCCTCCGTGTTCCGCATGGAGCACAAGCGCTAAGTCTAAAATTCTTGCTTCCAATTCCGTGTAACCTTTGTCCGGACGCAGCATCCGCAAAATGTTTTCTGCTGTAGAAAGCTTTGGCGCCGGACGGTGGATGTACAGGCTTTTTCCCTTTTCGTAGTGATTATATGCCTGATATCCATATACCGCCAGCATCGGAAAGACGCTGATTAGCATCAGGCACTGACGCAAAATATTCTCTATGCTACTGTCATCTATATGTTTATCATAGCATGCAAGCGTAAGCACACTCCTTGCAAGTGTATTCATCATATCCTTGCTCGGTGCTTTCATAATGACATCTCTTACAAAATTTGTAGGCAATGTGCGCCCCTTTGCAAGCAATGCTTTGAATTCTTCCAATTCTTCTGCTGTTGGAAGCTTGCCAAACAGCAACAGATAAGTCGTTTCTTCAAAACCAAAACGTTGTGCCTCTAAAAAGCCACGGCACAGGTCCTTAATATCAATCCCCCTGTAACGGAGCACTCCTTCACATGGGACTTTTTTTCCGTCAATCATTTCGTGCGATTTGATTCCTGATATTTTCGTCAGACCCGCCACGACTCCCATGCCGTTTATATCGCGAAGGCCCCTCTTTACATCATAGACATCATACAAACCACTATCTATCATACCTTGCTCCCTGCACTTTACAGAAAGCTCTTCTATCCCTAACATATATTCTGTTACATTTTTTTTCATCCGACCATCCTTTCTTTATTAGAGTTCCGGGCAGTGCTGTTTAGAGCTTAGCATCTGCCCCTTTACTCAGCGCATTTTACTGCAATCGCTTCCATTTCAAACAAACCGCCTTTTGGAAGCGCCGCTGCCTGAACACATGAGCGCGCCGGAGGATTTTTAGAAAAATACTTTTCATATACGGCATTCACAGCCGCAAAGTCCTTCATATCTGCCAAAAATATTGTTGTTTTCACAACATCCTGCAGGCTGCACCCTGCCGCCGCTAATACTGCTTCCATATTTTTAATGGATTGCTCTGCCTGCGCCTCTACTCCTTCTGCCAATTCACCTGTTTCCGGAATCAGTCCCAACTGCCCGGAAGCGTACACTGTGTCACCTGCTTTCACTGCATGCACATATGGTCCAACTGCCGCCGGGGCTTTATCAGAAAAAACCGTTTCTCGTTGCATATTACACTTCCTTTCATACACTGCCTTGTTAAAGTTTTTTGTTTTTAAACAAAAGAGGCTGTGCTTAAACTGCTGCAGCCTCCTTTGTCTGCCTCTTATCCTGCTAAAAGCAGGCGGGTTCTTATCATAGTAAATGGCAATTATCTTTTATTAGCGTCGGCGTACAGATGTCAACATGCCTCAGCCGACGCTATTTACTATAGTTATAACTTATGCGCGGTTTGCAGAACCAAACAAGGTAATCTTTTCTCTTACTGTCTCTTTAATGGCCTCTGCACCAGGTGCCAAAAGCTTACGTGGATCAAAGCCCTTGCCCTGTAAATCCTTTCCTTCTTCAATGTACTTACGTGTTGCAGCCGCAAAAGAAAGCTGGCACTCGGTATTTACATTGATTTTAGCAACACCAAGGGAAATTGCCTTCTTGATCATATCCTCAGGAATTCCTGTACCGCCATGCAGAACCAATGGCATTACGCCGGTTTTCTGCTGAACTGCATCCAATGTTTCAAAGCTAAGTCCCTTCCAGTTTTCTGGATACTTGCCGTGGATATTACCAATACCTGCCGCAAGCATAGTAACACCAAGATCTGCAATTGCCTTGCACTCATCCGGATCTGCGCATTCTCCCATACCAACTACGCCGTCCTCTTCTCCTCCAATAGAACCGACTTCGGCCTCCAAAGAAAGACCTTTTTCAGCACAAAGAGCAACAAGCTCCTTGGTCTTTGCGATATTGTCTGCAATTGGATAGTGGGAACCATCAAACATAACAGAGGAGAAACCTGCCTCGATACACTTTAAGCAGCCTTCATAGCTGCCGTGGTCTAAATGAAGTGCGACCGGAACTGTAATCTTCATCTCTTCCATCATACCGTTGACCATGCCCACAACTGTCTTATAGCCAGTCATATATTTTCCTGCACCCTCAGACACGCCAAGAATCACAGGAGACTTCATTTCCTCTGCCACGGACAAAATTGCCTTTGTCCACTCCAGATTGTTGATATTGAACTGGCCTACTGCATAATGACCGGCCTTTGCCTTTTCTAGCATTTCCTTTGCTGATACTAACATAAGAAACCTCCTAATTTAGTTCTGTTATTTCAATTATACAATAGTTTTGTCCAAAAGAAAACAATAAATTTGGATTATGCTGATTATCATGGTTTTGATTGGCCTTTATGCCTTTGTAAGCAAGCTCTTTTGCCCCTTCTTCTAGTTTTAATAATCTAAAGCAGTTACTCATGCTTCCATCTCTGGAAACTTCAACATATACTTTCTAAACTGCAGGTTATAAAAAATTTCCGCCAATGGCAATTACAAATCCACTCCGCGGATTTGGGAGTGAGTGTACCTTCTGACGCAGTTTCCCATAAGATAATAAAAAGTACCGCAAATAGTATTCACCCAGAATACCATTTACGGTACTTTTATCTTATTTTTCTGCTTTCAAACTATTCGTCCTCTTCTGCCATCACAAATTCTTCTTCGGTCTCGTTTTCTTCTTCAAAGTAGTCGTCCTGATAATCTTCTTCTGCATTATCCGGAAACTCATCTTCGTAGTCCTGATAAACGTCTTCATAATCAAAGCTTTCATAGTCATCAGAGAACATAACATCTTCTGCATCAGAGTCCAGCTTAATACCACTGTACTGCTTCATGCCGGTGCCTGCCGGAATCAGCTTACCAATAATAACATTTTCCTTTAAGCCAATCAGAGGATCTACCTTACCCTTAATAGCCGCCTCGGTCAGAACCTTCGTGGTCTCCTGGAAAGAAGCCGCCGACAGGAAAGAGTTGGTTGCGAGGGAAGCCTTTGTAATACCAAGCATTACCTGCTTACCGTCCGCTGGTTCCTTTCCTTCTGCAACCATCTTTGCATTGGTATCCTCATAGTCAAGGATATCAACCATTGCGCCCGGAAGGAAATCAGTATCACCGTTGCTTTCAATGCGTACCTTCTTTAACATCTGGCGCACAATGACCTCAACGTGCTTATCATTGATTT
>CAJTZB010000092.1 GCA_910583815.1 uncultured Lachnospiraceae bacterium
AAAAATCCGCATATGCGGTTTTTCCTGTCGAATAAAGGCTGTTTGTGACGTTCTCGGCACAAACAGCCGATTGGAAAATCAACGCATCAGCTTGATTTTCCAATCTAATCCTCCCATGTCTTTCTGCAATCTGTACCACCCTTGGTATAGGTACCATACAAAACCTGATAACTATAAGATAGCATTAACTCTTCTTATAGTAAAATAAGTAATGCTAATATTTTTTATTATGATAAGTAAGCAGCCATTTTTCAAAGAAAAATCTGCGGATTACGAGTGTTTTTGAGGATTGCGAAAGCGCGTAGTGCGAAGCAATCTGGTATCAACTACTATTCGCCCCAGCATCATCTGATAAAATCAGCGCCTCTCTAAAAAGCATCCCGGCTCATGGGAATAAATCACCCCTACCGCCTGCAAGTAAGAATAAATAATTACTGTTCCTACAAACTTCATTCCTCGCTTCTGCAAATCGACCGACACTTTATCTGACAGCGGCGAACTGACCTTATCATTTTCATAAATCACCTTACCGTCTGTCCAGTGCCAAAGGTACGCCGAAAAGCTTCCATATTCCTGTCTGATTTCCCTGAATATACAGGCATTGTTTACGGCAGCCCGGATTTTCAGGCGGTTCCGTATAATTCCGGAATCCTGACAGAGCTCGTTCCTTTTTGTCTCATCATACGCGCACACTTTTTCCAAATCAAACCCATCAAATGCCTTGCGGAATGCCTCTCTTTTATTCAGTACGCATTCCCATGACAGCCCCGCCTGAAAGCATTCTAAAATCAGCATTTCAAACAGTTTATGGTCATCATAAACCGGAATGCCCCACTCTTCATCATGATAATGTACATAGGTATCGTTCTCTGGATTTGCCCACTTACACCTTGTTTTTCCGTCTTTCCATTCCATTTTATTTCTCCTTATTTGAGTTCCGCAACATCCCTTCCTGCACACCTGACTAAGAGCTGGATTTCCGGCCGCTTCGTGTCCGGAAATTCGTCTGTGCGCCGTCCGGGCTGTTGCTGTTTCCTTTGTCTATGCCCTGCCATGCAGCAGGCGCTTCAGTTCCTCTACGGAAAATTCGTACTTTTTATCGCAGAAATTACATCCTGCCTCAATCGGCTTGCCCTCTTCTATCATTTCCTGCAAATCCTTTTTTCCGATACTTGCAATCGCCTTCTCTACGCGCTCTTTTGAACAGTTGCAGTAATAGCTGCAAGGTATCTGCTCCAAAATATGCGGTTCAAACGAAGCAAGCACATATTCCAAAATTTCCTCCGGTGTCATGCCCTCATCAAGCAGTGAAGAAATCCTCGTTACTTCCGTCAGTTTTTGTTCCAACTTCGTGATGATTTCCTCGTCTGCAAACGGCATCAGCTGGAGAATAAAGCCTCCTGCCTGCCGCACTGTGTTGTCTTTGTTCATCAGGACGCCAAGCGCAACCGCAGACGGCACCTGTTCAGAAACCGCAAAATAGCAGGTCAGATCTTCCGCAATTTCCCCGGAAATCAAATCTACCTGTCCGACATACGGCTCCTTTAACCCAATGTCACGGATGACCTGCAGCATCCCTTTCCCGACTGCCCCGCCGACATCCAGCTTTCCTTCTGCATTTGCCGGAAGCATTACCAGCGGGTTGTTTACATAACCTTTGACCCTCGCCTTGGAATCTGCAGTCACGGTAATGCCGCCAATCGGACCATCGCCGCGAACCTGAATCGTCAGCAGGTCCTGCTCTCCCTTCATCATGCTCCCCATCATAGCCCCTGCAGTCAAAAGGCGCCCCAATGCTGCCGTTGCAATCGGGCTTGTCTGATGCATCTGCCTTGCCTGCTCTGTCAGGTTCCTTGTTGTGGCCGCAAACGCACGAATCTGCCCATCCGCTGCAGTTGCCCTTACTATATAGTCTTTGTTTCCGTATCCATTCCTCTCTTCC
The DNA here is from genome assembly GCA_910583815.1 of uncultured Lachnospiraceae bacterium. GTDB lineage: Bacteria > Bacillota > Clostridia > Lachnospirales > Lachnospiraceae > SIG299. Next base: position 1,943 of record CAJTZB010000092.1, read on the forward strand.
ATAGCCAATAATGCTCCTTTCTCTGTTACAATGCAGTCCATCTGCCTGTCCCACTCCTCGGTTGGCAGCCCATCCTTCCAAAGCTGTCTGTAGTAGCAGATTCCTATCAGATAAGGCTGTTTTCTTCCTGCCGCTTCTAACTCCTGCAGATAGCGGTCATAATACCCTCCGCCATATCCGATTCTGCCCCCTCTGTTATCAAATGCAGCTCCGGGAAGCAGCATCACATCGCTTTCGCGCGGCAGCACCAGAGCGGCCTCGTGTGCCTTCGGCTCTAAAATGCCCTGATAGCCTGGCAGGAGTTCTTCCCATGCAGCAATCTCATAAAAGTCCATCCGCTTGCCGTTTATTTTCGGAAGCGCCACTCGTTTTCCGGATGCAAGCAGCTCCTGAATCAGCTCCTTTGTCGGAACCTCACTTTTATAAGCGGCATATAAAAATATAACTTCTGCCTCCTTAAGCCGCTCCATCAAAAGCACTCTTTCCTTTATTATTCTGCCTGCTTTTGCCCGCTTATCCGGCTCCATCGCATCGCGGTACCAAAGGCACTGCTTTCTAATCTCTGTCTTTGTGGCCGACCTCTTGCCCTGCTCCATAATACTTCTGCTCCTGATGTTTCTCCCTTGCAATAAAATAGATACGCTCACAATCCGGCCCTGGCAATTTTCTTGTCCCTGCGCCATAAACTGCGACAAACTCCATTCCTGCCTCTTCCAAAAGGGCAATTACGGTATCTGTTTGATACGCTTTCTGTAAATGAGTCTCTTCTATACGTTCAAACAGCGGCGGGAGCTCTTCTTCCTCCTCTTCCTCAAATTCCGCCTTTGTATAAATCGTAATATCATACTCGTTGAGGCGTGTCTCTTTATCGTAATAGTTTTCCCAGATTAAGCTGCATTCCTCTCTGTTTTCTGCAATCACGCGGTCTGCCAGCTGCGTCTCGTATTTATAGATGGTATTCATATCAAAAATAAAAATCCCATCGGCATCCAGATAGTTGTTTACAAGCCGGAATACTTTAAGAAGCTCCTCTTCTGAAGTAATGTAGTTCATGGAGTCGCAAACACTCACAACCGCCGCAACCGTGCCATACAGTTCAAACCCACGCATATCCTGACAGAGATATAAAATATCTTTTGACTCCTCTTCATGCTCATAGCGCGCTATATCCAGCATTTCTTCCGAAAGGTCGATGCCAATCATATCATAGCCCGCTCTTGCCAGCCGTCTTGTCATTTCCCCTGTTCCGCAGCCAAGCTCTGTAACCAGCGCGCCTTTTTCCACCCCATATTCAGAAAGCAGCCCTTTCAGATATTCTGCCCATTCGTCATACGGCACATTATCCATAAATGTTTCATATACTTTTGCAAATCCTGTATAGGAATTCATTGGTTTACTCATTGCTGCTCCTTCTGCTCTTCCGCAACCATACTGGCAACAGCACAAGGAAGCTTATTCTCATGCACTGCCAGCAAGGATGTCCTCCCTAATTCTGTTTTTTTATAAACATGTATAGTCTCTCCCTCAAAACACTGGTTCAAAAAGTGAAGTTCAAATTCTTTAATCCTGAATTTTTCAAAAAACTTACTGCCAAAAGCGTTCAGGAACAAGTCTACATATTTCAGGTTTGTCATATGCCCCACTTTATCTAAGTCCGTGTACTTCACCCGATGTGTATGTGCATACTCCATACCATCCAGCCCAACCGGCAGTTTCTCAAAGCTTCGTATATCAAATTCCCTGTTCTCTGCCAAACCCTCCGGAAACTCAATCTCTTTTAACCTGACTAGCTTATTCTTGGACATATGGTAAAGACAGCTTTCCACACATCCCCTTGCACACTCTTCTCCGTTCCTTGAAATCAAAAGGTTCTGATGTACGATTCCTGAAAGTTTCCCTTCCGGAATCCAAGTTTCCATATGAAGTTCCTTTGTAAAATCGGCTTTCCGGCTGATATGCATCTTATATTTTGTAAACATCCATGCGATTCCATATTCATCAAGTATCGTATCGTTTCCTTTATGAAGATTGTGCATATAATGGGTCGCTATATCCTGAAAATAATTCATGTATCCCCTCAGCCCCACATAGCCGTCCCTGTCGGCTTCCCGGAACTGCGGAAAATAATCCTTCTCAAAAAACATTTTATGCCGCCTCCTTTCTACTACAATATAAATTGGTTAATATACTTAACAACCAGTTAGGTTGTTAGCCATCTTATTGCTTAAGCTGTATAATGATGGGGCAATCGGTATATCGGCTTCCTTTCCTGGACTTCGCGTCCGTATCAAAGACTGATAACCAGCTCCTCATTCGCAGCGTTCGTTTTATGCAGGTTGAACCACTTTCAGTGCGTTCGTGTCACACCACAGTAGATTGAATAGGCAATGAGTAAAGTTGGTATTTATCTTTTGCACTATAAATCTTAAGGAGTGACAAATTTATGAACATGAACGCAGTGGGTATTGATGTTTCCAAAGGTAAAAGTATGGCTGCCATCCTTCGTCCTTATGGTGAAATTGTTTCCACACCATTTGAAGTCAAGCATACAGTCAGCGGTATTCGCTCTCTTATCGAGCATATCCAAACCATTGATGGTGAGTCACGCATTGTTATGGAACATACGGGGCGTTATTACGAGCCCCTTGTCCGCGAACTCTCACAGGCTGACCTTTTTGTATCTGCCGTAAATCCCAAACTTATCAAAGACTTTGGAGATAATTCCCTCCGCAAAGTGAAGTCTGACAAGGCAGATGCTGTAAAAATTGCTCGCTATACTCTTGACAGTTGGGCAGAACTCAGACAGTATAGTCTCATGGACGAAATTCGTAATCAGCTTAAAACCATGAATCGCCAGTTTGATTTTTACATGAAACACAAAACCGCCATGAAGAACAACCTTATCGGCATTCTTGACCAGACTTATCCGGGTGCAAATGCCTATTTCGACAGTCCTGCCCGTGAGGACGGAAGCCAGAAGTGGGTTGATTTTGCAACCACCTACTGGCATGTGGATTGTGTTCGCAAACTGTCTCTTAACGCATTTATCGACCACTATCAAAAGTGGTGCAAACGTAGAAAGTACAACTTCAGTCAGTCAAAAGCTGCTGAAATCTATGAAGCATCCAAGGAGATCGTTTCTGTACTTCCAAAAGACGATTTGACAAAACTAATTATCAAACAGGCTGTAGAACAATTAAATACGGCTTCCCAGACCGTGGAACAGCTTCGTACCATGATGAATGAAGCTGCCTCCAAACTACCTGAATACCCTGTTGTAATGGCTATGAAAGGTGTCGGTAAATCACTTGGTCCCCAGCTTATGGCTGAGATTGGTGATGTTTCCCGCTTCACTCACAAAGGAGCTATCACCGCCTTCGCTGGTGTTGACCCCGGCGTAAATGAATCCGGTTCTTACGAACAGAAGAGTGTGCCTGCTTCCAAAAGAGGTTCCGGCACTCTTCGTAAAACCTTATTTCAGGTAATGGATGCCCTTATCAAAACCAAGCCGCAGGATGACCCCGTTTGTCTGTTTATGGACAAGAAACGGTCACAGGGCAAACCTTACTATGTCTACATGACTGCCGGTGCGAATAAGTTTCTTCGCATCTACTATGGACGGGTGAAAGAATATCTTTCATCGCTTCCGAAATAACCATCTCATACATACCTTTGTTTCAGACCAACGAATATCGGTGGTCTTATTTCAATGTTCAAAATCCTACATAAAACTTTTTGCCTGAAATAATCAATTTACTATTGACTTTTTATTTGCAGGCTTTGATTTTATCAGGGTCCTGAGCATATCCTCTCAAACCCCTCTTGTTTTTTTCCAAAAAAACCTCTAAAATAACCATAAATAAATATTCTTAATTTACAACGTTAACTATGGAGGAAACTTATGAACCTGATTTTTATCCGCCACGGCGACCCCGACTACAGCATTGATTCCCTGACCGAAAAAGGCTGGCGCGAAGCCGAACTGCTGTCTATGCGCACGACCAAATGGGATGTGAAAGAGTTTTACTGTTCTCCTCTTGGGCGTGCCAAAGATACTGCTTCTTTGACTTTAAAGAAGCTTGGCAGGGAAGCCGTTATCTATGACTGGCTTAAGGAATTCCGTTTTCCTGTAACCGACCCTACGACCGGCATCAAAAAAGTGCCGTGGGATTTTATGCCTCGTTTCTTTACGAACGAACCAATGCTCTATAACAAAGATGAGTGGTTTCTTGCCTCCGTCATGCAGGAAGGCTCCATCAAGGCAGAATTTGAAGCAGTGAAAAACGGCATTGATGGTATTCTTTTGGAACATGGTTACAGAAGGAATGGCGGTTACTATCTTGCAGAACAGCCAAACTGCGATACGCTTGTCTTTTTCTGCCACCTTGGTGTACAGTTCGTGATCCTTTCTCATCTGCTCGGCATTGCAGCCCCGCTGCTTTGGCAGGGCTGTTTCGTAGCACCGACTTCCGTCACGATCCTGACGAGTGAGGAACGCATGGAAGGTGAAGCATATTTCCGCTGCAAAACCATAGGGGACACTTCGCATCTGTATGCTGCAGGGGAACCGGTTTCTAACTCCGGCTTTTTTCAGGAAGTTTTTCCGCGTTCCTAATCCGCATTATCATAGCACAGCAGGACATATCCCCATGCCTCCAAGACAATCTGTTCATCTTTTTGATATATCATATCAGAAAGCACCCCGGCAGCCTCAGCATCCACCCGGAACGCCTGAGGCTCCATGCTGAAATTCATTACAAACTGCAGCTTTTTCTTTCCATTGCAGCGTTCTTTGATAATAAGCGGAAACTCCTCTGCTCTCTTTTCTATCCCGGCATCTTTAAGCGCAAGTGCAATATATTCCTTTAGCTGCTTTTTTCTTGGGCAATAGCCGATATAGTAAGACGCGCCTTTTCCATAACGGTTTTTGCACGAAGCGGCATAAGAATTCCAGTACGGATGCTCATAATAATAAATTGCCTCTGCTGTAGAAGGCGTGAGAAGCTCCATAAAATACTCCGCCGGCACCCCATTTACTGTGACATCTTCCGGCCGCACAAACTGATTGTATGTGACACCAAATACATCATTCATCCCGGAAGGCAGAACCTGATGGCTGACCTTGATATTCTTATCCGTCACAAACGACTTAAATCCAGAAAGCAGCACACCGCCGTTTTCCACATATTTTCTCAGTGCATCCGTCACATCCTCATCTACCGAATACAGCGCCGGAGCAAGAATCAGGTCATAACGCTCAAAGTCAAGCGACTTGGCAAATACAATATCGCACTCCACGTTCATTTCATACAGTGCCTTGTAATATTTTACAAACACATCATTATATCTTAAGTCCCTGTGAACCGGAAACCAATGAAGCGCTGTCAATGCCTCATTGTCCGCCAGCAAAGCAACCTTATTGCGCTTTTCATAGCCATTCAGCATCGGTGCAAGCCGCTTCAGCTCTGCTCCTGCTTCACAGATTTCCAAATAGGTCGGGTTCTCTCTAAAATCGTGTGACAACACACCCTTCCAATAGGTCTCTTTTCCATTATGTATCGAATGCCAATTCCAGTACATCATACCCATAGCACCGCTTGCAGCATTGGCAATTGCCTGCAGCTTTGCCTGTCCCGGAAACGGAACCGTCTCACAAAATGCCTGTGCCTGCGTCTCCAGCACCAGATACGGCTGATGCTTCAATGCATATAGTTCGCTTCCGGCAAACGAGATTTCCACTCCGGTAAAATGCTTCTGGCTGCTATGATACACATCCACTCCTGCAAGGCTTAAATTTCCGGCAATATCATAATGGTCTGCATTGGACTGCAGCCCTCTCGAACGTCCGTCATGATGTCCCCAAGGGCCAATAGATTCCCAGTCATAATCCAGATTATGTGTAATAAACTGGTCTTCTCTTTTGTATTCCTTCACAAGCTCTGTCTGCCATTTTAAGAAATCTGTTACGGCTTTTCTGCGGAATTCTTCAAATGCACACCCCAGACTGGCATTCTGCACATCACTGACATCCGGAAAATCATCCCAGTCTGCAACCGAATTGCTCCAGTAGGAAAGCCCATAAGCCTGATTCATTGCCTCCGTTGTCACAAACTTCTGCTTTAGATATTCTTTAAACATAGCCTGAATATGCTGCCCGGTATTGCCATAGTATTTTGTTTCGTTATCTACCTGAAAGCCAATTACATTTGGATGTCCTGCGGTATGCCCAAGCAGCTTCCGAATCGCAAGCTCTGCATGATGCAGATAAGTTGGGTTTGTAATATCCATATTCTGTCGGTATCCATACCTTGCCCTGCCGTTCCTGCCTTCCACAAGCACTGTCTCATCCAGACGCACCAGCCACGCCGGAACCGCATAAGTCGGAGTCCCGATAATCACCATCATCCCATATTTTTCGGCAGCAGAAAGCATCCTGTCAATATGCGTAAAATCAAAGACATTTTCCTTTGGCTCTAGTGTACTCCACGTCGATTCTGCAATACGAATCACATTGAACCCTGCCTTTTTCATCATCTGCATGTCTTCTTCTATTCTGTCATATGGCATATATTCGTCATAATATGCCGCCCCAAACAAAAAGTCCTGCATAAAAGGCCTCCTATTTAAGTTTTGCAGCAGTTCCTGCCAACACACAAACATCCAAGAAAGAATTTTGGCTGCTAAAAGCATCCGCTTTACTTAAAGATAATTCTTTGAGGAACTGCCGCAAATGGCATATTCCCCATAGTTCCTGCCAAGCCTTGACAAATCCTTTGTGACAACGCAGTTGATTTTCCCATCCTCTATATCCTCAATCATGCGTTTGAAGCTCGCACTCTCGCCTTCCAGTTCGTCGTCACGGCTTAAACGCATATATAACGCTGTATTGTATTGCTGCTGTTTCACTTGTTTTAACCCCCTGTCCTTTGGAAACAGCCTTCGCAATACACTGCTTGCATGAACCTATTATAGCATGGGGCAAGCTGTTTTTCTATCGCCAGCGGCATTTATTTACGCAGATTTTTTCCTCTCATGCCACATGACGTTCTCCGCAAGCCTTTCCACGGTCTGCTTTTTATCGCTGAAGTGCTCTTTAAAGCAGATAATTTCTTTGCCGCAGACAAAGAACGCCTAGCCGTCTTTTTCTATGAAACAGCCCTGCGGCATATTCCGATGAAAAACAGCAAAAGAAAAGATGCAAAGGTTCTGTGACCTCTACGGTTATAGGAGATACATATTCTGTTAAATGGAGATTCTACTTCTGCTTTCATAGCGAGAAGTAGCGTTGCATAGGCAGGGATTTTTTTAACTAGCTTCCTGCCAATCCCTGATATGCTATGTATAAATAAACATTGCTTTGTATGAAAAAATAAATAACCGCCCGAAAAAAGGACATAAAAAATCCCTCCAAACTCTAAAACAGGTCTGGAGAGTGTCTGTTAAGTCTTTTCGGGCATAGCAATACCGCCCACCACACACCGTTTTTTTATATGGCGGGCGTTCGCCTCAAAACCTTATGAATTAAAATAGAGCCAATGAACTGTGATTTTATTTCACAAGTTCATCGGCTCTGCGTCTGTGCGTCTGGCTCTG
>CAJTZB010000093.1 GCA_910583815.1 uncultured Lachnospiraceae bacterium
CATAAATGCTACAGAACGGAAGCGGAAAACAGATTATCGTTCTTTTACGGAACAGCTAAGCGAAGGAACCCATATGACAGGAGATATTATTGCAGGACAGCCAATGCTGTCCATGATGGGAAACCACAGCATTACGATTTCAAATTACCAATCTATTTTGGAGTATTCTACAGAGCAAATCAGGATTTCCACCAAAAAGTATCCGGTCACGATTACTGGAGAAAAGCTGTGCATTCGCTATTCCATGAAGGATGAAATAAAAATTGTAGGAAATATCTTTGCCGTTTCATTGCGGAACTATTAATGTAGGAGAAGCCATATGATAGAGAAATTATTCAGACTGGCAAACGGCTATGTGATTGTGGAACTCTGTGGTCTGTACCCAGAGCGTTTTTTAAATTTGTGCAGAAACAGAAATATTATGTTATTGGAAATCTTTTATGTTGATACATGCTGTTTTTGTAAAATGTCATTAAAAGACTATCGGCAGATTCGCCCTATAGCAAAAAAAGCACATTGTATTCCCAAAGTCAGGAAGCGGAACGGACTGCCGTTTTTAGTGAGAAAAGCAGCAAAAAGAAAGGGATTCCTGCTTGGCTTTGTGCTGTCTGTTTTTTTGGCATGGCAATGTTCGCTTAGGATATGGAACATTGAAATCAACGGCGGTTTTCTGCATACAAAAGAACAGATGCTTGACTATTTGGAAGATTCAGGAATCTATGCAGGAATTAAGTCAGAAGAGATTGACTGTTTTGAGCTGGAAAAACAGATGAGGCTTCACTTTCCTGATATTGGATGGGTCTCTGCGGAAATAAAGGGGACAAATCTGTATATCAACTTAAATGAATCTGTAATGCCAAAAGAAGCAGACTTAATGGAAGGAGAATATCATATTGTCGCGGCACAAGACGGCGTGGTCGAAAAAATTTCGGTAAGAGCAGGTGTGCCCAAGGTAAAAGCAGGAGATACTGTGAAAAAAGGAGATATTCTGATTTCCGGCGTTGTTCCGATTGTCGGTGACAATGATCTGCTTATCAGAAAACAGCCTCTTGCCGCACAAGGAGAGGTCATTATACAAAGCAGCTTTTCCTATTCCGCAGATTATTCCATGTATTACACAAAAAAGACAGTGACAGAACGGAAAAGGGGCATTTTGGTTATGGTATTCGGCAAGAAATTATTTTCATATATCCCTAGCTATTCTATAGGGAAATATGATATAATGACTGTTGACATGGAACCAGTGATGTTTGAAGAATTTTCCTTTCCGGTCCGTGTCCGGAATTATTATCTTCTCGCATTTGAAGAATCAAGGGAACGTTATACAAAAGAAGAGGCAGTGCAGCTCGCCAAAGAAAAGCTTGCCGCATTCTTAAAGGACTGGGAACAGCAAAAGGTGGAAATTCTTTCGCAGGATGTTTCTTTTGAAGTGCAGCAGAATGTATGCCAGGCAAGAGGAACCATCACGGCGCGTGGGAACTTTATTTCCTACGAAAAAATTGCGGAAGAAGAATGGAGGACAGAAAATGAACATAGTGGAGACAATCCTTAATATACCGGCAGAGCATATCCGAAATATGTTCGGGCAGTTTGATGCGCATGCAAAGCTGATAGAAAAAAATCTGGAAGTCACGCTGATTTCCAGAGAAAATGAGCTGAAAATATTGGGAGAAGCAGGAAAGGTGCAGAAGGCAAAAGCAATTTTAGAAGAGCTTTTGAAGCTTTCTGTAAAAGGAAATACCATTACGGAACAGAATGTAACTTATGCGGTTGCACTTTCTATGGAAAATCAAGTCGGTGCAATCGGAGAAATTGACAATGATGTAATCTGCCATACAATTCAAGGCAAGCCAATTAAACCAAAAACCATTGGGCAGAAAACATATGTAGACCTGATACGGAAAAAAATGATAGTGTTTGGAATTGGTCCTGCCGGCACAGGAAAGACTTACCTTGCAATGGCAATGGGAATCCAAGCGTTTAAAAATGACGAAGTAAGCCGGATTATCTTGACAAGGCCCGCAATCGAAGCAGGAGAGAAGCTTGGCTTCCTGCCGGGAGATTTACAGAGCAAGGTAGACCCTTATCTTCGTCCGCTCTATGACGCTCTTTATCAGATTATGGGGCCGGAATCATTTCAGCGCAATATGGAAAAAGGCCTGATTGAAGTGGCGCCGCTTGCCTATATGCGCGGCAGGACACTGGACAATGCCTTTATCATATTAGACGAAGCGCAAAATACGACACCGGCACAGATGAAAATGTTTTTGACCCGAATCGGTTTTGGATCTAAGGTAATTATTACCGGAGACCTGACGCAGAAAGATTTGCCGCAAGGCGCCGTATCCGGCCTGGATGTTGCGCTTAAGGTACTGGAACATGTAGGGGATATTGGATTTGCCCGACTGACCGGACAGGATGTTGTACGCCATCCGCTTGTGCAGCAGATTGTCAAAGCATATGAAGAATATGAAGATAAACAGGAACGAAAAAAGCGCCTTTCTTCAGAAAAGCAGCCTGCTGTTCCAAAACAGGATGCAAAAACAGACAAGCCGGCAAACCGGGCAGAAGAAAGAAAAAGGGTATATGCGCCAAAACAGGAGAGAAAGCCAAAGCGCAGTTCCGGAAGATATTACCGACTGAAAAACACAACAAAAGGATAAGTATATATGAAAGAAAACACAAACATACGTTGTCGTATGCTGGGACATGCTTTGCTGCTGGTTGCGGCATCGGGCAGCATCGTGTATTTTGTCAATGAAATTTTATTAGCAGAAAAACAATGGAATATAAATTATCTGCTTGTCAGTGCATTTTTAACTTTAATGTTGCTTATTTACTGTCTGGCAATGCGAAAACAGCTGTTTACGACAATTGGAAAGACCCTGTTTTCCGGAGCCTGCTTCATTATATCAGCATTGTTGCTGTTTCTTTTGGAATTTTATATAAATGTTCCGGCATGGGTAGTGGGAGGAATTTTAGCTGCGGCATTGGTAGACCGCAGTCTTGGACTGCTCTATCTGTATTTTTTCACATTTCAGGCCATTTATTTGCAGGGCGGCTCTCTGAAAGGACTGGTACTGCATTTTCTGATTGCTACGGTAATCTGTATTATTATTCCTAAAATGAAGAGCTGGCTGTCTATGCTCTATATGATGGTTGTCATTGGCTGTTTGGTAGTCGTGGCATCTTTTGTCATGAACCGTATGGAATTCAGGCAAGACATGATGCTGGAGGCTCTTCCGATTTTTGGAATCTACATGGGCAGTATTTTAATAGCTATGTTGCTGAGAATATGGGGAAATAGTGCATTGCCTCAAGCGAAACAGCCAGAAGGAATTGCAGAAGGTTTGTCCGAAGCACAGCAAACCAGCCCTCTCAGCGAGGACAAAGGTTTAGAAACAGAGCAGCAGCCAGAAGTAAAAGACTATGCGGTTTACTGCAATGAATCATCCGAACTGCTTTTACAATTAAAAGAACATTCCAAATCTGCTTACGTACATTCTAAGCTGGTTGCCAAAATGGCAGGAGAAGCAGCAGAGAAAATTCAGGCAAATGTATCACTTGTCCGCGCAGCTGCTTTATACCATGAAATCGGAAAATTAAGAGATGGATCGGCCACGGAGCAGACGTTGCTTCTGTTAAAGGAACAGAATTTTCCGGATGAAATACTGGAAATTCTTCGGACATACGAAAATAAAGAAAAGCCTGTGATTAAGACGAAGGAAGCCGTAATTCTGCTTTTAGCTGATAAAATTATTTCTATGTACCGGTTTCTCCGGAAGACAGGAAAGCAGACCTCTCCTGAGAAAATCGTGGATCAGACAATTACTATGCAGATGCTGCATGGAGAATGGAATGAATCCGGGCTTAGTATTGCCGACTGCACTGTGCTTCGCAATTATTTTATTGGACAGTTAGAAGAGCATGACAGAAAACGAGGCGAAAAAGCATGACTATACAGATAGAAAAAGAAACGGAAACAAATTTCCCTTTTTCAGAAGATAAGTATATCCGTACAGTAGTTGAAGCGGCAGCTGACTATGTAGGCTGTCCCTATGAGGCAGAAGTTGATGTCCTAATTACAGACAACAACGGAATCAAAGAGCTGAATCTTAATCATCGCGGACTGGACAAACCTACAGATGTATTATCATTTCCGATGGTAGAGTATGCCGTTCCTGCGGATTTTGCTTTAATAGAAGAAGAGCAGCCGGAGTGTTTCCATCCGGAAACCGGAGAACTGCTGCTTGGGGATATTGTGCTTTCTTATGACAAAATCAAAGAACAGGCTGCAGAATACGGACATTCTGAGCTGAGAGAACTTTGCTTTCTGGTTGCCCACAGCATGCTGCATTTGTTTGGCTATGACCATATGGGAGAAGAGGAACGGATTCAGATGGAAACAATGCAGGAAGAGATTTTAGAAAAGCTTGGTATTTCCAGATAGCAGATGGAGAAAAACGATGGAAAATTCAAGAAAAAATACCTTTTATATTCAGGGAACTATATTAGCGGCAGCTTCTGTAGTAACAAGGCTGATTGGCATTGCATTCCGCATTCCGTTAAACCGCATTATTGGAGATGAAGGAATTGGTGCATATTCCAATGCGTATGAAGTCTATAACCTTGCGCTTCTGCTGTCTACTTACAGTATACCGATTGCGGTTTCTAAGCTTGTGTCAGCAAGGGAGAGTAAACGAGAATATGCCAATTCTTATCGGATGTTCCAGACATCTATGGGATTTGCGCTTACGGTAGGTGCCATTGCAGCTTTGATCACATACTTTGGGGCAGACTTTTTTGCAGTGAAATTGTTCAAATCCGAAGCGAGTGCCATCCCGCTCCGGGTATTGGCACCAACTATTTTTATCTTTGCAATTATGGGGGTTTTGCGTGGCTATTTTCAGGGGAAAAATACGGTACTGCCTACCTCTGTTTCGCAGATTTTAGAGCAATTGGTACATGTTGTCGTAGGGCTTAGTGCCGCAGTCATTTTTATGTCAGCCAAGAGCGATTCTCCGCAAGCATCCGCCTATGGAGCAGCAGGAGGCACGTTTGGCACACTTTGCGGTGCAGTTGCAGCACTTGCTTTTCTTGCGTTTGTCTATGCTATCTATTATCCGCTCTTAAAGCGCAGGCTGCAGCGAGATAAAAAGTCAGCAAAAGAGCAATATCAGGATTTGCTAAAAATCCTTCTTATTACTGTATTTCCAATTATTTTAAATCAGACGCTGTATTCTATCAGTGGACCGCTTGACAGTTATCTGCTTAATACAGTGCTTTCTGCTAAAGGGCTGGATGAAGAAACACGTTTGATTTTATGGGGGCGCTACTCCGGCAAATATCGACTGATGGCAAATGTGCCGCTTGCAATTGCATCTGCTATTGGCGTAGCGGTAATTCCTAATATTGTAATTGCTTATACCAACAATGATGAAAAAACCTTATTTTCTAAAATTGCACAGTCTGTAAAGTTTAATATGATGATCGTCATCCCATGTGCTTTTGGGCTGTGCGTACTGGCAAGACCAATTATGGAGCTTTTATTTGCCGATACCACAGAAATGACTACAAACCTGATGCAGCTTGGCGCAATGGCAATTATATTTTATGCTTACACGACAACAACAGGAAACGTTCTTCAAGGGCTGAACCGCCTGCGTTATCCGGTAATTCATTCTGCTATTGGTATCGTGATTTATGCGCTGATTGACTACCTCCTGCTTTCCTTTACCAGCATGGGAGTTTATGCGCTTGTTATTGGCCATACTATTTTCCCGATGGTTGTCAGTACTTTGAACTGGTTTCGCATTGAGCATGATATTGGCTACATTCAGGAAATCAGGAAGACTTTCCTGCTGCCGTTTTTAAGCTCTGCAGTTATGGCGTTTGTTGCTTATTTTTCCTATCTTGGCGTTCGTTCCATTATCGACAGCTGCTTTATCAGCCTAATATCAGCTCTTATCTTTTCTGTCTATACATATGTTGTCATGATGTTGCTGACAAAAGCGGTGGACAGAAACGAACTTTTGGAGCTTCCAATGGGGGCAAGGCTTGTGCGTCTTGTGGAAAAACTGGGGCTGTTACGTGAATAAACTGATATATTTCGTGAATACTTCCAAATAAGGCAGAAGGTTGCTGCCGGAAAGGAAGGGACATTTCATGAAACGTATCCTGTATTTGTCGGCAGGATTTTTAGGGCTGACGATATTATTTGGCTGCTGTTATTATTTTAGTTTCCGGAATGCGCTGCTGCATTATAACAGTGAAGCGATTGAGCAAAATACAGAGCTGCTGATACAATTGCTGGAGTATTCAGATAACAGCACAAGGCTGTTAGAAGAGCTTGCAAAGGAAAGCAATTCCGCACCGCAGCAGTCTATGGAAGCATCCACCGCGGGCAAGGAAATATTGCTGCCGAGTGCACAGTATATATTAGAAACCTGCCAGGCTTCCAATGGGACTATGGTAAGAGAAACTTTGCCGATTCCCGGTTTTATGGTGGGACTGAGCCGTGAGGATTTGCTTACGTATATTGGAGGATATATGGAGTATCTCCCAGTCAACGAATACCTTGCCGGGCTGACGGCATATGAAGTATTGTCATTCTCAAAAGATGCCGTTACCATCCGAAAAACCTATGATGAAAATCTGGTTGACTTCCAGTTTTATCTGTGCGAGCAAAACGGCAGAGTAACGGTGTATTACAGCGATTTACGCACTGTATATGAATACACGGAGATTGAGTGCGAGACTTTGTCAGAAGAAGTTCGTGAGGAATTAGAGCATGGATTTTATGTCAGAGATGCAAAAGAATTATATGGGATTTTAGAAGGGTATACAAGTTAAGAAAGGCAAGAAGTGCTTATGACACGGACAATTGCAGTCATTGGGGGCGGTGCATCTGGCATGATGGCTGCTATTACAGCAGCAAGGCAGGGTGCTGCCGTAACCATTTACGAACCGAAAGAACGGCTGGGGAAAAAGCTGTTGGCAACAGGAAACGGAAAATGCAACTATACAAATCTGCATCAGGCACCGGAATGTTACCGTGGAACACATCCGGAGTTTGCTCTTGGGATTTTACAGATGTTTTCTGTTGAAGAGACTATTTCTTTTTTTCAGTCAATTGGCATTGTGCCAAAAATAAAAAACGGATATGTCTATCCTAATTCCGGGCAGGCAGTTTCGGTAGCAGATGCGCTTTCTCTTAAAGTAAAGGAACTGCATATCACTGTAAAGCAAGAAACCATCGTTGATATTCACCGAACCAGACATTCTTATCTCGTAACAGCTAAAAATGAGTCGAAAAACTACGACCGCATTATTTTGTGCTGTGGAAGTCCGGCCGGACTGCCGGAGGGCACGGAATTTTTTGGATATTCCATTGCAGAAACACTGGGACTTGTGCTGATACAGCCAAGGCCGGCATTGGTACAGCTTCGGTGTGCAGAGAAATGGCTGAAAACGGTGTCCGGCGTCCGTACAGAAGGAACCGTTACCCTATGGGCAGAAGGAACTTGCATCGCCACAGAAAAAGGAGAGCTGTTGTTCACAGAATATGGGTTATCTGGTATTCCGATTCTTCAAATCAGCCGTTTTGCCGGAGAAGCATTGGCACAGAAGCAAAAAGTGACATGCAAGTTAGATATTCTGCCGGAACTTACATCAGAGGAAGTTTTGAAACAGCTGTGGCAACGGATGGAACATGCCGGAGAACGTTCCGCAGAAGAATCGCTGATTGGACTGCTTCATCATAAACTGAACTATGTTTTGCTGAAAGAAAACGGTATTCTTCCGACGGCACCTGCTAAATTGGCGCTTGCAGAGAAAAAAAAGAGAGCGGCGCTTGCAGCTGCCTGCAAAGGACTGGTCTGTACGGTTTTATCAACCAATCCGCTTTCAAATGCACAGGTATGTGCCGGAGGAATTTCCACAAAGGAACTGAATCCCAAGACATTAGAGGCAAAAAAACTTCCCGGACTTTATGTAGCAGGGGAACTGATAGACATTGATGGCACATGTGGAGGATATAATCTGCAATGGGCATGGAGCAGCGGCTATATCGCAGGTTTTTCTGCTGCCGCAGATGTATAGGGAACCAGAAACGGAGTAAATAAAAAGATGCTTAGAATTTTACAGCTGAAGCTGCCTGTTGTACATACAAAAACAGAGCTTGAAGCAGCAATCCGGAAAGAACTGAAGCTTCCGCCGGATGCCAAACTTCATTACCAAATCAAAAAACGTTCCATTGATGCAAGAAAAAAACAAGATATCCGCTATGTCTATATGATTGATATAGCGCTTCCTGAACAGGTGGAAAACCGTATTCTTTCCAAAGCTAAGACAGGCATTGCCTCTGCTCCAAAAGAAGAGTACCTGTTTGTGCCGTGCGGAACAAAGAAAATGAGGCATCGCCCGATTGTCATAGGGGTAGGACCTGCCGGGCTGTTTTGTGCCTATTTCCTTGCAAAGCATGGTTATCGCCCAATTGTCATAGAGCGTGGAGAAGCAATAGAAAAAAGACAGCGGACGGTAGAGCACTTCTGGAACACAGGCTGCCTTGATACAGAGAGTAATGTACAGTTTGGAGAGGGCGGTGCTGGTACATTTTCAGACGGAAAACTAAATACGATGGTAAAGGATCCGAGCGGAAGAATCCGCAAAGTATTGGAACTGTTTGCAGAACACGGCGCGCCAGAGGAAATCCTATATGTTAATAAGCCCCATATCGGCACGGACCAGCTTCGTTTTGTCATCTCTGATATGAGGCGGCAAATGGAAGAATGGGGTGCCGAATTTCGTTTTTCCACAAAGGCAACGGATCTGCTTTTTGATTCGGAACATCGTCTATATGCTTTGGAATTTAACCATACAGAAAAGACAGATTGTGAAGTTGCCGTTGCTGCCATTGGCCATAGTGCAAGAGATACCTTTGAAATGCTAAGCAAAAAGCCGCTTGTTATGGAGAGCAAAGCATTTGCAATCGGTGTACGCATAGAACATCCGCAAGACATGATAAACCGTTCCCAATATGGCTCGTTTGCAGATAAGCTGCCTGCCGCAGACTACAAGCTGACGCATCAGACAAAACTTGGACGTGGTGTTTATTCTTTCTGCATGTGTCCCGGTGGTTTTGTCGTAAATGCCTCTTCAGAAGGACACAGGCTGGCAGTCAATGGGATGAGCAACCATGACCGCTCAGAGAGGAATGCAAACAGCGCCTTGATTGTCACGGTTACACCGGAGGATTTTTCAAGAGAACAGATGGATGGCGTGTTAGCAGGGGTACATTTCCAAAAGAAATGGGAAGAGCTTGCATACCGTCAGGCTGGCGGCAATATACCAGTACAGCTGTTAGGCGACTTTTTCTCGGGACAGACATCCGCCAGTTTTGGAGAAGTGCTTCCAAATATCAAAGGCAATTATTCATTTGCTGATATAAGGAACTGTCTTCCTGGCTATGTGACAGAAAGCTTAAAAGAGGGAATTTTGGAAT
>CAJTZB010000094.1 GCA_910583815.1 uncultured Lachnospiraceae bacterium
CCAAAATGAAGATTTTCCTTTAATTCCTCAAACGGTATTCTATGATTTTATCTATATTACTGCTATAAAACAATCATTTACAACAGATGAAATCAATGTAATTTCAAGTTATAATTATTTTACAGATATTGAATTTAATCCTACGAAAAGTATCAATACCCAAGCAAGAGCTGCCGCAATACTTAAGTTGATTTTAGACGAATATGGGTATCTGCCATCTTTTAATAAAGAGGATTTCATTCAATATCATAAAAAACATATTTTTTATTGACCAGTTTATCAAGTCTAACAAAAATATTCTGTATCCTTGGCGGAGTATTTTTACTTCCCGCCGAATGGTTTTTAATGTTACGGCAGAGCAAGAAAGACTATGGAAAATATTCACTTAAGGCTGCACTGATTGGGCAAGAGAAACAGCCTATAATAAAAATACTTTTTTTTGCGCTGTTATTGTTTGGCGTAGCGGGAATATTCTCATTTACAATCCTTCCACTTGAGAATATGCTGTTATTTTCATTTCGGGAAAAGCTTCTATCTTTTTTGCCTGTTGGATTTGATTGGGATAATATTGAGAATATAAAGAGTTTTCCTAAAAATATTATTATAGCTACTTGCGCAGTATATTTTTTATTTAATGTTTTGCTTGGTCCAATTACAGAGGAATTTTTCTTTCGGGGATATTTAACAGCATATAACAGCAAATACGGAAACTGGACACCTGCGATTATAACAATAATTTTTTCATTCTATCATTTTTGGCTTCCTTTTCAAAATATCTTTCGTATTCTTATATTTTTGCCTATGGCATATATCAGTTATCGAAAAAAGAATCTATACATTTGTATGGCTTCCCATATTTTTTGCAATTTGTTCACAACAATTTCTTTTATCATAGCTGTAGTCAAGTAAACATAGCAGAAAGGATACTTGATATTCCAAACTGCCATTGCTATAATGAATTTCAGAAAGTGTGTTTTCCATAAAGAGGAGGTCTTTATGGAAAACCGCTTAGAGGAATTGTGAAAAGAGCGAGGTATCAAACAAGAAGAATTAGCTGTCAGGCAGTCTGGCCAATCTAAAGACGCATTTTCATACGTAAACAGGGGTTATTTCCTTCCAAGATACCTTCGGACTTTGCTTTTGTAGACGTTGTACTCTGCCCCAAATGTTTTTGACAAAAACGTTTCTTCTTGTAGTATTTGCAGATGAAGCATTGTCATAGCAAAAACAGAAAGCGCCAGCAAAATCCAGTTAAAGGCTATCAGCAACAGACCTACATAAACGCAATCAAAGGCTAAAAAGGCAGGATTTCTGCTGATGCTGTAAATGCCGCTGGTAATAATTTCTGTTTTATCATTTTCTGCTATGCCGGCCCGCCAACTGTCTTTCATTGTTATGACGGATACAATAAAAAGAATGTCTCCGATAAAGCCAAGAACCACACCGACAGCAACGAACGCCTGTGGCAAATATGGGGGAGCAAAAAACAGGCTGAAGACTTCTGCTGGAACCACAGAATAAGTAGCTATTTTCATAGCCAGCTCAATGTAAAAGACTTTTGTTTTCTGCTTGCCTTTTGCTATTTGGTCTGTCTGTATTCCCTTTCTTTTTTGAAGCATCATCTTGCCAATGTAGACTGCATAAAACACAGCAAGTATCAGTAACCCTATCGTTTTCATTATGTTTCCTTTCTCGTGGGAACGGTATTTTGGATAGCGTCGTGTTGCCATCTGTACACCGACGCTAAGGTCAGTATATCACACAGAAACAGATTTTCCTACTTCAATTACTATGGCAGTCTGCAAATAAAACCGTCATTTTGGTGGAGGGCAGCGTCGGTGTGCACCGATGCTAAAGTAGTATGATAAGTGTATTGCTTTAACCTGTGTGACATATTGTTTTGCCATATCAGGAAAGAAGCCTGTTATTAAAAGAAATATTTGGTGTCAAAAAAATGAGGAGGGTCTCTAGATATTATATATTATAAATAGTGCAGTGTGACATATACGAGATTCCAATAGAGGAACGACAGTATTTTATGAGAAACAAGAGGATGAAGTCAGAATGAACAGAGTAACAGAACTGCTGAAAGAATATGGCCCTATGATTTCTGGTGATTTGGCGCGCCTGTATGAAAAGACGTACGGAGTGTCTAATGAAGCTGCCAGAAAAGCGATTTCTCGTGCAAAACCGCCTGTGAAACGGATGATGTCGTTTAAATTTGACAAGAACCAGATTTTTTGCTATTTAGAATCGCAGTATATGAGCGAAAGGTATAAAAGTTCGCTGCTGGAGGCAATTAAGAACCATTCTAAAATAAATCAAACAGTATTAAACGCTTTTGCTGCACAAGGGGGTTATGTGTCAAAGTGCGTTTTGCCTGCTTTTACGGCTGCTCCGGTTGAGAAAGTGCAAGGACATAAAATGTATAAGAAGCTTTTGGAGGAGTTGCTTCGCCACGAGCTGATTGCTGATTTTAATGAAAGCACATATATTTTGAATGAAAGATTTTTTGAAAATGGGAATTATGGACGTGCAATAGGTTTGGAACTTGCAAAGAAAGTTATTGTCAATGACTTTAACCGATGGGCACGAGAGATAAACTTGGTTTCATTTGAAAAAGGGAAAACGTTGTATGAAACGCCGGTATTTGCTCATTTTCAATGGTGTTATACTGCCCCGTCTTATGTGCAGCCGTTATACTCGTACAAATCAGAGATACCAGGTTTTGTCATAGCAGATGTGTTTTTTGGAAAGGTGGCATCCGTTGAGGATTTGCAGTTCTTTTTTGATAAACTAAGCATTATCCGTTCTTTTAAGAATCTTCCAAAGTTTTTCCAGGTGTTGTTAGTAGATAAAATTACGCCAGAAGCGCTAGAGGAATTGAAACGCCAAAAAGTTATGGTTGCAATTTTAAATAATTTCTTTTCGGATAAGTATACGGAACTGCTCGGCGACTTAGTGAATGCTTTTGCCAATACGACTGCCATTGTTAATAAAAATCCCCAGATGATTTACAAACTGTTTGAAGAATTGGCAAAGGGCGAAGGCAGGTACAACAATATGGCAGGTGACATGTTTGAACTGCTTGTTGGATGCTATTATTCGCATATAGGATGTCTTTATTTGAAGTCGAAGCAGCTGATTGTTGATTTGAACGGAAGTTATAAGGAATTGGATTGGTTAATAGAGCGAGATGGGAAAATAATTGTTGTGGAATGCAAAGCAAATAAATCCCCCATAGGCATTGGCTTTGTTCAGAAGTGGTTAAAGGAAAACATTCCGTTTACTCGCAGATGGCTGTTGGACAATAATTATAACAAGAATATGGAATTTCAGTTATGGTCTGTCGGCGGATTTACTGAAGAAGCAAATGAAGCACTGGTAAAAGAGGAAGCGTCTGTTCAAAAGTATACTATTAGTCATTTTGCGAGAGAACAGATGATTGCTATGGGCAAGAAGGCAAAAGACCAAAGCTTTTTGGAAATTATGAAGCTGCATTTTGGAAAATGATTTCTCTTCCGGGGCTGAGTTTTAAAGCGTAAAAAGGGCTATTGCAGCAGCTGGTTTGAACGGCTATTGCAATAACCCTTCCTACCTTTGTTGAGAGATAATAGCATTAGTGCTTATTTCTTTTCCCTCAAATCTTCTCCATTAATTCCAAACAGAGCAATGATCTGAAGAGTCAGGACGGCACCTGGCATCCGCTTTCCAGATTCAATGTATTGAAACCAACGGACAGAAATAGAGAGAGCTTCGGCAGCCTGTTCCTGAGTCATGCCAAGCTTAATGCGAGAATGGAAAATTTCTTTTGAAAACCTATGGTGGATTGTCGTAGCAAAACCTCCTTTCGTAAGATGTACAGATTGATGTTTGGAATGAGTGATTGCATTACACCTGCTTACCGACATTATTCCTTCTCTTTTAAGTCTTTTCCATTGATTTCAAGCAGTGCGATGATGCGAAGAGTGAGGAGGGAACCCGGTATTCGTTTGCCAGCTTCAATGTACTGGAACCAGCGGGTAGAGATAGAGAGAGCTTCGGCCGTTTGCTCCTGCGTCATGCCAAGCTTGATGCGGGAACGTTGGATTTCTTCTGAAAATCTGTAGAGAATTGACATGGAAAAACCTCCCTTGCAACAAAGTTACTACACATTCGACATAATAGAAACGAATAACTGAGTTCATATTTGAAAAAAATGTAGAAAGAGGAAGCATTTTTCTGATATGGGTAGAGAAGGGGGGGACTAAAAAGAGGAAAGTCCCTTTAAACTGTTTTGACTTTATATGATATTTTTATTATACTAGAAGGGAAATAAGGGATATATGAAAATGAAATATAATATATGAAGTAAGACATGATGAAGGAGTACTACAATATCCAAATAGGCAAAGGCTTATTTTTTTCTTAGCCGCCTGCCGTCAATTCCAAGCAGTGCAATGATATTTAGGATAAGAATGGGGCCTGGAATCCTTTCTCCGGATTCAATGTATTGAAACCAACGGACAGAGATAGAAAGAGCTTCGGCTGCCTGTTCTTGTGTCATGCCGAGTTCTTTGCGGGAACGTTGGACTTCTGTTGAAAATCTGTAGATGATAGACATGGAAAAGCCTCCCTTATAAAGATTAAATTACCATAGAGTAAGAGGCAAGAACACGAACAACAATAAAAGTGTCGATAAATGTCGAATACGAAGATTAAATGGAACAAATTATATTTATATTCAGAATGGAGGAAATGAAAAGCAATGAGAACAATCAAAGTAACCGGAAAGGGAAATCTGAAAGTAAAGCCGGACATGACAAGGGTGACTATGACGCTGGAGGGGGTTTACCCGGAGTATGAGGAAACATTACAAAAGTCCGCACAAGATACGGAATGTTTAAAAGAGGTGCTTGGGAAGCTTGGATTTGCAAAGTCAGATCTTAAAACATTGTCTTTTAATGTAGATACAAAACAGGAGAACTATCGGGATAAACATAACGAATGGAAGCAGCGGTTTGTGGGATATGAATTTCATCATATCATGAAGCTGGAGTTTGATTCGGACAATGCCTTGCTTGGAAAAGTGCTGTTTGCTTTGGCAAACGCACCGGTCCGGCCGGAATTCCGCCTGAGTTATACTGTAAAGGACAAGGAAAAGGCAAAGAATGAGCTTCTTGGCAAAGCAGTAGCAGATGCAAAGGAGAAAGCAGAAGTGCTGGCACAGGCAGCAGGAGTTACATTAAACAGCCTCATAAACATTGATTATTCTTGGAATGAGCTTGATATAGAAGTGCGCCCGATGAACAGAGCAGTATTTGCAGCAAGATGCGCAACGTCTGCAAAGGAAGAGAGTTATGATATGGATATTGAGCCAGATGATATTGACATATCAGATACCGTGACCATTGTATGGGAGATTGTATAAAAGGTGAATTTTTTGTCATTTCTCCTGTCACATAGTCTCTTTTTGGTTGTCTAAGTATATGAAGCAATGGTTTTTTGCTCAATGACGTCTGACAAAGTATAAAAGGAGGAATGGGAATGGCAAGAAAAATTCGTACGAAAAATCTAGGACATACGCGGCTCGCCGCCAACTATGGCGGTTGGACTTACTGTACAGAGTGCGGAGAAAATATAGGATACCTATGTTATGCGACTTATGACAAAGTAAGTTTCTGTTATGAATGCAGCTGCGGAAACCACGGAAGTGTTGGAATTGATTTTGAGGACAGCATAGAAGGAAATGCCTGTGAAGATGAGATGATCACTATAAAAAACCGTCTATGCTGCCCAAAAGATTCCTCTCCGCTGATTACAGTGCTTTCAAAAAAGCTGGAAAGCTATGAACTTGAGATTACCTGTAAAGCATGTGGAAGTACATACAAAAAGGCAGAGAGGAGACAGGAACAATGAAAAAATTGACAAATGAAGAAGTATTGCATTTGGTTGGACAAGCTGCAGAAGGAGATAAAAACTCTTTAGAGAACCTTTTGCTTGGTGTGCAGGAACTGGTATTCAGCCTTTCCCTAAGGATGCTTGGGACTTTTCCCGATGCGGAAGATGCTACGCAGGATATTTTGCTGAAAATCATGACACACCTGTCTTCTTTTAAAGGAGAGAGCCTGTTTTCGACTTGGGTATTCCGTATCGCAGTAAATCATTTGAAAGATTATAAAAAGCATCGTTTTGCACAGTTTCCGCTCAGCTTTGAATATTATAAAGAAGATATTCAAAATGCAGATCTTCGTGACCTGCCGGATCTGACACAGAATGTAGAACAGTCTGTTTTGGCGGAAGAACTGAAACTGTCTTGTACGAATGTCCTGCTGCAGTGCCTGGACCCAGAAAGCCGCTGCATTTTCATTTTGGGAACCATGTTCAAGGTGGACAGCCGCATAGCAGGAGAAATTCTTGGAATTACTCCGGAAGCATATAGGCAGAGGCTGTCAAGAACCCGTAAAAAAGTGGCGGACTTTCTTTCAGAGTACTGTGGCGAATACGGAAACGGTGCATGCAAGTGTGCTGACAGGATAAATTATGCAATTCAAAGCCACAGGCTTATGCCAACGCACCTGGAATTTACATCTGCCTCTATTTCGGAACAGACAATGCTGGACGTAAAAGAAGCAATGGAGGAAATTGACCAGCTCTCACAGATGTTTTCTTTTTGCAAGACCTGTCAGCCACCGGAAAGCCTTAAAAAGTTTATTAAGGATTTCCTGAACGGAACCTCTTATTCTGTTGTGAAAAATGCATCTGTTCTGTCAGATGCGCCTCATAGTTTCAGCGAATGACAGAGCCTTTCTATTTCTTCTTTTGACGCAAAGCCTTCGGAAAATGCATTGGCGCTTCCGGAGGCGACACCAAGCCGGAATGCATGGGTGTAGCTGTGTGTTTCGCACCATCCTGCAATAAAACCGGCAACCATAGAGTCGCCTGCCCCAACGGAATTTCTAATGATTCCTTTTGGGGCTTTGCTTTTTAGTATTTCTCCGGTTTCCGTAAGAAGGACAGCACCATCTCCTGCCATAGAAACCAGGACATTTCTTGCTCCTTGTTCCTGCAGTTTTTTTGCGCAGGCTGCAACCTCTTCTTTGGAGGTAAGCAATCTGCCAAACAGTTCCCCAAGCTCATGGTGGTTTGGCTTGATTAGGAATGGGTGATAAGGCAGTGTATGAAGCAGTTGTTTTCCCGTGGCGTCAACAACAAACAGGATGCTGCGGTCAGAAAGCAGTTTCATGATATCGCCGTATAATGAAACAGGCAATGAGGAAGGGATGCTTCCTGCAAGGATAAGGATGTCTCCGCTTTTTAAGAAATTCAGTTTTTCCATGAATTCTTTCATGGAATCTTTATCAATGATAGGGCCGGAAGCATTCAGTTCCGTTTCCGTCTCTGATTTTAATTTTACATTGATTCTTGAAATACCTTCTTTCAGTTCAATAAAATCGCTCCTGCAGCCGTTTGATTCAAAACATCTTTTAAGCTCAGTTCCGGTAAAACCGGCAATAAAACCAAGAGCAATGCTCCCTGTTCCAAGATGGTGGAGAACGGTTGAGACATTCAGTCCTTTTCCGCCGGGCAGCAGACGTTCAGAAGCAGAACGGTTGACATGACCGAGATGAAATTCTTTCATATCAAGCACATAGTCAAGCGCAGGATTCAGTGTGACGGTATAAATCATAACAGGGGGCTCCTTTGCATATTTTTTTCTTGATTTTCTGTACAATTAGGCGTATGATAACGTCGGTGTAAAACTATTATAAATGCAATTTTTATAAAGAAAAAGAGGGGAAAGAGCATGAATGTTTTATTAGCAGTTTCTACCGCCCTTTTGGCAGGGCTTCTTATGACGCGGGCGTTCCGGCCGTTTAAACTTCCAGCAGTAACGGCATACCTGATTGCAGGTGTCCTGATAGGGCCATGTTGCCTTGGGGCACTGGGAATAGAGGGGCTTGGTTTTACTTCTATGGAGGAAGCAAGTTCGCTTTCTGTAATCTCACAGGCGGCACTTGGCTTTATTGCGTTTTCCATAGGAAATGAATTCAGGGTAAGTGACCTGAAAAAAATCGGAAAGCAGGCGTTTGTAATTGGTATTTTCCAGGCACTTGCAGCAACGCTTCTGGTAGATTTGGCACTGTTTGCAGTGCATCTGGCTATTCCTGACAAAATTTCCGCAGCACAGGTAATTACGCTTGGTGCAATTGCGACAGCAACGGCTCCGGCGGCAACATTGATGGTAATCCGGCAGTACAAGGCGAAAGGGCCTTTGACACAGCTTCTGCTTCCGATTGTGGCACTGGATGATGCAGTTGGGCTTGTTGTGTTCGCAGTTTCGTTTGGAATTGCCAAGACGCTGGTGAGCGGAAGCATGGATTTGGTTTCTGTTTTGGTAAATCCGTTTGTGGAGATCATCTGCTCGCTGCTGCTTGGAGCGTTTATGGGATGGCTGCTGACTCAGATTGAGCGGCTGTTCAATTCAAATACAAACCGTCTGAATATGACGATTGCCTTTGTATGCCTGACAGTGGCATTGTCCAATTTAAGTTTCGCAATTGGTCCGGTACATATTGGTTTTTCCTCATTGCTTGTCTGCATGATGCTTGGGACGGTGTTCTGCAACATCTGCCCATTGTCTGAGGATTTGATGAAATCATCAGATAAATGGACTTCCCCATTGTTTGCGCTGTTTTTTGTTATCAGTGGAGCGGAGTTAGAGCTTGGCGTGTTTGCAGACCTTGCGATTGTCGGCATTGGTGTTGTATATATCTTGTTTCGTTCTTTTGGCAAATACCTTGGAGCCTTTGCAAGCGCCAAAGCAGTACACTGCGGACCGAAAATATGCAAATACCTTGGCATAACGCTTTTGCCGCAGGCAGGCGTGGCGCTTGGGATGTGTACTACGGCGATGCAGCTTGGAGAACAAGGCTATTTAATCAGCAATATTACCTTATTTGCGGTTCTGATTTATGAACTGTTTGGTCCGCTTATGACAAAGATGGCACTGACTGCTGCAGGTGACATTCATCCTATGCCAGAAGAAGTAAAAAACCGCCGTCAGACAAAGTTAGAGGAAGTAAAAAAGGAAAAGTAGGGATGGCGGCATCTTTATATAACAAGGGGAACATTGCATCTGCAATGCTCCCCGATTTTTTTGAATATGAAACCTAGTCTGTCACCGAAACGTCCAGCCCAAATTCGCTTGGCAGGAAACGAGGGCAGACATTTTCCGAGGTACAAATGACCGATGCGGCAAGAAGGCTTCCGATTTCGCAGGCTTCTTTTAGGTTTTTTCCATAAGTCAGGCCGATGGCGGCACCGGCACAGAATGCGTCGCCTGCGCCTGTCGTATCCTTGACATGTACGTTTTTTGCAGCACATAAACCGTGGGTTCCTTCACAGTCGGCATAGACCGCACCTTCCGCACCCATTGTGACAATCATGCTTGGAATCTGCGCTCGGCGTACCTTTTCTGCCAGAATTTCTTCCATTTCTTCTGGAGTCTTTT
>CAJTZB010000095.1 GCA_910583815.1 uncultured Lachnospiraceae bacterium
ATCTTTAATGAGCGCTATCGAATCAGCGAATTAAATAAGGATGGTTATGGAATCGGTCTTTCTCTCGTTTCTCATGTGTGTGATTTGAGCGGAGGCTTTGTAATGGTTGAAAGCGAGCCGCAAAAGGGTTCTTCGTTTTATATGTCCTTTCCGCAGCACTTGTTTTGAAGCTAACATTCAGCTAACATTTGTTTTGCTATACTGGATGTAAAGAAAACAAATTTCTGTTTTCTCAAAATAAGCTGAAGGAGCACACTGATATGTATATTTTAACAAACGCCTTAAAAAATTTAGGCAGGAACAAAGGCAGAAATATTCTGCTTGGAATCATTATTTTTATACTGATTCTTTCTACTACAGTTGGTTTGGTGATTAACACAACGACAAAGGGGATTATTGAGGACTACAAGACACGCTTTGGATCAGAGGTTACATTGAGTGTCGACTTTGATAAGCTGATGGCGGAATACAAGCCAAACGCAGACGGAAAAACTTTTCTTTCCACAGCACCAAAAATATCATCCGAAAAATATGTGGCCTTTGCAGATTCCGAATGTTTAAAGACTTATCGTATGAATATGCTTGCCGGCATTGTATTTGAAAACCTGAAAGCGGTAGATGAACAGGCTAATGAGGGTATGGGAAGTATTGGTGGAGGAAATGGGGATTATATTTCTCCTACTGCAAAACTTCTTGGATATACTGACCCGAATGATATGCCTGATTTTGCAAACGGCCTCCGTAAAATGATGGAGGGAACACTTTATCAGGAAAAAAACGAATGTATCATTAGCTCGGATTTTGCCGAGCTGAATCAGTTAAAGGTCGGAGACACTTTTGTTGTGAAAGATACCAAGAGCAAAAAGAGCATTGCCTTGAAGGTGGCAGGCATTTATGCAGATGCTACAGAGGCGAAGAAGGAGCTTCCTGCGTCTTTTTTCTCTATGGAAGGTTCTTACGAAAACCGCAGAAATGAGATTTTTGTAAATATTGATACAATGAGCGAAAATTTTGATATTTCGGGACTGACTGTTAATGCGGAATATGAACTCAAATCTCCTGATTTAGTTCAAGATTTTGAAAAGGAACTGCGCGACAAAGGTCTTCCTGACGCTTACAATGTAGAAACAGATGAAGCAAGTTATAACAAGATAGTTGCACCGGTTATAGGGTTGTCTAAAATTTCTATGACATTTGCATGGGTAATTTTAGCAGTGGGGAGTATGATCCTATTACTTATAACAACAATGGCAATTCGTGAGAGGAAATATGAAATTGGTGTTCTTCGTGCAATGGGACTGAAAAAGGGGAAAATTTCCGTTATGATTGTTGCAGAAACTGTTATGATTACAGTTTTGTGTCTTGGCTTAGGACTTGGTATCGGAAATGCGGTTTCTCAGCCAGTAGCAGATTCGTTAATTGCAAGTCAGGTGGAAGCAGCAACGGACTCGGCAAAGGACAATATGCAGTTCGGTGGTTCAGTCAGTATGGGAGGCTCTAATACATCTGCACCTGCATCCGACACACAGCCTTTGTCTGAAATTGACGTTTTGCTAACGGCGGAGGCAGCTTTGCAAATTGCCTTGATTGCTTTGGCTCTGGCATTACTGTCCTCTGCTGCAGGGGTAATCTTTATCACAAAATATGAACCAATGAAAATTTTATCGGAAAGAAATTGAGGTGAATAAAATGAGCTTACTAACACTTGAAAATGTAACCTATAAATATGATGGGACAACAAAGCAGGTTTTAAAAAATATATCAATAGATTTTGAGCCAGGAAAGGTCTATGTGATTATGGGAAAATCAGGGGCAGGCAAGAGTACCGTCCTATCCTTGATTTCAGGTCTTGATCTTCCGACAAACGGTGATGTTCTGTTTAAAGAAAATAGTCTAAAGCAGCTTGATCGTGATGATTACCGTGCCAAAAGCATAGGCGTAGTGTTTCAGGGATATAACTTGCTTACCAATGCAACAGCTCTTGAAAATATTGTCTTGTCAATGAATATCAGCAAAAGTTCTGAAAAAAATAAAAAGCAGTTTGCACTTGAATTTCTGCAAAAGGTTGGGATAGACGAGGAAACGGCAAACAGAAAAGTTTTAAAGCTGTCTGGCGGCGAACAGCAGCGTGTAGGAATTGCGCGTGCCCTTTCTCATAATCCGGACATTCTCATTGCTGATGAGCCAACGGGAAATCTTGATAGCGATACGGAAATGAATATTATGGAAATCTTGCAGAAGCTGGCGCATGAGGAAAACAAGTGTATAATTGTAGTTACACATTCCAAACAGGTTTCCAGATATGCTGACGAGCTTTGGGGATTAAATCAAGGAAATCTTGTGTTTGTAAAATGAATGCAGTGAAAAAACAATGTGCGGATAACCTGTTAAAAAATCCTTGTGGCTGTATGGGGACTTTCTGCTTCGCGAGCAGAGGCCAAATGTCTAGATAATAGAAGTAAGTTCTCCCTAAACCGTAAAGGTGTGACAGCCTTTGCGGTTTTTCTTTTGTTGTTCTTTGCAGGAATACGTCAAAGACTGTTTCTGGCGTTGGTTGCCGTTCCTCACCCTCTCTGTCTGGATTTTAATGGCGCCAGACGGTTTTGCCGCTCTCCGAACGATGTCGGGGAACATCTTGAGAGAATGGCGGACACTGAGTGTCAGACAGAGATGCATTCGGTTACGGATTTATTGGACGAGATTGAAAATGAAAACATCTCAGACTCGGAATATGATGAATGTCATACCAAGGTTGAAGAACTAATGTGGGATGTTGCTGTAAAAGTATTTAAGTTGTTGCAGATTATGTGATTTGCATGGAAATATACATTATCCAGAGAAATTTATGCATTGGGAACACTTTTCTGAAAAGAGAGATAGAAATCTATATAAATAACCGAAAGGTGCAAAGTCTTTACAAAATGAAAAAGGCTTTGCAGCTTTTCTTGTTTCATGCCTGACTTTGTGTTAAAATAGAAAAAACAATATACCAAGACATGGTTTTATACAGTCTCCGGATTTTGAAAGGAACGTGGTTATAGGCGTGGACAAAAAATTTACTTTTATGGGGCACACATTTGAGGATGAGAAACAGCTTCTGCTTGCCAAAAAAGAAGCAGAAGCAATCGAATATCTTCGTGCAAAAACGGATTTTAACAACGGAGAGATGCTGATTCGGCTCTATCACCGGATTATTGACAATAAAATGATGGAGACGGAAATAGGGGTAGATTTCCTTGTAGAAATACGCAAAAGAATTATAGAAATGGGAATTATGAAGGAAGAGCAGTTAAAAGAGATTCCGGAGCTAAAAAAGCGCAAGGCAAAGAAAAAGGCGGCTGAGAAAAAAAGCAGGGAGCTTTTGCTGATTGAAAAGGTAAAGCGGCAGAATGCGGTTTTGGTAGTGGTCTGCCTGTTTTTGTCTGCGCTTGTCATTGGCATGTTTGTGATTCTGCTGACAGGAAAGCGTTCTCCGCTTGCAATCCGTTATGAGGAGGAGCTTGTCAATAAGTATGCGTCATGGGCGCAGGATCTTACACAAAGGGAAAATGAGCTGAATGACCGGATTGCGGAGCTGCGCCGCCAAGGAATCCTGATATACGAAGAAGAGGAGGATGGCGATGGACAGGATTAAAATACTCGTGGTAGATGATGAGAGCAGGATGAGGAAGCTTGTGCATGACTTTCTGGCGAAACAGGGCTACACGGTTTTGGAAGCAGAAAACGGCGAAGAAGCGGTAGACTTGTTTTTTGAACAGAAGGACATTGGGCTGATTATTCTGGATGTTATGATGCCGAAAATGGACGGCTGGCAGGTGTGCCGTGAAATCAGGCAGTATTCGCAGGTGCCGATTATTATGCTGACAGCAAAAAGCGACGAGCGGGACGAACTGCTCGGCTTTGAGCTTGGGGTAGATGAATATATTTCCAAACCATTTTCTCCTAAAATTTTGGTTGCAAGGGCGGAGGCAATTTTGCGCCGCTCTAATGCGCAGACAGAGGAATGTCTGGAGGCAGGTGGCATTGTGATGGACAAGTCGGCGCATTCCGTAAAAATTGACGGAAATTCTGTTGACTTGAGTGTTAAAGAGTTTGAACTGCTGGAATATTTTATTACAAATAAAGGAGTAGCACTTTCAAGGGAGAAGATTTTAAATAACGTCTGGAACTATGATTATTTCGGAGATGCCAGAACGATTGACACCCATGTCAAAAAGCTGCGCAGTAAAATGGGAGAAAAAGGAGACTATATCAAAACCATTTGGGGAATGGGATACAAATTTGAAGTGAACGCATAGTGGGACTGAACCAAAAAACCAGCTTGACGGAATAGCATGGAGGTTTTTATGAAGCTGTCTTGGAGATATAAGGTTACGCTTTTTATGATGCTTGCAGTGCTTGGCGCGATTGTCATTACATGGGGGCTGAACCGTACATTTTTAGAAGATTATTACTTATACAGCAAAATAAATACGCTTCATGAAGCATATGTTGTCGTATCAAAGATGATGGAGGAAAAAGACACTGCTTTTCCGTCTGTTGCTGCAGGGACAGAACTTGTGGCAAGTATGCTTTTTTCTGAAGAAGATTTATTGAAGCTTGAAATTTTAAGCACACGGAACAACCTCACAATTTACATTTTGTGGGATTCCATCTATTGTACAACAGCAAATACAAACGAAAGCCATAAAGTATTTCTGGACCGTCTTCGCTCTTATTTATATCCGGGGTCTACGAATCTGTATAAAGAGCAGCGGAAGCTGAAAACGGTGGAAAACGAATATGAAGTATTTCTGATTTATGACAGCAGGACGCAGTCCAATTATATTGAGCTGTTTTTTGGTGACAATGAACATGCAAATTATATGATGATTCGGAGTAATGTCGAGAGCATGCAGGAAAGCGTGCAGATTGCAAATAAATTCCTTACTTATGCAGGCATAGTGGTGACATTTTTGATTGCGGTTGTGGTGCTGATGGCGACAAAAGCAGTTGTGCGGCCTATCCGTGAGCTTTCCTTGATCGCAAAACGTATGAGCGATTTGGACTTTGATGTTAAGTATGAGGTGACTACAAACGATGAAATAGGGGAACTCGGACATAGTATTAATGCGCTTTCAGAGAAGTTAGAGCATACAATTTCTGACTTAAAGAGTGCGAACAATAAGCTGCAGACCGATATTGAACAAAAAGTCCAGATTGACGAGATGCGTAAGGAGTTTCTGTCTAATGTCACGCATGAACTGAAAACGCCGATTGCTTTGATTCAAGGCTATGCAGAAGGGCTGAAAGACAATATCAACGAAGATGCAGAAAGCAGAAATTTTTACTGTGATGTCATTATGGATGAAGCCATAAAAATGAATAAGATGGTTAAGAAACTGCTGACGCTGAACCAGATTGAGTTTGGAAACTACAGGCTGGAAATGGAGCGTTTTGATATAGCAGCACTGATCCGTTCCGTGCTTGCTTCTTCGGATATTTTGATGAAACAAAACGGCATCTGTGCGTTGTTTAAACAGGAAGGGCCGCTCGAAGTCTGGGCAGATGAATATATGATAGAAGAAGTAGTGACAAAT
This sequence comes from uncultured Lachnospiraceae bacterium, assembly GCA_910583815.1. Lineage (GTDB taxonomy): Bacteria > Bacillota > Clostridia > Lachnospirales > Lachnospiraceae > SIG299. The sequence goes on from CAJTZB010000095.1 coordinate 5,580, forward strand.
TATCTGACGAATGCGGTTCATTATGCTGATAAAGAGAAAATCATTGAAATCAAGGCATTAAAGCAGGAAAAGACGGTTCGGGTTTCTGTATTCAATTCCGGCGAGCCGATTCCGGAGGAAGAGATTAATAAAATCTGGATTAAATTTTATAAGGCAGATAAAGCAAGGACAAGAGAGTATGGCGGAAATGGAATAGGGCTGTCTATTGTTAAGGCAATTATGGATGCACACAATAAGCCATATGGTGTTGTCAACTATGAGAATGGAGCAGAATTTTGGTTTGAACTGGATGCGGACGTTTAGCATGATATGGAAAGTGAAAATAATTATTCTGGGATGTTGCCGAAATACCAGATACGTGTTAAAATGGGTTTAGTTCAGCAAAAGAGGAGGGGCATCTGTGAAAAAAATCGGAATTATGGCAGTTCTTTTTGCAGCGCTCTGTATGATGAGCGGCTGTTTAAAGGATGTGCCCTTGACGGATAGGGAAATGGATATTGTGGCGGAGTATGCAGCAAGGGCGCTGTTAGGTACAATACCGCCAAATACAATGTCAGACTATGAACCATTGCCGCCAAAGGAGGAAGTACTGCCAACGCCTACACCTACGCCAACTCCGACTCCTGTGCCAGAAGTGACAGGGGAGCCGCATCCGACCGACGAAGTGCCAAAGCCTACAGCAACACCGGTTCCGGAGAACAGTGAAGCAACAGGCGAGCAGCTTACAAGGGTAGTTGGAGCAGAAGGTTTTGTCTTTTCTTATACGGAGGGAGACTATCAGCTTGTACCAAGCATAGAAGAAGGCGATTATTTTTCGTTGGACCCTAAGCCGGGCAGGCAGTATCTGATTGTTTCTTTTACCGCAACAAATACTACTGATGAAAGCATCGCACTGAACACAATGGAAAAGAAATTAAAGTGTGAAGTAGATGTCAATCTTGGAAAAGTTTCAAGAGCAAGTCTCTCAATGCTTAAAAACGATTTGCAATATATGAGCGGAAGTGAAATCGTGCCGGCAGGAGAGAGTTTTCAGACAGTGCTTGTCTTTGAAGTTTCTGCGCTTGAGGAAATCAAAACAGCACATGTCCGTATTACAAATCAGGAAGAGGAAGTTGTTATTATAAAACTGAAATAAAGTTTGAATTATAAAGCAGTTTATAATATAATAACTAGGAAAGGAAACTAAAAATCGGAGGGAAAGATATATGGAAACAGGAATACTTTTAGAGAGCGGAACGAATGAGCTGGAAATTCTTGAATTTATGGTCGATAACAATCGCTACGGCATTAATGTAGCAAAGATTCGAGAGATTCTTCCGTATACAAGACCGGTGCCAATTCCAAATGCAAATCTAAGCATCGAAGGTATTTTTATGCCAAGAGAAGAGATTATCACAAGCATCAATCTTGCGCAGGTGTTAAATCTTCAGCCTTCATCAAATCCGGATAAAGATTTGTACATAATCACTCATTTTAACCATACGAATGCAGCGTTTCATGTTCATTCGGTTATCGGCATCACACGTATTTCCTGGGCAGACATATTAAAGCCGGATGCTACGCTCAATGCAAATGGCGACAGTGTAGCGACCGGTATCATAAAATTGGACGGCAGGCTGATTATTTTGCTTGACTTTGAAAAGATTGTTGCAGACATCAGTCCGGATACAAGCTTAAAGATGGAAGATGTTATGGCACTTGGACAGAGAGAGCGCAGCGAAAAGCCGATTCTGATTGCCGAGGACTCTCTGCTTCTTTCCAAGATGATTCAGGAGTGCTTAAAGAAGGCAGGCTATGAAAACCTGATTGTAACTATGAACGGAGAGGAAGCATGGAATACGATTTCCGGTTTTGTAAAAGAGGGAACGCTCCATGAAAAAATCAAGTTAGTAATTACCGATATTGAAATGCCGAAGATGGACGGACATCACTTGACGAAACTGATTAAAGAGCAGTCAAAGACTTCGTTCCTGCCGGTTATTATTTTCTCTTCCATGATTTCAGAGGCTATGATGAAGAAGGGCGAGCAGCTTGGTGCAGACGCTCAGATCACAAAGCCGGAAATCGGAAGTCTGGTTGGAGAAATCGACAGATTGATTTTATAATAATTGCGGAGAATGCATTATGACAACTTGTAAGCATTGCGGGGCAGAGATTCCGGAGAATATGGAGGTCTGCCCAAATTGTGGACAACAGAATACAGAAAATACAGACGAATCTTATCTTGACAGTCTGCTGAATTCCGTAGTAACAGATACGGCGGAGCCAGACAGGGGTATTTCGCTGTCTGCCAGAAGAAAAGCAAAGCAGGCAGAAAAACAAGAGCAGCAGGTTGCAGAGACAGAGGATTTAGCAGCAGAAGAGCCGATGACGTTGGGCGATGAATTGGATTCCGAACTTGGGAGTTATAATATTTTTGATGAGTTTTCGGATGATGATGCAATTGACCGGATGATTTCCGAAGAACTGGATGTTCCGGCATCTGTTGCCAAAGAAGAGGAAAGTTCAGAAGAATTTGCCCTTCCAGACGACTTATCTTTTCCTATGGAAGAAACCGCAGAAGATGCAGCATCAGAACTTGATTTAGACAATCTGTTTTTGGGCGAGGCGGTAATAGAGGATGCCAATACAGATGGGACGGCTACGGAAGAGGAGGCTGAAGAAGAGCTTGTTTTAGAAGAACCGGACCTTAGCGACCTTGCCTTGGAAGATTCTGCAATAGAAGAGCTTTTTTCAGCGGAGAGCACAATCGGAGAACCTGCTGTGGAAGAACCTACAGAGATGGATTCTGTAGCGTCTATTTTTGAAGGTTTCAGCTTTGATGAGCCTGAAATAGAAGACTTCCAGCCGGAGCTGGAGGAACAAAAAAGTACCGATTCTCTTTCTGTGAATCCGGGGCTTGCTGATGGTCTGGATGAGCAGGATATGGCTGTCCTTGACAATCTCTTTCAGGAAATAGACGAAGCAGAGAGTGCAAAAGGAGCAAAGGCAGACAACGCACTGCTTCATCTTTTGGACGAAGATTCAGGAGAAATTCAGAACGCAGATAAAGGAAAAAGAAAGAAAAAGAAGAAAAAAGAAGACAACAGAACGCTGCTTGTTAAATTATTTGGCAATGTTCCGGTTGACCCTTCCAAAGTAAAGCATGAGCCGACACCGGAAGAAATTGCGGAAAAGAAACAGGCGAAGGAAGAAAAAAAGAAAAAGGATGCCGAAGAAAAGAAAAAGACGGCAGAAGAAAAGAAAGCAGCAGCACAGGCAGCAAAGGAAGAAAAAGCAAAGCTTGCACAAATTGCCAAGGAAGAGAAAAAGGCAAAGAAAATGGAGCAGGCAAAGCTGATTCTGGAGGAAATGAAAGATACCAGAATCAACCGTGTGGGGGCTGCAATTATCTTTCTCCTCTTTGCACTTCTTGCATTTGTAATTATTATAGGAAGCAATTTTATCACATATAATATTGCGATAGGCAATGCAGAAAAGAGCTTTGAAATGGCGCGCGGCAACAATCCAAAATATTATAATGATGCATATAACCAGATTTATGGATTGGAGTCAAAGCTAAACGAAGAAGATATGGAATTTTACGACAAGGTAATGACAGTCATGTTTGTCAACAAGCAGTTAAATTCCTATAACAGCTACATAGCAATGGGAGATGAAGCTTCTGCCTTGGATTCTTTACTAAAAGGGCTGAAACGTTACGAAAAATACAGCATGTATTCCATCCTAATGGGCTATGATGATCTGCAGTACGACTTGGACTATATAAGAAGTCAGATTTTAGCGGAGTTGGATAACCATTATGGTATTTCAGTAGATGAGGCTATGGTTCTGGTAAAACAGCAGTCTTCCGCAGAATATGCAAAAGCGGTATATGGTATCGTAAACAGGCTTTAT
>CAJTZB010000096.1 GCA_910583815.1 uncultured Lachnospiraceae bacterium
AGAGCTGAATTATAATAAAACACCGCTTCCGGATGCTTTTCTGCTTTTGGCAAAGCGTCATAGCGGACCACTGGCGCCGTTTCTTAAAGAGGTAGGGGAGGAGCTTAGCAGCCAGAGTGGGAATATATTAAAAGAACTTTGGGCAGAGAGAGCAAAGAAGCTGTTGTCGGATTCTCCGTTGAGCAAAGGACAGAAGCAGGAGTTCATGGAACTTGGGGAATGCTTTTCGGAAACAGACAGCAATGCAAGAGAAAATGCAGTGGCATTTTATATAAGCCGACTGGAGGCGGAACTTTGCAAACTCCAGCAGAGCGGCAAGGATAAGGCATATCTTTACCGGATGCTTGGAGTACTTGGCGGCGCATTTTTGCTTGTGCTTATTTTATAATGGCAGAACGTCTGGCGCAGAAGGCGGGCAGAGGACAAAACTTGGAATGGAGGCGGCTTATGACAATACAAATGATTTTTAAAATTGCCGCGGTCGGAATTTTAGTGTCGGTACTGAATCAGGTACTAAAGCATTCGGGGAGAGAAGATCAGGCATATCTGACAAGCCTCGCAGGGCTGCTGCTCGTTCTGTTCTGGATTATTCCATACGTGGCAGAACTGTTTGAAACAATACAAAAGCTGTTCCAGCTTTAGGAAGGAGCATGGTGATGATAAAGACAGCGTTGCTTGGTATTTTGACAATTGTGATTGCAATGGCGATGAAGCAGGGCAGGGCAGAATTTGGAACTTTCGTGTCATTGGCCGGAAGCATACTGATTGCATGGGTTGCCGTGTCACTCCTGGATGGCATGATGGGAAGCTTTGAGAGGATTTCCAAGCTTCTTCCGATGGAAAAAGAGTACATAGTGCTGATGCTAAAAATGATTGGCGTGACCTATCTTTCGGAATTTGCTTCTTCCCTTTGCAGGGATGCAGGGTACTCCGCAGTAGCGGGGCAGATTGAGCTGGTTGGGAAGCTGACGATTCTCTCCATAGGAATGCCGATTATGTTTGCCTTGTTTGAGACGATTGCGTCCATGATTTAGTGCCTATGGAAGAGCTTTCTTTGGATTATACAGACATACAGAAGACAGTGGAGGAACTGCTTCCGGACAACCTTCCGGTGACATTTGAAGAATTGGTGACACAACTGACGATTGGGAATACCGAAGGGCTTTCCGGAATTCTGAAAGGGGTTGGGGAATGGCTGCTTTCCAGTGTGACATTTCCGATAGAAAATGGGATACACCTGCTGGCGATTCTTTTGCTTGCGGCGCTTTTGACCAATGTGTCCAAAGCATTTGCAAAAAACAATGTGTCGCATATCGGGTATCTGTGTGTCTATCTGATACTTACTGTATATGCGGCAGTAGGGTTTCAGGCATCCCTTGCGATTGTCAGAGAGGGCATCAATGGTCTTTGCAATTTTATTAAAATACTGATTCCGACCTACTGCGTAAGCGTTGCTTTTGTGACAGGAAGCCTGACGGCGGCAGGATATTACAGAGGGACGGTCTTTTTTATCGGTGTGCTTGAATTTGCTGTAAAGTATCTGTTCCTGCCGATGTCGCAGGCATATCTTTTGGTTGCGTTTGCTTCCTGTATGCAGAAAAAACCAATATTTGAAAGGGTTCTGGAACTGATCCAAACGGCATTTTCGTGGCTGCAGAAAACAATGCTTGGTATTGTCGTAGCTACCGGGGCGGTGCAGGGACTTCTGCTGCCTGCGATTGACAAGGTAAAGAGGAATGCCATTATAAAGACTGCCGGGACAATACCCGGCATTGGCGGGCTGTTAGAAGGGGCATGGGAAACGGTACTTGCAGCAGGCAGCGTATTAAAAAATGCAGTTGGGATTGCGGCGGTTATATTGATTTTTCTTTTATGCAGCATTCCGCTTTTAAAAGTAGGGCTGCAGTGCCTGATGTACCGCGTGCTTGCAGCGGTTGCAGAACCAGTGACAGAAGAGATGTTAGAGAAGTTTCTTGTACATGTCGGAATAGCAAACAAGCTGCTGCTTCAGGTGTTGTTTTTGGCACTTTTGCTGTTTTTGCTGCTGTTGGTTGTGATGACAAGAATCGGAGGATAAATGACATATATAAAGGAAATTGCATTTTTTATGGTCTTTTCCGGCATTCTTTTAGAACTGACGGCAGATACCAAATACCATAAATTCAGCGAATGGGTGATTGGGCTTCTGCTGATTTTAAAGCTGGTAAAGCCGTGGATGGAAGACAGGCCAATCTGGGAGCAGTTTTTGTACCGTTTTTCATCTTTTGAATATGTGCTCGGAGTGGACGAGGTTACGGAACAGCTTTTTTCGGCGGAGGAGGCAGTGGAACGTTCGGTACGTTCCGCATATGAGGAGACTCTGAACGCCCAGATAGAACATCTGCTTCATGGCAGCAGGCTGACGCTTGTCGCAGCATCTTATGAATTTGAGGAGCGGACAGGGGAGCTGAAGCAGATGGCGATTACGGCAGCATACCAGACAAGTAAGGAAGAAACGGAAGAAGGGCAGATACAGATTCGCCCTGTAGAAAAAGTCGTAATTGGAGAACGCGAGGAACAGCAGCTAGAGGTCATTACGCCAATGGAGCTTTATGTAAAAAATCTGCTTGCAGACTTCTATCAGATGCCTGCGGACAATATAAATGTAAACATAAGGGAGAACTTAGATGGAAGGTAGGGAGCTGGTAAAACGAGGAATTGAACGCATTCGAGGTTTTGGGCTGAAGGAGTGGGGAACGGTCCTTATTGTCGGCATCTGTTTTTTGATTATTGCACTGCCGTCAGGGTCATCTCCGAAAAATGAAGAAGGAGGAACACCAAAGGGCAACGTTCCGACAGCGGTTCCAAAGAATACAACAGAAAAAAACGGAGATTATGTATCGGAATTGGAGCAAAGGCTGGAGGAACTGCTTGTACAGGTAGAAGGAATCGGCAAGGTGCAGGTGATGATTACCGTAAGCTCTACAACAGAACGGATTGTTCTAAGAGATGGACAGGAGGCGTGGGAGAGCAGCACAGAGCAGGATTCCGCAGGAGGAAGCAGAAGAAAGGAAAATAAGACTTCAGAAAATGCTGCTGTATTGGTAGACGGAGAGGGAGGAGATACGCCATATATCACGAAGGAACTTTATCCGGAGGTAGAAGGCGTAGTAGTGATTGCGCAGGGGAGTGGAACAGGAACCGTGGATTTGGATATTCTTGCTGCGGTACAGGTACTATTTGGCGTACCGGCGCATAAAATAAAAATAATGAAAATGAAGAAATAATTGCCTTTCAGGCAGAAACGGAGGAAGTATGAAACGTATTTTCAGGAAAAATCAGGTAATTATTACTGCTATGGCACTGATGATATGCGCAGCAGGATACCTGCAGTTCTCGCATAAGGCGGAGGAAGTTCCGGACAGCAAACAGACAGGCGGAGACCAAATGTACTTTGACGTGGACGGAATAGATGACTATTCAGATATTTCAGATGAAGACATCCATTTGCTGGAGCAGGAGAATGCGCAGGCAGCTGCAAACCAACAAAAAGCGGATGGAACCACAAATGACGGTTCAGAAACAACGGACAACAACCAGAATATCGGAGAGGCAGTTATGGTAAGCACAACCATCAGCGGAAATTTTGCAAACAATGCAAAGCTGGTCAGAGAGCAGAGGCGCGCGCAGAGCAAGGAGACTCTGATGGCAATTATCAACAATGAACTGCTTTCAGATGAACAAAAAAGAGGGGCAGTAGAAAGCCTTGTTGCACTGACTACAATTGCTGAAAAAGAAAATGCAGCAGAACTTTTATTGGAGGCAAAGGGCTTTGCAGACCCTGTCGTCAATATTGTGGAAAATGAAGTGGACGTTGTTATCAATGCATCAAGCGTAACAGACCAGCAGGTAGCACAGATTGAGGACATAGTAACAAGAAAGACCGGGTTTGAGCCGGAGAACATAAAGATTACAGCAGCGATTCAGGAAGATTAATGATACATAGACGAAAAAACAGAATGAAAAAACAAGAAAGCCTTTGCAAAATGTGGATAGTTTGATATAATAACAGAAAAGATAAGAGTATGATATACCATGATGGTTAGGAGGATATACTTATGGAAAAGGAAATGGAGAATGCAGTAAGCTGTCTGGAAGAGACGCCAGAATTCATATCAGAAGTAAAAATAGCAGGAGATGTCATCGCAACCATTGCAGGCCTTGCCGCAACAGAAATTGAGGGCATTGCATCCATGCAGGGCAACCTGACCAATGAAATTGTAGGAAAGCTCGGCATGAAAAATCTGACAAAAGGTGTTACTATCCAGTTTGAAGAGGATGGGAACACAGTCAGTGTAGCACTTGCTGTTATTATGAAGTATGGCTATAGTATCCCGAAGGCCTGCAAAGCAGTTCAGGAGCGTGTGAAAACTGCAATTGAAACAATGGCAGGCTTAAAAGTCTCGGAAGTTAACATCGACATTGTCGGGGTTGATACGGAACATACGAAATAAGGCCTGATGCAATAAGGCATATTCTTATTGCAGGCATAAAGTGCTAGATGGGAGAAGCGGGATGACAAGGCGCGAAGAGAGAGAACACTTATTTAAACTGCTGTTTTGTAAGGACTTCCACGATGCGGAAGAACTTCCGGAGCAGATTGGGCTTTATATGGAACAGCAGGAAACCGCAGACGAGAAAACTTTTGCTCCGGTAAAGGAAAAGCTTGAGGCGGTTGTAAATGCAGAAGGATCGATTGACATGGTGCTTGCAAACGCGGCAAGCGGCTGGAAGCTGAACCGTATGGGAAAAGCAGAATTGGCTATCCTCCGGATTGCAGTATATGAGATGCTGTACGATGAGGAAGTGCCAGAAAAAGTGGCCATCAATGAGGCAGTCGAACTTGCAAAGAAGTATGGAAGTGATATGTCTTCCGGGTTTGTCAACGGTGTGCTTGCAAAAGTCGTAAAGAAATCAAGTATTTCGCAGTAAATCTGATTTACTGTTTTTGGGAGTAAAGAGGGAACTACATGGCAGAGGTTTTTTCTGTTTCACAAATCAACACATATATCAGCAGGCTGTTTTCCGGAAACCCCCTGCTTAACAGAATTGCTGTTAAGGGGGAGGTTTCCAATTGTAAATACCACACTTCAGGGCATCTTTATTTCACACTAAAGGATAAAGCTGCCCAGATTGCATGCGTTATGTTTGCCGGTCGTCGTGCCGGCATTTCTTTTCGTATGGAGGATGGACAGAGCGTCATTGTGTTTGGAAGCATCGGAGTATATGAGCAGGGTGGAAAGTACCAGCTGTATGCAGAAGAAATCAGGCAGGACGGTATTGGAAGGCTCTATGAAGAGTTTGAATTTTTAAAGCAGAAGCTTGTGGCAGAAGGTTTATTTGCGAAGGAGCATAAAAAGCCGATAAGCCGATATGCGCGTACCGTAGGCATTGTGACAGCACAGACAGGAGCCGCAATTCAGGACATCATGCAGATTGCCAGGCGAAGAAACCCATATGTTCAGCTACTCCTATATCCTGCCAAGGTACAGGGTGAAGGTGCGGCGGATACCGTAGTCAGAGGAATACGGATGTTAGACGGAAAAGCAGATGTTATTATTGTTGGCCGTGGCGGAGGTTCCATAGAAGACTTGTGGGCATTCAATGAAGAAAAGGTGGCACGCGCCATTTATGAATGCAGTACGCCGGTTATTTCTGCCGTTGGGCATGAAACCGATACGACAATCGCGGATTTTGTTGCAGATATGAGAGCGCCGACTCCGTCTGCGGCAGCGGAACTTGCAGTCTATGATTTCCTTCGGTTAGAGCAGGTACTTGCCGGGCTGCACAGCGATTTAACGGAGGCACTCTGTCAGAACATAGAAGATGCACGCATTGAATTAAAGCAAAAGGAACTGCGCCTTAGGCAGTGCCATCCGCGGACACAGCTTCGTCAGAAACAGCAATGGCTTGCCGATGCCGGGATTCGCTTATCCGGATTGATGTCGGACAGGCTGAAAGATTATCGACATATGCTCGCTCTGTTTGCACAACGCCTAAAAGGAATATCACCATTAGAAAGGCTTTCTGGCGGATATGCTTTTGTCACAAATGAGGCAGGTGAGGCAGTGACCGGAACCGACAAGGTGGAAATTGGAAACACAGTACAGGCTCAGCTTTGCGATGGAAGCATTACAGCAATCGTGACAAAGATAGAGAAAAACTGAACCAAAATACGCAGTCGTCCAGAAAAGCTGCTGCGGAACTTAAAACCAGCAGCCAGCCGTATGGCGCACAGCATGATTTCCAGACATCAAACGGCTGGAAATCGTGCTTGCTATCCGTGCGCCAGAAGGATTGCTGCGGAACTTAAAATAGGAGAATCCCATATATGGCAGGAAGAAAAAAATCAGAGGAAGCAAAGCAGCCGTCTTTGGAAGAGTCCATGAAGGCATTAGAGGAAATTATAGTGCGGATGGAGGAAGAGGAACTGCCTCTGGAGCAGTCTTTTTCGATGTACAAACAGGGCATGGACTTACTGATGCAGTGCAACAAAGCGGTAGATAAGGTAGAAAAGGAGTTAAAAATCATAGAGGAAGGCGGAAGCGATGACTAACTTCGAGGAAATACTGAGAGAAAGAAAAGAAGAAATGGATGGGCTTCTGGAGGCATATCTTCCGGAAGAGGAAGGAATGCAAAAGACGATATTCAAGGCAATGAATTACAGCATAAAAATTGGCGGGAAGCGCCTGCGCCCTATTTTTATGCAGGAGATGTATCGCTGCTTTGCTGCGGATGACTCCGAGGAAGAGAAAGCGGAGCCGTTTTTTGCGGCAATAGAAATGCTGCATACTTATTCGCTTGTCCATGACGACCTGCCTGCAATGGATGATGACAAATACCGCAGAGGAAGCCTGACAACGCATGCGGAATTTGGCGAAGCAATTGGCGTTTTGGCAGGAGATGCACTGCTCAATTTTTCGTTTGAAACGGCATGCAAAGCATTTGGCAGGGAAGAAGATGCTGAATGGAATCTGCGTGTTATAAAGGCAATTAAGGTTTTTGGGGCGAAAGCAGGCGTATATGGCATGATTGGTGGTCAGACGGTGGACGTTGAGAAAACCGGAAGGCCGCTTACAGAAGAAGAAATCGAATTTATTTATGAATTGAAGACGTGTGCACTGATAGAGGCATCCATGCTGATTGGGGCAATTCTTGGCGGCGCGTCTTCAGAGGCGCTTGCAATTGTTGAAAAGATGGCATCTTGTATCGGTATGGCATTTCAGATACGAGATGATATTCTGGATTTGATTGGGGATGAAGGAAAGCTTGGAAAGTCCATACACAGTGACCAAAGAAACAGTAAGACGACTTATGTTTCCCTGCATGGGCTGGAAGCTTCCAAAAATAAAGTAGAAGAACTGTCCACAGAGGCAAAAAAACTCGCACAGCAGCTTTCCGTTTCAGAATTTTTGCAGGAATTAATTGCTTATCTGACAAAGCGAGAATATTAAAAAAGATTCGGGTGTCAAAAGGGTGCTTCGCACTAACCGATACAAGTATGTGTGTTTGCAAGCAAGCTTGCAAAACCACATATTGTGTCGGTTATGCCCCGAAGGGGCTTTTGATACCCAAATCTAAAAAACAAAACCGGAGCAGAAGATGGAACCATTACTGAATCAGATAGAACAACCAAATGATATTAAAAAACTAAAGCCGTCCGAGTACCGCAGTCTTGCTAAGGAAATCAGACGGTTTCTTGTGCGCCATGTGGCAGAGAAGGGAGGACACCTGGCGTCCAATCTGGGAGCTGTGGAGCTGACGATGGCCCTGCACCTGTTTCTGGACTTTCCGGCGGACAAGCTGATTTGGGATGTTGGGCATCAGGCATATGTGCACAAGCTTTTGACTGGACGGAAAGAGGCATTTGAACGTTTACGTGAGCAAGGCGGATTAAGCGGTTTTCCAAAACGCAGGGAAAGCGATTGCGACGCGTTTGACACAGGCCACAGTTCTACCTCAGTTTCTGCTGCAGCAGGCTTTGTGCATGCAAGGGAGTTGTCAGAAGAGGATTACAAAGTAGTGGCTGTCATTGGTGACGGTGCACTGACCGGCGGTATGGCGTTTGAAGCATTAAATAATCTTGGCAAGCTCAAGTCCAATCTGATTATTGTGCTGAACGACAATCATATGTCTATTTCTGAGAATGTTGGAGGTATGGCAAATTACCTTGCAAAAATCCGGACAAGTTCTGCTTATACCGGCTTTAAAGGCGGTTTGGAAGAAGCATTAAATAAAGTATCAGGCGTTGGAGAGAAGCTTTTGCACAGGCTGAAGCGTTCCAAGGATTCTTTGAAATATCTGTTTATCAGCGGAATGCTGTTTGAGGATATGGGTCTGACTTACATCGGGCCAATCGATGGGCATGATGTCCCGAAGATGCTGGAAGCTTTTGAAACGGCGTCCAGAGCGAAAAAGGCAGTTTTAATCCATGTAGTTACAAAAAAAGGAAAGGGCTATGCGCCGGCAGAGGATAATCCGGGACGTTTTCATGGCGTGGAGCCGTTTTCTCTAAAAAGCGGAAAGAGCTTGAAAGTAACAGATGAGCTTACGTATACCGAAGTGTTTTCTAAAACAATGACAGAACTTGGAGAAGAAAATAAAAAATTGCTCGCAATTACGGCGGCAATGCCGTCAGGCACAGGACTTCAGGCATTTGCCGAGCGGTATCCGGAACGTTTTTTTGACGTCGGGATTGCAGAGGAACATGCGGTAACGTTTGCTGCCGGGCTTGCGGCAGGAGGCTATCATCCGGTTGTTGCAATCTATTCAACGTTTTTGCAAAGAGCATATGACCAGATCTTGCATGATGTCTGCCTCGGAAGCCTTCCTGTAACGTTTGCAGTAGACCGTGCAGGCATTGTTGGAAAAGATGGGGAGACGCATCAGGGCATTTTTGATTTGTCTTATTTATCACATATCCCAAACCTGACATTGATGGCGCCAAGAAGCGCAGAAGAGTTGCGGAGCATGCTTCATTTTGCAGTTTCCTGCAGCTATCCGACGGCTGTCCGCTATCCACGCGGAGCAGCGAATGATTCTAAAGAACTTCCGGTAGCAAAAATAGAGCAGGGAAAAGCGGAGCTTTTGTATCAGGGGAATGATGTTCTGGTTGCAGCAGTTGGGACTACGGTCACACTGGCTCTTTCCTTAAGGGAAAAACTGTTAGAGTATGGAATAGAAGCAGGGGTTTTAAATGTCCGTTTTATCTCTCCGATGGATAC
>CAJTZB010000097.1 GCA_910583815.1 uncultured Lachnospiraceae bacterium
TTGAAAGCGGGATTTATATGCCGATGCTGTACAAATCAGAGGAGATAGCAATTGGAAAGACGATACAGGTTTCAATCGGAAGCAATAAAATAAGCTATATCGTATGTGGATTTTTTAACAGTATTATGGCAGGTTCGCACAACTGTGCCATGTCTGAGATAATTCTGACAGAGGACAAATATAATGAGCTGCAGGAACTGGGCTATGCGCCAAAGTCCGTGCTTTGTTCTGTCAGATTAAGCAGCAAGGAGGAAAGTGAGAGCTATGAAACAATGTTAAAAGGCGAAGTGTCATCTCACTATCCTGCGGTACGTGCAGTAAGCAATTCCTATGCGCTTGTAGAGAAGTCACGTTATATTTCGCAGATGATCTGTTCCGGCATTGTCAGCGCAATGGCTTTTCTGATACTTCTGATTGCGCTTGTCGTGATAGCTTCTGACATAGTCAACTATATTGGGGAAAATATGAAAAATCTTGGTGCGCTCAAGGCGGTCGGATATACGAGCAATCAGCTGATTGGTGCGCTTTTGCTGCAGTTTCTGGGGATTTCGCTATCTGTAGCAGTGGCAGGCAGCTGCATTTCCTATGCCTGTTTTCCGGCAGTCAACCAGATGATGATTTCACAGACGGGCATACCATATGCGATTCATTTTCTGCCGGTTCCGTTTCTGCTGACACTTATGATTTTAGGCGGGGCAGTGGCGCTTGCCGTTGTTTTATTTTCACGCAGAATAAAAAAAGTGGAGCCGATTGTTGCGCTCAGACAAGGAATCCGGACGCACAGTTTTAAGCGTAATTATGTTCCGCTGGAAAATACAAAGGTTTCACTGCATGCTGCGCTTGCCTTAAAAACAACACTTTCAGGTAAGAAGCACAATGTGGTCATCTGCATTACAATGCTTGTGCTTTCCCTTGTTGTAGTATTTTCCGGGGTCATGATAAGAAATATGATTTTGGATATGACACCGTTTTTAAACCTGATTGTAGGAGAGACAGCAGACTGCTGCATCAATGTCAAAGCAGAGGCAGAAGAAGAGTTTTTACAGGCGATGCATGCAGATGGGCGGGTGGAAAAGGTATATCTTTACAATTCAATAGAAGTGCAGCATGTGGGAGGAGTCGGGCTGATGATGACAATGACGGAAGACTTTTCCGATGTAAACAATCCGAGCGTTGTTTTTTTAGGAAGAACCCCAAAGTATGACAATGAAATTGCCATAGCTGCTAAATATGCAAAAGAACAAGGGCTTGGGCTTGGAGATGAGATTACGATAGCAGAAAGCGGAAAAGAAGCAAAGTATATTATCTCCGGCTTCACGCAGATAACAAATAACCTAGGCAAAGACTGCCTGTTTACAAGGTCCGGATATGAGCGCCTTGGCAGTCTGCAGAATGCAAGTTATTATCTGGACCTTTCTGATGGGGAGGACATAGAGGCGTTTCGTGTGGAGATAGAGGAACGGTTTGGAAATAAAGTAAATGCAACCATCAATATAGCCGCAACTATCGAAGGGGCAGCTTCGGTCTATGTTTCTCTTATGGTGATGATTGTAGTCGCTGTTTTTGTATTGAGTGTCATTGTGATTGCTTTTGTGCTGTACCTGCTGGTACGGACCATGCTTGGCAATAAGAAGCAGGAGTATGGCATTTTAAAGGCACTTGGTTTTACAACAGGGCAGCTGATGCTGCAGACAGCGCTTTCCTTTTTGCCGATGATGATAATTTCCACCGTGTTTGGCATAGCAGTATCCTGTATGGTTATCAATCCGCTGATTGCATTGTTTATAAGCAGCATTGGAATTGTAAAGTGCACATTTATCGTGCCTGTTCCTATAATAGCAGCTGTGGGTGCAGGGTTAGTGTTTCTTGCCTTTGTGATTGCATGCATAATGTCTTTTAAAATTAAGCATATTGCCCCAAGGACATTGCTGGCAGGGGAATAAGAGTTTCTGATGGATATTGCAGTTCGTGAAGAATTAAAGACATTTGGGGACACCCCTGATACATTGTACTGTTTTTGCAAATAAGCCGGCAGGAAATACAGCTGTATCAGGGGTGTCTTTATAATATGGCTTTACAGTGCATTTTCCAGCACAATCTTAATGTTGTGTATGCTTCTTGTCAGCATTTCATAGTGCTGTGCCATCTTGGCATCTGCAGGGTCATACTGCACATCGCTGACATAGACCATAATATAATTTGTAGTGTTAGTGGAGAACAGATATTTATAGGCATAAGCATGATCGTGTTCTGCATCAAGTTCTGCTTCTGTCATAGGAGTGTTTCCATAAGTTCCGATATAGAACAGGGCTCCGCCATCAGACCATTCCCCTTCCTGCCCATGAATTTTGTTGTCATAGAAGGTATACAGATAGCCTCCATCCATTTCCCCCATTTCTACGCTGTAATTTCCTTCCCATTCTTCCGGAAGAAGCAGTGTCAGGCCAATTTCCTCCAAAGAGACGCTTTCCTGCAAGACAGCAGCTTCTTTGGCGAATACGGTGGCACCTGCCGCAAAACTGCCAAGCATCAGAACAATAGTGGCGGCACAAGCCATAAGGCGGTAAAAGATGTTCCTGCGGTGCCTTAAGCTGTAATCGGGGAGGCTTTCTGCCTGTTGTATAAGACGGCTATCTATATTTCCAATCCTGTCTGCTAATTTTCTGCTGTTCATACTTCAATGCCCTCGCTTTCTAAATGTGCTTTTAATTTCCCACGCATACGGAACAGCATGGATTTTACTTTGTTTTTACTGAAACCGGTCTGCCTGCAGATTTCCTCTATGGAATCGAAATACCAGTAGCGCCGGATGAATATATTCCGTTTTTCTTCCTCTTGTTCCCAGAGGAACTCGCTGATGGCAAGCTCAATCTGCTGGCCGGCCAGTTCCGAATCGATGGAATCCCTGCCGGATACGCATTCTCCAAGTTCTTCCAAGGAACGTACTGCCTCTGCATTCCGTTTTGCCGCAGTCAGATAATCAAATTTTGTCAATGCAAGGTTTCTTGTAACCCGGCTGACATAAGAAGAAAACTTATTTGGCCGTTTTGGAGGAATGGCATTCCACACTGCGAAGTATGTGTCATTGATGCATTCTTCGCAGTCCTGTAAACTGGACAAAATGTGGTTTGCAACATACCGGCACAGTCTGCCGTATTTGGAGTCGGTTTCGCTGATGGCAGATTCGTCCCGGTTCCAATACAATTCTATAATTTCTTCATCGTTTTTAAGACTCGTAAAAATCACCATACCTTTCTGTTGAAAGCAGTTCCGGAATTGCCTTTCGCTATATAAGTAGGTTTTTGGCTAAAGCAGGTTGCACAAAATATCTGCTGAAATTAAAAAATTATGGCTGTTTTGCAGGATTTCAGCTTTTATTGATATTATAGCGCTGGTATGCAGATGTCAATACAGCCGATCAAGGGACTTCCTTCCCTGTCCTTGACCCATATATGTTTTGAAGTCCTTCTTAAATTTATATGCCAACAAGCCGATATATAAAAAGAGCAGCATAGGGGCGGCGAGGCTGAAAATCGAAAAATTTCAGTCAGGGAGTTGCGCATGTCAGATTTTGAAAGGAGCGTGGCGATAAAGATGCGGATTGGAATGAATCAGGGGACAGCAGGCAGCGCACATGCAAAACAGGCAATGCCAACAGAGGATGCTCTTACCAGAAGTTTAAAAAAACAGATAGCTCGTCTGCAAGAGAACCTGCAGAAACTTTCGGAAAACAGTGACCTTAGCATGGAAGAAAAAATGAAGCGGCGGCAGGAGCTGATGAGGCAGATTGCCGATTTGAATAACCAGCTGCGGATGCATGAACTGGAGCTGCAGAGGGAAAAACAGAACAGAAATGCAGAAAAGCAGGAAGAGCAGGCTTCCGTAAAGAAGGCAGAAAATAGCCCAGAAACAGCTTTAGGAAATGGGAAAAAGCAGGGGACCGGGCTTTCACAGGCAAGCATGCAGGCAATGATTTCGGCAGAAAATACATTTGACCAGGCAAAGGTGCACGGCAGTGTTGTAAGGCAGATTGAAGCCAGAAAGAAAGTACTTGCATCTGAAATCAGCCAGGATTCTAAAGGAAACACCGAAGCAAAGCAGCAGGAGCTTTCTGAACTGGAGCAGGCCGGAAGGGCGGCAGAAGAAAAGAAGGCTAAGCTGCTTGGAAAGGCAGGAAGAGTACAAAAGGAAGCAAAGGACAAGGAAGAAGGAAGGATGGACGAGGACGAAGAGGCAAAAAAGAAGGAAGACGAAAAGAAACAGCTGACATCTGTAGATGTGCGTATTTAAAAATAATCTTTAAATAAAAGTGTGACATTCAGTTTTGCCATAAATCTGCCGATACATATAGTGCAGCTAAGGACAGCGTTATAGGTTCATGGAAGAATTCCACAGAAGCTATAACACTGTCCTTTATTTTATGATGAACGCCACTTGGTCCTATAGGGAGAGTGGCGCGTCCTGGACTGACAGAAGGGACGCAGAAAGGAGTGTTTATGGCAGTAGGGGTAGTACGCGCCACATATGGGACAGGGTATGCCTATCAGGGTACGCCGCAGCCTGCCTCAGAAGAAGGTGGTGCAGAGTTTTCGACCAGGCAGGAGATGGAGGAAACGGATGCAGGAGAGGTGCTTGGAATTACAACGCTTCCGGATGAAGGCGGAGAGTCCTATGGGATGACGGCGCAGTATGCAGAGGGCTCGACGAGAGAGGACCCTATCGTGAAGGTGATTTCCAATTATGGCGGCAAAACAGAGACATATTATGTACATGTAAAGGAAGTAGACCCTGAATCGGCAACACAGCTTGAGATGTTTGCGCTTTTAAGCTATGCAGATGATCAGGGGTTTACGGATGCAGGAACCTTTGGCTCTTACCACTATCTGAAGCTTTATGCAGAAAATGCAGAGGAGAACGGATATGCCATAGGAATGTCTGGCTATGGGAATTTCATGTGGAAAAAGCAGGACTGGAGTGCAGCCGTTAAGAAGATAAAAGGAGATTATGCAGAAGCGAGACTCTATGGACAGGTAAAAAAATGCGAGAGCCTGATAAGGGCAATGGAAGCAGTGACAAACAGGCATTCTGCTGCTGCCAATGCAGCAGAAGAAGACATAAAAACAAAAAGCGCAGCAGAAGAGAGAGAAGAGAGAATTGCGTTTTTAAGCTCCTATATTGAAGAGCAGCTGGAAAAGTGGAAGAAGGGGGAAACGAAAGAGCTGTCGTTTCAGATAGGGGCGCGTCTGTTTACAGAAAAAGAATGGGATGCGCTGCTGGAAAAGTTTGATGCAGTCATGGATACAATAAGGGAATCCATGAGGCAGGAATTAGAACGCAGAAAAGCAGAAGAACAGCGTGAAAAGGAACGTAAAGAAGAGGAAGCTGCCAAAGAGGCAAATGAGCACCTGCTCACAGAAAGCAGCCTTTTGCTGGCAGAAAAGACGCTCTGTACAGGCCCTTCTCTTAGTCTGGATCAGCCGGGTCGTTCTTATATTGTCTGCTACACGGAGGACGGAATTGTATGCAGAAGGACAGACCGCCTTGGGAGTGAAGAATGGTCCATCTCCTTTGGGGACAAAGAACAGCATAAAAAAGTTCTGGATTTTTTAAAACGTTTTTCAGAAAGCGAGAACCTTGTGTTTGCCTCTCAGGAAGAATTTTGGAAAGCTTTCTTGCAGGATGAAATTGATATGGATGCTTTTCCGTATACAGATGTGGCAGAGGCGCGGTGGGAGCAGCATAGGAAACAGATTTAAGACGTTTGGGCCAGTTTCTTATCGCTTACAAAGAGCTGCAGGCAGCAAAAAAACGAGTTGCCTGCAGCCATATTATTTTTTGGCAGATGATTTTACCAACAGCATCATAGGACGGCGCAGTTCGTGCTCCATTCCGGGAGCATTCATCATTTCTTTAGGCGGCCTTGCTTCTTCTGCTGCTTCAAGATGAAACCCATTGTTTAATAATCCCATCAGTATCTGCGTCAGTGTATGATGCTGTTTTGCTACATCATATCCTAAAAAATGAGTCTTTCTTTCGCCTGCCAAAAAGTAGTTGTCTACCGGCCAATACTTTGGAGTGCCGTCTTCTGAGTAAATCCAGTCTTGTCCTACGCCGGCGGTGAAAACAGGGTGTTCTATATTGAAAAGAAATATTCCGTTTGGTTTTAAGGTTTGATATACTTTTTGAAATATCTGCTCTATATTTTCAATGTAGTGCAGGGCCAGATTTGAGATTACACAATCCCACATATTCTCCGGATACTCATATTCTTCTATTCCGCATACACGATACTTAATTTTACTTTCTTTATTGCGCTTCTTTGCTTCCTCAATCATTTTTCTGCTTAAGTCAATTCCCAGCACTTTATCTGCGCCCTGTTCCGCCGAAAACTTACAATGCCATCCATATCCGCATCCTAAATCAAGGACATGTTTTCCATGCAGGGGCGGAAACAATGGCTTTAGCTGGTGCCATTCCCCTGCGGCGGCTAATCCCTTGGTGCTGCGTTCCATTTTGGCATATTCATCAAAAAACAGGGTGTTATCATATTCATTATTCAAAACCAACATACCTCCGATTCTGTTTGCTGTACTGCCTTTTGCTGATGTCATTCATATATCGTTATTATACCATAGATCTCAAAACACGGAAACAAACAGTTTTCCAACGGTATTTCCTGATTGCAGGAATTGTAGTTTTATGGTACGATACATCCAATAAATCCTTGGAGGAGCCATACTGCTATGTCAAATATTTTTCCTATAGGAAGCTGCGCCATAAGGCGCGTCCGTTCCAAAGCCCGCAGAGCGTACCTTTTCCCGGACCATTATGTCCCTTCTGCCTATGAGATTCCATACAATGAGCTGTATGCAAAGGGGAAGAGGGCGCTAATTTTTGATATTGACAATACGCTGGTAGAGCATGGAGCGCCAGCAAATGAGCGAGCTATCCGGCTGATGGAGCATTTAAAGCAAATAGGCTTTCAGGTCTGCCTGCTGTCAAACAATAAAGAACTAAGAGTAAAAAGCTTTAATGAAAAAATTCAGGTAGGTTATATTTTTAAAGCAGGAAAGCCAAAGCGCTCCGGCTATGAACGTGCGATGCATCAGATGGGCAGCAGCAAAGAAAATACGGTGTTTATCGGGGATCAGATTTTTACGGATGTCTGGGGCGCAAACCTTGTAGGAATCGAGACTTATCTTGTAGAGCCAATCAATAAAAAAGAGGAAATCCAGATTGTATTAAAGAGATGGCTGGAAAAGCCGATTCTCTGCTTTTATAAACGCCGCTGCCAAAGAAGGGAGAAATGAGAATATCTGCAAAAGCTATGAAGAAAGGCATGGTCAGAAAAATGCAAAAGGACAGGAACTTTATTCTGATAGGATATATGGGGAGCGGAAAGAGTACCATCGGAAAGAAAGCGGCAAAGGCGTTTGGCTACCGCTTTGTAGATACGGATGTCTGTATTGAAGAGCAGGAAGGCTGCACGATTTCCGAACTGTTTGCTAAAAAAGGTGAGGCGTATTTCAGAAATTGTGAAACGGAGCTGATAAAGAGATTGCTTTCCGAACCGAAAGGCATGGTTATTGCGACAGGAGGGGGGCTTCCGGTGCGTCCGGAAAATGCTGCTGTCTTAAAGCAGTTAGGGACAGTTGTTTATCTGAAAACAGAACCGGAGACGCTTGTGCGCCGCCTGTCAGGAGATACAAAAAGACCATTATTGTCAGACGGCGATTTGCGTGGTAAAATAAAGTCAATGTTGGAAACAAGAGGACCGATCTACGAAGCGGCTGCGGATTTGTGCATTGCAACAGACAGTATGAGCTTTTATGAGATGATTGGTGCAATCGAAAAGGCAGGAGAACCATTTTTGTAAATTGACATTAGGAAAGGAGCAGCAGTACTATGAAATTGCTTGTGATCAACGGACCAAACCTGAACTTTCTTGGAATCAGGGAAAGGGGAATTTATGGAACGGAGTCCTATGACGGAATTATGGAACGTCTTAAGGAAAAGGCAAAAGAGGACGGGATTGATTTGGAGGTCTTCCAAAGCAACAGCGAGGGAGGGATTATTGACCGCATCCAGCAGGCATATCACGACAGGGTGAATGGGATTATTATCAATCCGGGGGCTTATGCACATTACAGCATTGCAATCCGTGATGCGCTGGCATCTATTGAAGTTCCAAAAATCGAAGTCCATATGTCCAATGTCTATAAAAGGGAAGAATTCCGCCATACCTCGGTTATTGCGCCGGTATGCACCGGGGAAATTGTCGGGCTTGGTTCTATGGGATATTTCCTTGCGATGGATGCCATGAAGGAATATATTATTTAAGGCTGATTGCATTCGGGCAGAGAAAGAAAGGACAGGGGGGCAAGAAGACAGAATGCAGGCAGAGTATAGCAAAGTACAAAACGTACTGAAACAGAAAAAGCTGGATGCCGTATTAGTTTCGGACGGCTACAATATGAGGTATCTGAGCGGTTTTACCGGGGCAACAGGCTATTTGCTGATTACAGAGAACAGCAGGACATTGTTTACGGATTTCCGTTATACGGTCGCAGCAAAAGCACAGGCGCCGGACTTTATTATTGTAGAGGTGGATGGCAGCAGGGATTACTGCGCGGCGTTAAATAAGGTGCTGGAAGCAGAAAAGATAGAGTCGCTTGGCTTTGAGTCGCTTCATGTGAGGCATAGCGATTATGAGCGCTTAAAAGAGCGCCTGCATGTAAAGCAGCTGTTTCCGCTGAAAGAAGAGCTGGCTGCGCTTCGCAGAATCAAAACAGCAGAGGAAATTGACCGGATGCGCCATGCAGAGCACATTGGCGATATTGCATTTGAAGAAGTGCTTCACCATATCAGGCCTGGCGTGACAGAAATCGAGGTTGCAGCAAAGTTAGAATATATTATGAAGCTCAATGGTGCGGAAAAGCTGAGCTTTGAAACAATTGTGGCGTCTGGCATAAATACGTCAAAGCCACATGCAGAGCCGGGAGAAAAGGTTATTGAAAAAGGTGATTTTGTCACAATGGACTTTGGCTGCGTTTATCAGGGCTACTGCTCGGATATGACAAGAACGGTTGTTGTTGGCAAAGCAGGCAAAAAGCAGAAAGAAATTTATAAAACCGTATCAAAGGCGCAGGCGGCAGTGCTTGATATGCTGAAACCGGGAATGGCAGGCAAGGAATATGATAAAGTAGCGCGAGACATTATATATGCTGCAGGCTATGAAGGCTGCTTTGGGCATGGGC
>CAJTZB010000098.1 GCA_910583815.1 uncultured Lachnospiraceae bacterium
AAGTTCCTTTCCGAATAGAAAGCCGCCTGCTGCGGCGGAATGAGAGGTTAGAATGTCAAAGGCAGATGTAGTAGAAATCGAAGGCACCGTAGTGGAGAAGCTGCCGAATGCTATGTTCAAGGTGGAACTGGAAAATGGACATCAGGTATTGGCGCATATCAGCGGAAAACTTCGCATGAACTTCATTAAAATCGTTCCGGGCGACAAAGTGACTTTGGAGCTGTCCCCATACGATTTGACGAAGGGAAGAATTATCTGGAGAGATAAATAAGCAAGAAATGAAATAGAAAGACCGCAGTCAAAGCAGCTGTTATGTAAGAGATGCTGTTTTGACTGCGGTCTTTTGCTTTCTAGGCCAGATAATAATTTAAAAAGCATGATTCTTGTGTTTACAAAGACAATAAAATATGTTAAATATATTGCTAAAATATAAAAAGTATTAGAGCTTATATTAGCGTTGGTGTATAGATGGAAACACGGTCGATGAAGGGCAGAATTTCCCCCTTCTTTGTTGCTTTCACTCCACGTACGTCTCTGTACGCATCGTTCAAGTGCCTTGAAAGGGGGATAAAGAATATGCACCAGAGTTTGTTTCCTATAGGGTCAAGGAATATATGAGTTTGAACCGGAATTTTCGGAGCCGGAACATAAGACTGCTTATTTCAATTTGTTTAATAATATGTGGGGGACTAATTTCCCACAGTGGCAGCATGGAGATAATATTATATGCTGATACGTATTGTTTGGCTATGAGAAGAAAGAGGAAGAAAGAGGAAGAAGGAACAATTGTGTTGCCAGGGTGTCTGATTGCACCGGTTGATCTGTTTGGAAGGAAGCTTTCTGGTGCAAAAGTAAGATGAAACAGGAGGAATTATCGTATGGATGCAAATGAAATGACAAAACGAAGAATTCGGACAATAATCGGAAAAATTCGTGAGTGGTGTGTAACAGAAAAGATATTGTTGGATGAGTTTCTTTATGAACCAGCAGAATACAAAAAAGGTGAGAGGCCTCCGATTTCCTGCGATGGTTGGAAAACTTTGAAACATGGAGCAGTTTTGGAGAGTGTGGATAAACACTTCTGGATTTGCAAAACGTTCCAAACTCCAGAAAAGACTTCTGCTCATTCTAAACTTTTTTTTGAATTAAAAACAGGAAGAGAAGGGAAGTGGGATGGCACTAATCCGCAATGCCTTGTGTTCTTGAACGGAAAGGCCGTTCAGGGCATGGACATTAATCATACAGAATTGGAGCTTTCGTTTGGCACGGAATACAATATGCAGCTATATATGTATGGGGGAATGGAGGAGGCAGCATTTTTTTTCATGCCGTCTCTTGTGGTAGCAGACAGCCGGCTTGTCAAATTGTATTACGATATGCAGGTTCCATATGAGTGCCTGCCTTGCCTGAATGAACGCTCGGAGGAAGCAGTTGCAATTGTAAGGACGTTGGACTGCGCTTGTAATCTGCTGGATTTACGTGTGCCGTACAGTGAAGAGTTTTATGCTTCGGCAGAACAGACGCTGTGTTTTCTTGAAGAAGAATTTTATAGAAAGAAATGTGAGAAAAACGGTACTGTGGTCAGCTGCATAGGCCATACACACATTGATGTGGCATGGATGTGGACGCTTGCGCAAACCGAAGAAAAAGTGCAGCGTTCATTTGCAACGGTATTGAAGCTGATGGATGAGTATCCTGAGTATAAGTTTATGTCTTCACAGCCGCAGCTCTACAAATATCTGAAGCAGTTTGAACCGGAGCTTTATGAAAAGGTAAAGGAACGTGTCAAAGAAGGAAGATGGGAAGCGGAAGGTGCAATGTGGCTGGAAGCAGACTGTAACCTGATTTCGGGGGAAAGCCTTGTTCGCCAGATTATGTTTGGCAAACGCTTCTTTCAGGAAGAATTCGGTGTGGAGAGTAAGATTCTCTGGCTGCCAGATGTCTTCGGCTATTCTGCAGCCTTGCCCCAGATTTTAAAGAAGTCCGGCGTTGACAAGTTTGTTACATCAAAAATCAGCTGGAATGAAACGAACCAGATGCCGTATGACGTATTTCTGTGGGAGGGAATGGACGGAACGGAAATCTTTACGGCATTTATGACGGCACAGGCATACAGCTATGACAGCATCGGAAACTGTACAACCTATGTCAGTGATATTACACCGGCACAAGTTATGGGAAGCAGAAAGAGATTTCAGCAGAAGGAATATACGAATCATACATTTTTAACGTTTGGCTTCGGCGATGGCGGCGGAGGTCCGACAAGAAAGATGTTGGAATATCATGAGCGCTTAAAACAAGGGATTCCAGGTATGCCAAGGACAGTGATAGAGCAGCCAAGTACATATTTTGCGAAGCTGGAGCAGGAGTTTTATGCTTCGGCAAAGGAGCTTCGCAGAATACCAAAATGGGTAGGAGAATTATATCTGGAGTTCCACAGAGGAACCTATACTTCTATGGCGAAGAATAAAAGGAATAACCGGAAATCAGAGCTGTTGTTCCAGACAGCGGAGCAGGTATCAGTGGTTACACAGCTTCTGTTGGGGGAGGAATACCCACAGAAAGAACTGAATGATAGCTGGGAAACCATTTTGCTGAACCAGTTCCATGACATCATTCCTGGTTCTTCGATTGAGGAGGTATATGCAGTTTCTGATATTCAGTATGCCCATGTGGCAGAAGTGGGGCAAAATATTGTGCGGTCTGCCTGCGAAACAATTGCGTGCCATATAGATAAAAATGCAGGAACGGTGATTTATAATCCAAATTCCTTTACAGTCAGTGGTGCGGTAGAGGTGGATGGAATCTGCAGCTATGTAGAGGCCGTTCCGGCAATGGGATGGAGGACTGTCAAAACATTTGAGAAAGAAAGCAATCTGTTGCTTGTAACAGAAAAGAAAATAGATACCCCATTTTATGTCATTGAGTTTGATGAGAACATGAATATGGCTTCCATTTATGATAAGGAAAATGGGCGGGAGATAATAAAAGCAGGTGAGTGTGCCAATGTACTGGAGGCGTTTGAGGATCTTCCATACGACTATGACAATTGGGAACTATCTCCTTATTATAAACAGAAAAAATATGAAGTCAATGATGTTGCTTCGGTAGAGGTTTTTCATAATGGAGAAAGGGCAGGATTGAAAATTGCAAGGCGCTTTTTGAGCTCTTTCATTATGCAGACGGTTTCGGTATATGAACATAGCCGACGTATTGATGTGGAAAATGAAATTGACTGGAAAGAAAGCCATATTGTGTTAAAGGCTGCTTTTCCGTTTGATATACATGCGGGCAAGGCAGTCTATGAGACACAGTTTGGATATTTGGAGCGTCCGAACCATAGCAATACTTCATGGGATGCGGCAAAATTTGAAGTCTGTGCACACAAATATGCAGATATTTCTGAAGATGATTATGGAGTAGCGCTTCTGAATGATTGCAAGTATGGCTATAATGCAGAAGGCAGCACTCTAAAACTTACCTTATTGAAATGTGGTACTTATCCGAATAAGAATGCGGACAAGGAAAGGCATCATTTTACATATTCTATTTTGCCGCATGCAGGAAACCACAAACAGGGCGGAGTCATTCAGGAAGCATATCTTCTGAACAGACCGCTTGTCGCTTTTGCGGCCAAGGGCGATGGAATACTTCCGGAAAGCTACAGCCTTGTGAGCTGTAATTGCAGCAATATCATTACAGAAACAGTGAAGAAGGCAGAGGAATCAAATCGTCTTGTGATTCGTGCTTATGATGCCTATGACCGTAAATCAAAAGCAGAGTTTACATTTGGCTTTGAGGTAAAAAAAGCATACCTGTGTGATTTGATGGAGAATATCATCACAGAGTTGGAGGTAACAGATGGAAGGAAGGTACTGCTTCCGGTATCTAACTTTGAGATTGTAACACTTATGGCAGAAGCAAAGTAACAAGGAAAGATGTAACAGGGCATTTTAAAATAAGTAAGGAGCAGGATGGTAAAATGAAGATTACATATTACGGAACAGCTGCGGGAGAAGGCTGGCCAGGAGTATTTTGTCAGTGTGAAGTGTGTGAACAAGCGCGCAGGCTGGGAGGAAAAAATATCCGAACCCGCTCGCAAGCACTAATTAATGAAGATTTATTGTTGGATTTGCCGCCGGATAATCAGCTTCACAGCCTGTATTATGGGTTGGATCTTAGTAAAGTGAATGCATTGCTGTTTACGCATAGCCACTCAGACCACTGTTATCCGGAAGATTTGGAATTCCTCCGGGAACCTTATTCGCACACTCGAAGCGGGCAGATGCTTGTTGCCGGTAATGAAGCCGTGGCGGAAAAGGTGGAGAAGGCATGTGGTGGGTTAGGAAATGAGGAAATGCGTTTCAGTTATAACATACTGCGTGAAAATATTCCTGTAAAAGTACTGGATTATACGATAGTCCCGCTGAAAGCTGTCCACACAAGGACAGAGAGATGCTTGTTTTATCATATCTCTCAGAGAGGAAAGAACATTCTTTATGCCCATGATACCGGATGTTTCACAGAGGAGAATATCAGATGTCTGGCAGAGCAGCCCGGAAAACTCCACTTGGTAAGTATGGATTGCACTTCTCAGCAGCATCGTGACGGAAACTATCATATGGGGCTTTTGGATAATGTGGAACAAAAGGAACGCTTGTTGGATGCGGGTCTGGCAGATGAAAACACAGTCTGGGTTGTGAATCACTTTTCACATAATGGTGGGTGGCTTTACGATAAGATAGCTTATGAAGCAGGGAAATATGGATTTTTGGCTTCCTATGACGGCATGACAATTGAATTTTAACAGAAAAAATACCCCCTTATGGAGAGAGTGCCGTAAGGGGGTGTTCTTTGCCTGTACGGCAGTAATGTATAGTGCGAGAGGAGTCATTAAAATGAAAGATTGCAACCTTTAAAAAACTAAAAAATAATGCTTGCCAGATTCTGCATTAGATGCTACAATAATAGATGGACTTTTTTGCGAAAGGAGTGAAGTAAAGTGAAGGTGAGATCTTCTGTAAAACCGATTTGTGAAAAGTGCAAAATCATTAAAAGAAAGGGAAGTATCAGAGTTATCTGTGAAAACCCGAAACACAAGCAAAGACAGGGCTAATACCGAACCGGACAGCGGCTGCATATAAGTGAGGCATTTCATGAAAAATGCAATGCTTTCTGGCAGGCGTTTCTTCCGAGGGTCGTTTCATTTGGTGTCAATAAAAGGCACACATATAGAAACTGGCACTTGCTTTCTGTGTTACAATTCCTGCTTTATTACAGGGCAGGAGACCCGCCGGCAGGACATCTGTATTTAGGCAGGTTAAACCGAAGGGGATTGCCCCTAAACGGTTGTTGTGATATTGTGGGCGGCTTATGATGCGCGAAACGGCATAAAAATTTTGCCTGCAAAAAGAATCTTGCAAACTTAGAAGTTGTTTTGTGTTCTTTGGGATGTGGGCAGGTTTTTGTATCTAATGCCGTGGGATAACGTTAGCAGAGCATCATGGCGCTTTAGGACGCAGCAGCAAAGGCTGCATGTCCTTTCCGGCTGGCAATCCCGCCAACTGGTCACAATTTAAAGCGGCTGGAGTTTGTTTTTGCAGGGAAGCTCCGGATGTCAGAATTTGGAAGACGGACTCAAGCGAAAAACAAACAGAAAAAAGTAACAAGCTATTTACTATTTTAACGGAGGTGCAATACACATGGCTCGTATTAGTGGTGTAGACTTACCAAGAGAGAAACGTGTAGAAATCGGACTTACCTACATCTATGGCATCGGCAGGGTAACGTCCAATCGTATTCTTGCCAAGGCAAATGTAAATCCTGACACACGCGTCAGAGACCTGACAGATGAAGAAGTGGCAAGAATCCGTGATGTTATTGATGAAACAGTCATGGTAGAAGGTGACTTAAGACGTGAAATCGCTTTAAACATTAAGAGACTTCAGGAAATTGGATGTTATAGAGGCATCCGTCACAGAAAGGGCCTTCCGGTTCGCGGACAGAATACAAAGAACAACGCAAGAACCAGAAAGGGTCCGAAGAGAACGGTTGCTAACAAAAAGAAATAATTAGGAGGTTTCGAGATGGCTAAAAAGACAGTTACAGCAGCTAAGAAGACTGCTAAAAAGCGTGTAAAAAAGAATGTCGATCGTGGACAGGCACATATCCAGTCGTCCTTTAATAATACAATTGTTACTCTGACAGATGCAGAAGGAAATGCTATTTCCTGGGCAAGTGCCGGTGGATTAGGCTTCAGAGGTTCCAGAAAGTCCACTCCTTATGCTGCGCAGATGGCAGCTGAGACAGCAGCAAAGGCTGCACTGCCTCATGGCCTTAAGTCCGTTGACGTTATGGTTAAGGGACCAGGTTCCGGCAGAGAAGCCGCAATCCGTGCGCTTCAGGCATGTGGCATCGAAGTAACCAGCATTAAAGACGTTACTCCGGTTCCGCACAACGGATGCAGACCGCCAAAGCGTAGAAGAGTTTAATTAAGGAGGTAAAAAATCATGGCAAGAGATATGGGGCCGGTATTAAAGAAATGTAGATCCCTTGGTATTGAACCAATGGTGCTTGGTATTGATAAAAAGTCCAACAGAAACTTTGCAAGAGCAGGCAAGAAGGTAAGCGAATATGGCTTACAGTTACGTGAAAAGCAGAAGGCTAAGTTTATCTATGGCGTATTGGAAAAGCCATTCCGTAACAATTTCGAGAAGGCTGCCAAGATGAAGGAAGGCACAACCGGCGATAATATGCTGATACTTCTGGAGTTAAGACTGGACAATGTAATGTTCCGTCTTGGATATGGCAGGACCAGAAAGGAAGCAAGGCAGATTGTTGACCACAAGCATGTGCTTGTAAACGGCAAGTGCGTAAGCATTCCTTCCTATAAAGTAAAGGCAGGAGATGTTATCTCCATCAAAGAAAAGTACAAGAGTGCACAGAGATATAAGGATATCCTTGAAGTAACAGGAGGAAGAACCGTGCCGGCTTGGTTAGATGCTGACCATGAAAACCTCACAGGTACCGTAAAAGAGCTTCCTTCCAGAGACGTAATCGATGTTCCTGTAAACGCAACGCTTATCGTCGAGTTATATTCTAAATAATAGGAGAAAAAGCCCTATTACCCAAAAGGAGGATCCGCTTTGTTTGATTTCGATTTTAAACCGGCAAAAATTGAGATTGCTGAAATATCTGAAGATAAAAAATATGGCCGATTTGTTGTAGAGCCTCTGGAAAGAGGGTACGGTACAACCTTAGGTAATTCTTTAAGAAGAATTATGCTTTCCTCATTACCGGGTTCTGCTGTCAGTCAGGTCAAGATTGACGGTGTTGTGCATGAATTCAGCGGCATTCCTGGCGTTAAGGAAGACGTAACGGAAATCATCATGAACATCAAGAGCCTGGCTATTAAGAATACGAGCGAGACGAATGAGCCAAAAACCGCATATATTGAGTTTGAAGGCGAAGGTGTCGTAACGGCAGCTGATATTCAGACAGATCCGGATATTGAAATTATCAACAAGGATCAGGTGATTGCGACATTAAACGGCGGCGCTGATTCCAAGCTTTATATGGAACTCACCATTACAAATGGCAGAGGCTATATCAGTGCGGACAAGAACAAGAATGACGACCTTCCAATCGGTGTGATTGCGGTCGATTCCATCTATACCCCGGTAGAGCGTGTCAACCTTACGGTTGAGAACACGCGCGTGGGTCAGATTACGGATTTTGATAAACTGACGTTGGATGTATATACAAAGGGTACTTTGGCCCCGGATGAGGCAGTCAGCCTTGCAGCTAAAGTTCTCAGCGTACATCTGAATTCCTTTATTGATCTTTCCGAGCATGCCAAGACAGCAGAAATCATGGTAGAGAAGGAAGACAACGAAAAGGAAAAGGTTCTTGAAATGAGCATTGACGAGCTGGAGCTTTCTGTTCGTTCCTATAACTGCTTAAAGAGGGCCGGCATCAATACGGTGGAAGAACTGACAAACCGTTCTCCGGAAGATATGATGAAAGTCCGTAATTTGGGACGTAAATCCTTGGAAGAGGTACTTGCAAAATTGAAAGAACTTGGGTTGTCATTGAACCTGAGTGAAGAATAATAGGAGGTAAAACAATGGCAGGCTATAGAAAACTGGGCAGAACTTCCAGCCAGAGAAAAGCATTGTTAAGAAATCAGGTAACATGCCTGTTGTATCATGGCAAGATTGTTACTACAGAAGCAAGAGCAAAAGAAATCCGCAGAATTGCTGAGCATATGATTACATTAGCCGTAAAGGAAAAAGACAACTTTGAAACCGTTACCGTAAAGTCGAAGGTTGCCCGCAAGGACAAAGACGGCAAGAGAGTAAAAGAAGTGGTAGACGGCAAGAAGAGAGATGTTTTTGATGAAGTAGAAAAGGAAATCAAAAAGGATTCCCCTTCCAGGCTTCATGCAAGAAAGCAGATGGCAAAAGTGTTCTACAGAGTGACGGAAGTTCCGAAGGAAGCAGCCGGCAGAAAGAGAAACACAAAGAAAATTGACATGCCGACCAAGATGTTTGAGGAAATTGCTCCAAAGTATGTAGGACGTAACGGCGGTTATACAAGAATCGTTAAGATTGGTCCGCGTAAGGGCGATGCTGCAATGCAGGTACTGATTGAGTTGGTATAATCTATAAACAATAGAATCTGCATTTTGTGAGAATTTTATTGTCATAGACAAAGAGAAACGCAAGGCTCTGAAAAAGAGTTTTGCGTTTTTTTTAACCAAAAGAAACTGTGCCGTAAGAACACGGATTGAGCATATCGACATCTGCGCACCAACATTGCCATAAAAATAAGCAATATGGGGAAGTTTTCAGAAGAAAAAAAGTGTGGTATAATATCTATGGTGTCGGTGCACACCGGCGCTATATTACCAAGGGAGAAAGCTGACCGATGCGTAAACATTATATTGACAATCTCCGGAATCTCACGATTTTGCTGCTCTTTCCGGTACATACGCTTATGGTTTGGAACGATTTTGGTTCAAAGTTCTATATATGGCAGAGAGAAAACCGCCTGCTCAGTACATGTATTGTCTTAGTGAACCCTTGGTTTATGCCGCTCTTATTTGGACTGGCAGGCATCAGTGCAAGACATGCGTTAGAAAAGCGCTCTGTCAGCGAGTTTGTGAAAGAGCGTGTGTATAAACTGCTGCTTCCGTTCTTATTTGGCACGGTGTTTCTTGTTCCTGTTCAGACC
>CAJTZB010000099.1 GCA_910583815.1 uncultured Lachnospiraceae bacterium
ATACAACAAAAGATTTCTATTGCGCAACGGCTGTCTTGTTTGCATCCATGCTGACGGATTTTTTGGATGGGCAGATTGCAAGACGTTTTCATATGGTTACACAATGGGGCAAGATGCTGGATCCATTTGCGGACAAACTGACGTTAGGCATCGTGCTTCTTGGCTTTACTTTCCGCTATCCTCTGATGTTTCTTGTGCTTTTTGTTTTTTTGGTTAAAGAGTTGTTTATGGGTATTGCGGGGCTGCTGCTTATGAAAACCGGCTGGAGGACGGACGGAGCGATGTGGTGCGGCAAGGTTGCCACTGCAGGGCTCTATGCCATCAGCATACTGATGCTTTGCCTGCCGGGACTGTCCCATTCTTTTCTGAATCTTTTGATGGCGGCGGAACTGCTGCTGATGCTTGTAGCACTTATAGCATACATGGAGCTCTATTGGGAAGTGACAAAAGAACTGCAAAAGACAGGAAAGAAATTTCGTGAAATGCAGGGAGAGAATATTGATATGAAAGAAATTAAAACAAGGATAAAAGAACGCCACAGAAGCATAAAAAAGAAACTCCCTTTTTAATTCCGAAAAGGGAGAAAAAAATAGCATAACAGGTGGCATGGGCTCTGAGGAAACACTTTAATCAGTATTTCCCTTTAGAAAGGCAGGTTAAATTATGAGAATTGGAACAGGCTATGATGTACACCGTCTGGCAAAAGATAGGGCGCTTGTGCTAGGAGGCGTTGTCATTCCTTATGAAAAAGGACTTTTGGGGCATTCAGATGCAGATGTGCTGCTGCATGCGGTAATGGACGCACTGCTTGGGGCAGCGGCGCTTGGGGATATAGGAAAGCATTTCCCGGATTCGGAGGAACGCTATCGTGGCATTTCCAGCCTTGCTTTGCTGAAGGAAGTCAAATCGCTTTTGGATGCGGAACTGTACATTGTGGAAAATATTGATGCAACGATTGTTGCCGAGCATCCGAAACTTGCGCCATATCTTCAGGAGATGCGAGAAAATATAGCGAATGCACTTGGAATCGACATATCCCAAGTCAGCGTAAAGGCAACAACGGAGGAGGGACTTGGTTTTACCGGAAATGGCGAAGGGATAGCAGCACAGGCAGTCTGTCTGCTTGAAAATATACGGAATTATTCTTTTGGAGGAGGCGGCGTGGGAGCATATGCCTATGAGGACGGTATGCAGCGCGGAACCGACTGTTCCCGCTGTACAGGCTGCAAAGGAAGAATTCTTTCCTGATGGCAGTATTGTTGTACAAATTGCCTTTTGACCCCAACATCATAAGATAGAATGCAAGGTATGCTCCGGGAGGAATTGGTATGGGCTTCATACGGTATGTCAAGGAAGAGATGCGGGTCATTATGGAACGCGATGCTGCAATAAAAACACCGATGGAAGTATTTTTGTACCCAAGCTTTAAAGCAATTTTAAGGCACAGGATAGCACACTGGATGTATGTACGGAACTGGTATTACCTTGCCAGATGGTATTCCCAAAGAACCGCGCGGAAAACCGGGATTGAGATTCATCCGGGTGCGCAGATCGGAAAAGGCCTGTTTATTGACCACGGACATGGTGTCGTTATCGGAGAAACAGCGGTTATCGGAGACAACGTAACACTGTATCAGGGAGTCACGCTTGGCGGAACGGGAAAAGAAAAAGGAAAACGTCATCCGACGATTGGCAACAATGTTATGATCAGTGCAGGGGCAAAGGTACTTGGTTCTTTTACGGTTGGGGAAAATTCCAAAATCGGTGCCGGTTCTGTTGTGCTGACGGAGGTACCTCCGAATTCCACGGTGGTCGGCGTACCTGGCAGGGTAGTCAAACGAGATAACGTAAGGATTCCGAGAGAGGACATGGATCAGGTGCATCTGCCTGACCCTATTATGAATGAAATCAATACTTTAAAGAAGACAGTGGATCTGCTGTGCAGGAAGTTAGAGGAAAAAACGGAAAAAGCAGAATAACACATCAGAGCGCAGGGCCGGACGGTGTTCCGGCTCATGTGGCCTGCCAAAAGCAAACAGACTTGCTTTAGACAGTGCAGAAATAAGGAGGAATATGGAGAACAAGGTTGTTTTATTTAATACATTGACAAGAAAGACAGAGCAGCTTGTGCCAAGGACAGACGGAAAAATCGGTATGTATACATGTGGGCCTACGGTATATCATTTTGCACATATTGGGAATCTGCGCTGCTATATCATGGAGGACATACTGGAAAAAACACTGCGTTATATTGGCTATGACGTAAAGCGCGTAATGAATATTACGGATGTCGGGCATCTTTCAAGCGACGGAGATACCGGTGAGGACAAGATGTTAAAAGGTGCAAAGCGGGAACATAAAACAGTTATGGAAATTGCGAAATTCTATACGGATGCATTTTTTTCCGATTGCGCAAAGCTGAATATTAAGCGTCCGGATGTTGTAGAACCGGCAACAAACTGTATTGACGGTTTCATTGAAATGGTACAGAAGCTGCTTGATACAGGTTATGCTTATGTGGCAGGCGGCAATGTGTATTTTGATACCTCGAAGCTGGAAAATTACTATGTATTTTCCGGACAGTCAGAACAGGAACTGATGGTTGGAGTCAGAGAAGATGTTGGAGAAGATTCTAATAAAAGGAACAAAAGTGACTTTGTACTTTGGTTTACGAAGTCGAAGTTTGATAATCAGGAACTGAAATGGGATAGTCCTTGGGGAGTCGGCTATCCGGGCTGGCATATTGAGTGCTCCTGTATTGGCATCAGACATCTGGGGGAATACATGGACATCCATTGCGGCGGAGTGGACAATATTTTTCCGCATCACACAAATGAGATTGCGCAGAGTGAAGCATACCTTGGGCATGCATGGTGCAGCTATTGGTTCCATGTACATCATTTAAATGAAAAGGGCGGCAAAAAAATGAGCAAGTCAAACGGAGAATTTCTGACGCTTAGCTTGTTAGAAGAAAAGGGATACAATCCGTTGATATATCGTTTTTTCTGCCTGCAGTCGCATTACCGCAAGCCGCTGGAGTTTTCCTATGAGGTGCTTGACAATGTTGGTGTGGCGTATGATAAACTAAAAAAGAGAGTGCAAAGCCTTGCTGGGGACGGAGAGACAGAGGAGCAGAAATTTTCGGAATACCGTGCTCGCTTTGAAGGCGCGTTATGTGATGATTTGAATACTTCTATGGCAATCACGGTGATTTATGATGTACTGCGTGATGAAATGAACGATGCTACCAAGAGGGCGCTGATTCAAAGC
Source organism: uncultured Lachnospiraceae bacterium (assembly GCA_910583815.1). Taxonomy (GTDB): domain Bacteria; phylum Bacillota; class Clostridia; order Lachnospirales; family Lachnospiraceae; genus SIG299. The sequence continues at coordinate 3,271 of CAJTZB010000099.1, forward strand.
TTTGATGAGGTGCTTTCCCTGAGCCTCTTCGTGGCAGAACAGCAAAAAGGGGAGGCAGATAAGGAACTGGAGGCTTATGTGCTTGAAAAGCTTGAGGAGCGCAAAGCGGCGAAAAAAGAAAAAGATTTTGCGAAAGCAGATGCAATTCGTGACGAGCTTGCCGCAAAAGGCGTTCAGATTAAGGACACAAGGGAAGGCACAGTATGGAGCATGCGTTAAAGGAAACATTCGGACTTGGTGAGGTCAGGGCGGAGACGTATTCTCCGCTTGCCCTTGCTTATATCGGAGATTGTGCCTATGAGCTGACGATCCGGACGCTTTTGCTGAATAAGGGCAATGCGCCAGTGGACAAGCTGAACAGGCGTGCAAGTCTGCTTGCCAAGGCAGGAACGCAGTCGGAGATGGTCACTGCAATTTTTGACAGCTTAAGCGAAGAAGAACAGATGATTTACCGGCGCGGCAGGAATGCAAAAACATATACAATGGCAAAGAATGCTAGCGTTGGGGAATACCATCGGGCGACCGGCTTTGAGGCACTGGTTGGCTGGCTTTACTTAAAGGGTGATTATGAACGTATGGCAGAAATTATCCGTATGGGTTTTGAGGCAATTGATGCAGAGATTTTAAAGAAACCGGACACCATGCAGCAGAGTGAGGAAACAGAAGAGGGCTGAGGATTTCAGGTTTTCAGATGCCTTTTTATACCATAAAAGAAGAAGGGATATTATTATGAGATATGAAGAGTTCACTATAGAAGGAAGAAATGCCGTAATAGAAGCGTTCCGTGCCGGAAAACCAATAGATAAGCTTTTTATCCAAGACGGCTGTCAGGATGGCGCCATACAGACCATTCTGCGAGAGGCAAAAAAGGGAGATACGATTGTTAATTTTGTTGCCAAAGAACGTCTGGATCAGATGTCAGATACAAAAAAGCATCAAGGCGTAATTGCCTATGCAGCGGCTTATGAATATGCAGAAGTGGCAGATATGCTTGCCCTTGCAAAAGAGCGGGGCGAGGCTCCGTTCCTTATTTTGCTGGATGGCATTGAAGACCCACATAACTTGGGGGCAATTATCCGTACCGCAAATCAGGCAGGTGCACATGGGGTCATTATTCCAAAGCGCCGTGCTGTTGGTCTTACGGCAACGGTTGCAAAAACTTCAGCAGGAGCGCTGAATTATACGCCGGTTGCCAAAGTTACAAACCTCGTGCAGACAATAGAAGAGCTGAAAAAACAAGGGCTTTGGTTTGCCTGCGCGGATATGAAAGGCGAAACGATGTACCGGCAGAACCTGACCGGACCAATAGGGCTTGTTATTGGCAGCGAGGGAGAAGGGGTCAGCCGTCTTGTAAAGGAAGCATGCGATTTCCATGCAGCTATCCCGATGAAAGGACAGATTGATTCTTTGAATGCATCAGTAGCAATGGGCATCCTTGCCTATGAAATTGTGCGGCAAAGGATGCAGTAAAGTATGGTTTTGTGCGCTGTGAGGGGAGGAATGTTCTTGGAAAAATACGAGAAGCTTGCAGACGAAGAACTGATTGTTCGGATTTCTTCAGGGGATGTTCAGGCAACGGATTTTTTGATGAACAAATATAAGAACCTCGTGCGCCAGAAAGCGCGTACTCTGTTTTTGGTAGGAGCGGACAAGGAGGACTTGATTCAGGAGGGAATGCTCGGGCTTTATAAGGCGGTCCGTGATTTTAAGCAGGAAAAGGAAACCTCCTTCCGGCACTTTGCAGAGCTTTGTATTACAAGGCAGATGTACAGCGCTATCAAAAGCTCAAATACAAAAAAGAACCTTCCGCTCAACAACTATGTCTCTTTTGACACAATGGCGGCAAGCGAAGCAGGGGAAGATGGGCAGGAAGGTCTGCATGAGCTGATTTTTGAAAAAATGTGCAATCCAGAGGAATTAATTATTGACAAAGAGACGGCAGATGTGCTAGAATATACTCTTGTAGGGCATTTGAGCAAGATGGAGAAAGAAGTCCTTTATTACTATATGCAGGATTATAACTACAGCCAGATTGCATCGGTTCTCGGCAAAGAAACAAAAGCAGTGGACAATGCCATACAGCGTATCAAAAAAAAGCTTACACAGGTCATCAAAGAACTTTCTGTGTAGGAGATTTGCTGATGTGGCTCAGAGGTAGAGCACGTCCTTGGTAAGGACGGGGCCGCGGGTTCAATTCCCGCCATCAGCTTAGAAATTTAATATCAGAATCAAAAAATAAGGAAACCAGGCAGGTTTTCTTATTTTTTTGCCTTTTATGATAGCATCGTACACCGACGCTAATCTGTGTATTTACATCAGGATAGAAGTATGCGGGAAGTTATGCTATAATAGTGGACAGCAGGCAATGGCAGCATGATTAGGCGTTTGCGAAACTCGATTATTTTGGAAATTTTATATAAAATTCAAACATTGCATGCTGATGTTTTGGTCCTGCGCAGGCACGTTGATTTTTCGATTTTGTTCCGCAGCCCTGTTAATCTGCCCATGCGCAAACTCGCAGCAAAGCTGCTCAGACAGTGCGCATGTCGGCAGATAGGCATGCTCACAAAATCTTCAAAATCTGCCTAATTGCCTCGCGCAAGACCAAAATCACAGCATCGCAATCTTTCTGAATATAATCTAAATTTTTAGAAAATTTCGAGTTTCGCAAACGCCTAAATGGCAGCATAATATGCGAAAGGAGCAAGCATGACATGGGGAAATTTGATAAATTAAGTGTATTTTTAAGCTTGGTGCTGCGCCATAATCCCGGTGCAGCTAATATTACAGTAGATGAACATGGGTGGGCCGATGTAGAGGAACTTTTAGCAGGTGTCAACGGCGCCGGATGGAAAATTGACAGAAAAATACTGGAAGAAATTGTAGCAACGGACAGCAAGCAAAGATACAGTTTTAACCAGGATGGAACATTAATCAGGGCGAATCAGGGACACAGCATTCCGGTGGATGTCGAGCTGAAAAAGCAGGAGCCGCCGGAAATTTTATATCATGGGACGGCAGACAGGTTCCTTGATGCAATAGAACGAGAGGGGATAAAGCCGATGAGCCGGCTATATGTCCATCTTTCGAAGGATGCGGATACTGCTTTTAAAGTAGGGAAGCGCCACGGAACTCCGGTTGTCCTGAAAATACACAGTGGGGAGATGCATAGGTCGGGGCAGGAGTTTTATTTGTCGGAAAACGGCGTATGGCTGACAAAGCAGGTGGATGTCATGTATTTTGAAAGGCTGAATGGAGGGAAGTGAGATAAGCAGTATGATAAATTTCAGGGCAATCGATGAAGGGAACTTTGACACCATTATTCGGATGAAACGGCCGGATGGGGAGCGTTTTGTTGCGTCTAATGCATATTCTTTGGCACAGGCATGGCTTTACCGTGATGCGAATGATGTATATCCGGTTGCAATCTACAATGAGGATGTGCCGGTAGGCTTTATGATGTTAGATGAGGATTTGGAAGAGAGATGCCTTGTGCTTTGGAGAATCATGTTTCCTGAGGAACATACAGGAAAGCATTATGGGACAGAAGCAATAGAACTGCTGATACGGTTGGCAAAAGAAAGCGGGAAATATGACAGTATGCTTCTTGACTGCGCCTTTGACAACGAGAGGGCAAGGCATGTATATGAAAAGCTTGGTTTTACAGACACAGGCAAGACAGAGAATGGTGAGAAAATATTTAAACTGGAATTGACCTGAGTCCGGTTGTATTGCCATCTGTACACCGACGTTGGCTTCGGGACCTGGGAGTTACAGATTATTTTGCAGAGAGAGAACATAGTATTGCTGTGAGGAGGAGAGGACATGTGCTTAGTCTGCGACAGGATTGCAATGATTCAGAATGGGACAAACCGTTATTTTGTAAAGGAACTCAAAACAGGGTATGTTGTGATTGGAGATGTGCAGCATTTTAGGGGATATGCTTTATTTCTTTGCAAAGAGCATAAAACGGAGCTGTTTCAGTTAGAGCAGAAACAAAAAGCGGAGTTTTTAGAAGAAATGTCTATAGTGGCAGAGGCGGTTGCCAAAGCATTTCACGCAGAAAAGATGAATTATGAGATGCTTGGCAATGGGGATACGCATCTGCATTGGCATCTGTTTCCAAGAAGAAGCGGAGATTTGGACGGATATGGAAATGATGGTAAGGGGCCTGTCTGGTGGTATCCAAGAGAGAAAATGTATAGCGAGGAAAATCAGCCGACAGAAAAAGAGTTAGAAGAGATGAAGCAGGCCTTGCTGACGGAACTGGAGGAATTGCTTCCATGATGGCATCAGGATTAAAAGAAGTAGAACAAAGGGAAGAGAAAGAGCAGATAGCAAGAAGCATTCTTTCAGGGCTGCCGGAATGGTTTGGCCTTCCGGACAGTACGGAGAATTATGTCCAAAAGAGCAAGGATATGCCGTTTTGGGCCTATTACATAGAAAATGTAGCCATAGGATTTATTGCTTTAAAGGAGACAAGTAAGGCGACTGTGGAAATTTTTGTGATGGGTGTACAGAAAGACAGGCATAGGCAAGGAGTAGGGGAATGCCTGTACCATGCACTGGAACAGTATGCAAAGGAGTCAGGATATTCTTTTGTGCAGGTCAAGACAGTGCAGATGGGGAAATATGAAGAATATGACAGGACAAATCAGTTTTATATGAAAATGGGGTTTCAGGAACTGGAATGCTTCCCAACGCTTTGGGATGAGTGGAATCCGTGCCAGATATATGTAAAAAGCATTCAATAAACGGACAAACAATGATGAAAGTGATGAGGCAAAATAGGGACTGCTTCTTGACAACTATTACGGTTACTGATATAATTATTACAGTAACCGTAATAAAGGAGGCGTTATGAGAGATAATGTAAAGGGAGGTGCGCTAACAGAAGTAACATTTTATATTCTTCTCTCTGTCTACTCACCTAGACACGGTTACATGATTATGCAGTTTATAGAAGAGCAGACCGGAGGGCGGCTTTCGCTTGGGGCAGGCACGCTCTATGGTGCGCTGAACTCACTGCAGGAGAAAGGATGGATTGAACCATATGGAAGCAGTGAAGGCAGGAAAAAAGAGTACCTTATTACGGCACAAGGGAAAGAAATCGCGGAAAAGGAGCTTTTTAGGCTGCAGGAGCTTGTGAACATTGCTGTGGGAATTATGCAGCAGCCAAGTTGAACCGTTTAGGAAAAGAGAGCAGCATGGGCAAGAAATGTTACCGCTATTTTGGCGGCTTCTTAAGCGTACAGGAAACATGGCTGAATAAAATGGCAGAGAAAGGTTTTCGGCTTGTCCGCACCGGAAAAATGCTGTATGAATTTGAAGCATGTGAACCGGGGCAGGTAAGATACTGCGTGGAATTTATCGGACAGAAGCGAGAGGATAGCGCAGCAGAGTACCATGATTTTCTGGAAGATATGGGGTATCGGGTGTTCTATAAAAATATCAATCTGAATTATTCCGTTGGGAAAATACGCTTGCGCCCGTGGGCAGAAGCCGGTGGAAGGATTGCGGCAAATGCTACCACATATAACAGAGAATTGCTTATTGTAGAAAAAGAAAACGACGGAAAGGAATTCAAGCTTCATACAACTTACGAGGACAGGGAAACATACTGCAAGACGCTAAGAAACCCATATCTGTTTCTGTTTTTGCTGTTTGCTGCAATGGGTATCCTGATGCAGAGCTGGATGTGGGGCATATTTGCCGTACCGCTGCTGGTGCCGGTATTTTTCTACCAGATGGAGCTTCTGAAACTGAGAAAGCAGGCAAAATCAAAGGAGTGGTAAATATGAAGAAATTTTTAGCGCAGCATAAGGCGCCTCTTATTCTGTCGGTCATTGTAGTTGTCGTTGTATTTGGTGTTTTTAGGCTGACTGGAGGTTCCGGAAAAGGTAGTGATCCGGATAGAA
>CAJTZB010000100.1 GCA_910583815.1 uncultured Lachnospiraceae bacterium
TCAGACCTACTCTCATTCTCGCTCCCGGCGGCTCATTCATCTGACCGAACACCATCGTTGTCTTGTTGATAACGCCAGACTCAATCATTTCGTAATAGAGGTCATTTCCCTCTCTCGTACGTTCCCCTACACCTGTAAATACAGAATAGCCGTTGTGTTCTGTTGCAATGTTTGTAATCAGTTCCTGGATCAATACGGTTTTGCCTACGCCTGCACCGCCGAACAGACCAATTTTTCCGCCCTTCTGATATGGGCAGAGCAGGTCAACGACTTTAATACCAGTCTCAAGCATTTCTGTCTGCGTAGACTGCTCTTCAAATGCCGGAGCCTTTCTATGGATTGGATAATATTCTACCCCTTCCGGAGCAGGCTTTTCATCAATCGGATTACCAAGCACGTTAAACATTCTTCCCAAGGTGTTCTCACCTACCGGAACGGAAATCGGTGCGCCGGTTGCTTCCGCATCCATGCCGCGCACAAGACCGTCTGTTGGGCCCATTGCAATACACCTGACTGTGTCGTCGCCAAGATGCTGTGCAACCTCGACTACAAGCACTCTGTCACCCATAGGAATTTTAATTGCTTCATAAATTTCCGGCAAGTTGCCTTCCGTAAACTTTATGTCAAGTACCGCACCAATAATCTGAGTGATTTTCCCGATTTTGTTTACTGCCAATTTCGTTTCACTCCTTTGCACTGTAATAGTCATATCATTTTTGAAAGAATGAAGTTTGTTCACTCTTCCAATGCCACCTGCCTGTTACTAATTGATGGCATTTGCGCCGGCAATAATCTCTGTCAGTTCCTGCGTAATAGAACTCTGTCTTGCCCTGTTGTACTTTAAGGACAGGTCAGAAATCATTTCTTCCGCATTGTTCGTGGCAGAATCCATCGCCTGCATTCTGGCACCGTTTTCGCTTGCATACGCCTGCACCAATCCGCCGTAAATCAAGCTGTTGACATACTTTGGAATAATCAGTTCCAGCGCTTCTTCCGCTTCCGGTTCATAGTTCATTAATGTCAGCTTATCCGATGTCTCTTCTTCGCCTGCTTCCTCCGGAACAGCAACCGGAAGCAGCTTAATAAAAGTCGGAATATGGCTTACTGTATTCTTGAACTCCGTATAAGCAAGATAAATCTCACCAATGCGCCCTTCCGCAAAATCCTTCAGGACTTTACGTCCAATCGCAGCTGCATCAGAAAAGAGCGGCTCATTCATTACTTCAGAATAATCTTCCTCAATCACATAGCCGCGGCGCGCAAGCGCATCCTTTCCTTTTCTGCCTACTGCATAGACAATGGCATCCTCTTTCCCAATTCCGCTTGACAGGACAAGCTTTATCAGGTTTGAGTTATATCCTCCGGCCAGCCCACGGTTTGAGCTTACCACAATAATTCCTTTTTTCTCGGACTTTCCGCCGCTGATATAAGGATGAAGGATATTCCCCGACTTCTTTAACATGCTGCCGACTGCCTCATACATATTGTGGAAGTACGGCTTTGTGTTTTCTGCCCTTGTCTTTGCTTTCTGCAGCTTTACGGTGGAAACAAGCTTCATTGCCTTCGTAATCTGCCCGGTGCTCTGTATACTTTCCTTACGCCTCTTGATGTCTCTCATCGAAGCCATACATTACACCTCTCTATCCGCGAAATTCTGCTTTGAATGCCTCTATCGCCTGAATCAGCTGCTTCTCTGTTTCTTCGCTCATCTGCTTTTCTTCACGGATTGCCTTTGGCACCTCGGAATACTTCGTATTAATAAACTCAAACAGTCCCTTTTCAAATTCCTGAATCTTAGAAACTTCAATGTCAAGGAGATACTTCTTCGTTGCAGCATAAATAATGATAACCTGATACTCTACCGGCATCGGCTTGTACTGAGGCTGCTTTAATATCTCACGGATACGTTCGCCTTGTGCCAGTTTTTCCTTTGTGTCGGCATCAAGGTCGGAACCAAACTGCGAGAATGCAGCCAGCTCTCTGTACTGTGCAAGGTCGATACGGATTGGTCCGGCAATTTTCTTCATTGCCTTAATCTGTGCGGAACCTCCTACACGAGATACCGAGAGTCCAGGGTTTACTGCCGGGCGGAAACCGGAATTGAACATTTCCGTCTCCAGATAAATCTGGCCGTCCGTAATTGAAATAACATTGGTCGGGATATATGCAGATACGTCGCCTGCCTGTGTCTCAATAATCGGGAGTGCTGTAAGCGAGCCGCCGCCAAGTGCATCGGACAGCTTTGCTGCACGCTCCAAAAGCCTTGAGTGCAGATAGAATACGTCACCCGGATAAGCCTCACGTCCCGGCGGTCTCTTAAGCAGCAAGGAGAGTGTACGGTAAGCAGTTGCATGCTTACTTAAATCATCATAAATAATAAGTACATCCTGTCCCGACTCCATCCACTCTTCACCAATAGCACAGCCGGAATATGGTGCGATATACTGGAGAGGAGCAAGCTCACTCGCCGTTGCTGCTACGACTGTTGTATAATCCATTGCCCCATATTCTTCCAATGTTGTCACAATGGAAGCCACAGTGGAAGCTTTCTGTCCAATAGCGACATAAATGCACTTTACATTCTGTCCCTTCTGGTTGATAATCGTATCAATTGCGATTGCGGTCTTACCTGTCTGCCTGTCGCCGATGATAAGCTCACGCTGTCCTCTTCCAATAGGCACCATTGAGTCAATTGCCTTAATACCTGTCTGGAGAGGGGTATTTACTGATTTTCTTGAAATAACGCCGGAAGCAACTCGCTCAATCTGGCGGTACTTTTCGGTCTCAATCGGCCCTTTGCCGTCAATTGGCTGCCCAAGTGCATTGACAACCCTTCCAAGCATCGCATCGCCAACCGGAACTTCTACTACTCTTCCGGTTGTCTTTACTGTATCGCCTTCATTGATGCTCTTTGCATCACCAAGCAAAACAGCGCCGACGTTGTCTTCCTCCAGGTTCAATACCATGCCGTATACCTCGCCCGGAAATTCAAGCAGTTCTCCCTGCATTGCCTTTTCCAGACCGTGAATACGTGCAATACCGTCTGCAACCTGAATTACCGTACCAACATCAGATACTTCCAGCTTTGTACTGTAATTTTTAATCTGCTCTTTAATTACTGAACTGATTTCTTCAGGTCTTAAATTCAAGAGATAAGCACCTTCTTTCTGTTTATACTAATTGGTGACATTTGCCAATGAAATCTTTTTTAGGTCTTTTGCCATGTTCGCAAGCTTTGTGCGGATACTGGAATCTACCACACGGTCCCCGATCCGGATTACCATGCCGCCAAGCAGCGATTTGTCTGTTTCATAGTGCATCTGAAACGACTCATACGAAGTCTGCTGAAGAAGCTTTTGCTCCACTTGTTTTTTCTGCTCTTCAGACAGTTCCACAGCAGAAGTAACCTTTGCAACTCCGACCTTGCTGTATTCACGAACCTTTGCATGAAAATAGTCGAAAACAGCTTCTATTTCATTATATCTGCCCTTTTCTACAATAAGCACAAGGAATCCGACAATATCGTCAAGGAAACGCCCTTTGAATGCGTTCTCAATGACGGAAATTTTCTCTTCCTTTGTGATTTTCGGGTGGTTGAACAGCTTAAAAAGCTCCGGATTTTCTGCAAATGCCTGTGAAAGCACAGTCACCTGTTCTTCCATTTCTGATACCATGCCCCGCTCCAGCGCTATATCAAACAGCGCTTCGCCGTATAGGTTGGATATTACTTTTGCCATGTATTCTCACCCATTTCATTCAATGCTTCGTCAATCAGCCTTGCCTGAGTTTCCTCATCGATGGAGGCAGCAATAATCTTGCCTGCCATTGCCTGTGCAACGTCAACCATTTCCTGCTTCACTTCATCTCTGACCTTACTCTTTTCCAGTTCGATTTCCTTTTCTGCGCGCTCCATAACTCTTGCCGCTTCTGCCTTGGCTTCTGTCACGATTTCATTCTCTCTTGCAAGCGCTTTCTTTCTGCCTGCACTTAAGATTTCATCCACATCCTTGTCTGCCTGGCTAAGCTTTGCTGTATACTCTTTTTTCATTTCAACGGCATCTGCCTTCTCTTTTGAGGCAGTGTCCATATCCTCACGGATCCTGTCCTGGCGCTTTTTCATCAGTTCCCTTGCCGGGTTGAATAAAAGATAGGACATCATAAAAAAGAGGAAGAAAACGGCAAGTGCCAGAATCACGGCATCTGCTCCCATTTGAAGGTCCAGTCCAAACAGACGGTTTTCCATCCCGGACTCTGCCGCCAAAAATACTGGAGCAAAATAGCTGATACCTGCTAATAAAGTGCTCAAGATTCGGCCTCCTTTACCTTATTTGTTATTCCCATAATTGCCGCAAGCGGTAATTGTATTACAGCTTTCCAAGCAGTGGGTTTGCGAATAACAGAATAATGGCAACTGCGAAGCCATAAAGACCTGTTGTCTCGGCAACCGCCTGGCCAAGCAGCATCGTAGACATAATGTTTCCTCTTGCACCCGGATTACGTCCAACTGCTGCTGCACCCTGACCTGCTGCAATACCCTGACCAATACCAGGTCCTACACCTGCAATCATCGCAATGCCTGCACCGATTGCAGAACAAGCTAAAATTAAACCTTCGTTTGTAATATTACTCATAATATAAAACCTCCGTTTTTAAAAATTATACTTCCTCTTCCCCAAAGGTCTGGGAAATAAATACCATTGTCAGCATACAGAACACATAAGACTGAATTGCTCCTGAGAATACGTCAAAGTATGCATGCAGACCGCCGAAAACCGGCCAAATGAAAAATTGAAGCAACTTTGGAAGCAAACCGTATAGAAGTCCCATCATAACGGTGCCGGATAAAATGTTGCCAAACAGACGAAGCGACATCGACAATGGTGTCGCAATCTCACCGATAATATTAATCGGCGTCAGCAATACCGGCTTAAACAGTTTGGTAACATGCCCTGCTTTTTCGTACTTGAAGCCGTTGTAATGAATCAGCACAAACGTAATCAAAGCAAGTCCAAGCGTTACACCATAATCCGCCGTAGGCGCCCTGAGTCCAAACAGGCCTGATAAGTTCGCCACAATGAGAAATCCAAACAATGTGCCGATATAGTTGGAAAACTTCCAGCCATGTTTCTCCCCCATGTTCGTTCTGGTCAGATTGTCTACCGCTTCTACCAGGTATTCGATGATATTGAGGAACGTTCCAGGCACTTCATTGGGGTCTGCCTTACGGATGGCACGGTTTGCAGCCAACGCGAAAATCGTCATGACTAACACGACAATAAGCAGGCTGACGTGCGTATTTGTAATCCACAGTTCCTGCCCGAACAGCTCGTATCTTAACAGACCATCGACACCGAATTTAACTTCGCCCGTCTCGGCAGCTAAAAATGCCCCTGTTCGTAAGACGCTCCCGAATCCCACTTTCTCACCTTCCTTTACTTAATATTTTATTAAAAAATTTATGAGTTAACGGCTGTAAATAAGCCGCAAACTTTAGTGTTAAAACGCCAAGCAGCACCCCGACAAAAGAAAATACCTCCGGAAGCAGCACCGCCAGCATAACACCTGCCACCATCACTGCCATACGGAGCAGCGCTGCAACCCTTACTTTTTTTGCAGCAGTATCTTTGTCGTAGCGCAGGGCACGTTTTAAAACAGAATACATATGGAACAGCATAAATACTGCAATTGCAGTACCAAGCAAAACACCAAGCGAATAAACAAGCCGCCTGCTGATAAATAAGTTCACAAGCAGGCTTGCCGCCGAAAACAGCACAATACCAAAAAGCAGTTCATATAGTGTTGCCTTTTCTTCCGTGTTCATGGAGCCTCCTCTTGTTTGTTTTCCTGCCCCCTGCGTTTTAGTCCCTCGATATACGCAAGCTCCTCATCTTCCTTTCGCTTTTGCTTTGCATAGAATCCCTTGGTCAGATAATATGTGTTGCGGAATGAGGCTGCAATCCCCAAAACAAGCAGAACCGGAACTGCATAGACCGTATCAAACGCGTCATTTAAAAATACTCCCAAAAACAGGCAAAGAAAGATTGGCACTAACATTGTAATGCCGATTTGCGTTATCATCAAAAGGCCTCTGACCCATGCATTTTTTTTCTTCATGATCTTCTACCTTAACAGCTTTCCGCATATTCCCTCTCTTTTTCCTAAACAGCTCTATTCTACCACATTTCCCACACAAATGGTAGAGACAAGTTCGTTATTTTTTTCACAAAATAGTGACAATTTCACCTTTACGTGGTACACTTATGCTGATATTTTAATTTATGGAATTTTGCTCTTATTGATGGCAAGAGAATAGGGTCAAAAAGAGGCTTTTGACACCCCCTTCTCCAAAAAATCATCCTCAATATAAATCGCAAGAAAGGTACGGTCACATTTATGAAAATCATCATCGTAGGCTGTGGAAAAGTAGGCTATACGCTTGCGCAGCAGCTAAATGACGAAGGACATGAAATTACTCTGATTGATAAATCACATGAGCGCCTCCAACCGGCGCTTTCTAATCTTGACGTGCAGGGCATTGTTGGAAATGGTACAAGTTTCCTGACCCAAAAGGAAGCCGGAATCGAAAAATCCGACCTGCTGATTGCCGTGACAGACCAGGACGAAATCAACCTAATCAGCTGCCTGATTGCAAAAAAAGCAGGTAACTGCCAAACGATTGCCCGTGTGCGGAATCCGGAATATTTCTCTGAGCTTGACTATTTAAAGCTCTGTATGGATATGTCTATGGTCATCAATCCGGAGTGGGCTGCTGCAAGCGAAATCGCAAGGCTGATTCAGGTGCCAGAAGCTATGGAAATCGACTCGTTCGCCAAAGGAAGAGTCGATTTGCTGCGTGTTGCAATTTCCGAAAACTCTCCTCTTCATAATATGAAGGTTATGGACTTTTCTAAAAAAATGAACCATCAGGTTTTAATCTGCATTCTTGTACATGAACACCAGATTATCATACCAAACGGAAACAGCGTCCTACAGGCAGGTGACACAATTTCCGTTATTTTGCCACGCGAAAAAATACCTGAGTTTTACAAAATCAGCAAGCTGTCAACGCTTCATGAAATCCGGGATGTCATGATTGCCGGGGGCGGCACTACCTCCTATTACCTGGCACAGATTTTGCTGCACTCAGGAATACATGTTAAAATCATTGAGCGTGATAACGATCGTTGCCACTTTTTAAGCGAGGGGCTTCCAAAGGCAACCATTATCCATGCCGATGCTACAGAGCATGAAGGGCTGTTAGAAGAAGGACTTTCTCAGACCGATGCCTTTGTAGCCATGACAACAACCGATGAAGAAAATGTCTTTCTCTCACTCTATGCAAATAAAATCAGCCCACGCAGCAAAAAAATCACAAAAGTCAGCAGATTGGTATTAGATGAAATTATTGAAGACCTTCCGGTCGGCAGCCTGATTTCGCCAAGGAATATCACAACAGAATATATTCTCCAGTATGTCCGCGCACAAAGTAACTCCTACGGAAGCAACGTAGAAGCGCTGTACCGCCTAATGGATAACCAAGTAGAGGCACTGGAATTCCATGTCCGTGACAACTGCACGCTCCTTGGTATTCCGCTGCAGGACCTGCACCTGAAAAAGAACCTGCTTATCTGCTGTATTGTTCGCAAAAAACAAATTATCACACCTTCCGGGCGAGATGTAATACGTCTGAATGATACAGTGATTGTGGTCACCACAAACAGAGGGCTGCAGGATATTTCTGACATTCTGCAAGGCTCTGCACACTAGGAAAGGACAGGCATCTATCATGAACTTTTCTATTATTTTTCATATTCTCAGCTGGGTCATCGGACTGCAGAGCATATTTATGCTTTTGCCGTGTATTGTCGGGCTGTTATATGGGGAGACAAAAAATGCCCTGATTTACTTTGCTGTCGGTCTTTGCTGCCTTTTGATCGGCATATTGCTGCGCCGCCCAAAATCTACAAGAACGGCATTTTATGCAAAAGAAGGTTTTGTCGCCGTCTCACTAAGCTGGATTATCATGAGTATCATCGGTGCACTTCCGTTCGTACTCAGCGGAGACATCCCTTCTTTTACAGACGCATTGTTTGAAATTATTTCCGGCTATACAACGACCGGTTCCAGCATTTTAACAAATGTTGAGGCCCTGTCTTATAGCAACCTGTTTTTCCGCAGTTTCAGCCACTGGATTGGCGGCATGGGAGTACTTGTCTTTATCCTTGCCATCCTGCCAATGACCGGCGGCTCTACAATGAACCTGATGAAAGCAGAGAGTCCGGGCCCATCTGTTGGCAAACTTGTTCCAAGAGTGCAGCAGACTGCATTTTTGCTCTATGCTATCTATATGGTAATGACTGTAATCGAAATTATCTTACTGCTGTTTGGCGGAATGCCGTTATTTGATGCACTCTGCCTTTCATTTGGCACTGCGGGCACTGGTGGTTTTGGTATTTTAAATGACAGCATCGCCAGTTATTCCGTCTATGTGCAGGTTGTGATTACAGTATTTATGTTTCTGTTCGGCGTGAATTTCACGTTTTTCTACTATTTATTAATTCGCCGTTTCAGTGATGCGTTTCATATGGAAGAGGTGCGCTGTTATTTTGGTATTTATATGCTTTCCGTTGCGCTGATTACATGGAACCTTATCTCGCACGGCACGCAGCTTGGCAAAGGGCTTTTGGATGCTGCTTTTCAGGTCGCTTCAATTATGACAACAACCGGCTATGCCACTACAGACTTCAACCTATGGCCGGAGTTCTCGCGTATTCTTATGGTATGCCTGATGTTTATTGGAGCCTGTGCCGGTTCTACCGGAGGCGGAATTAAAATATCTCGTATTATGATTTATGTAAAACAGGTAAAAAAAGAACTGATGCAGCAAATTCACCCAAGACGCATTCATGTTATCAAAATGGATCAAAAGCCAGTGGAACACTCTATACTGCACTCTGCAAACGTGCTTTTGATGGCATATGTGCTTGTATTTATAGCTTCCATTCTTTTAATTTCATTTGATGGCTTTGACACCACTACAAACTTTACAGCAGTTGCTGCTACTTTGAATAACATTGGGCCGGGGCTCAATGTTGTCGGCGCTACC
>CAJTZB010000101.1 GCA_910583815.1 uncultured Lachnospiraceae bacterium
TCATCCGTTCAAACGGCACATAATAGAAGCCAATGTTATTGGCATCTTCTACAATCCCATCATTGCTTACGCTGCCCGGTATTCCGATGCCGACAGTTTCTATGTCCCCTTCGTCTATTCCCGATTCGCTGCACAGTTCATGCACAAGCGCAGCCATATCATCCGCAATTTCTTCCGGAGTACCGTCTTTCCTTGTTTTTATTGATTTGCGGAATGGCACCGCATATGTTTCGTCTACAATTCCTGCTGCCATATTGGTACCGCCAAGGTCGATTCCTATTCGATATTTCATATTATAATTCCTTTCAAACACCGGAAGATTTCCTGATGTTTTATTTTAGCATAACTGCTTCTTTCCGTCAATGAACCGAAGCAGCTGTTCCGCATCTGAATTTACGACAAGTTGTTCCGGAAATCCAACTTCTGTAAGCAATTCTATGGCAAATCCATGCTCTCCTACAAAACTGCGATAGTGTGCATCGCTTCCCATAAGTACCGGTACTTCATATCTCATGCAAAGGGCAAGCATCGTCCTGTAGTTTTCTCTTGCCCCCGGGCGGTAACTTGTTGGAGAAAGCGACGAATTGTTGACCTCTAAAAGCACTTGCTGTTCCTTTGCTGCCTTGACCAGATATTCATAATCAAGGGGAAACCTTGCGTCGTCAGGATGTCCGATAATGCAGACAGATGGGTGTTTCATCGCCTGTACAAGCGCCCTTGTATTTTCCTCGGCAGTGCCGCTTTTCATACATGGCGGATGCAGGCTCGCAATTGCCACATCCAGATGAGAAAGCACAGAATCGCGCAGATCAAGAGCCCCCTCCTTATCGCGCACATTTACCTCCGCCCCAAACAGAATACGCATGCCTTCCTTTTCTCTTGGAAGCACCCGGTAATTTGAAAAATAGAATTCATGACAGCTTCCCGGCATCGCCGGAGCATGTTCGGTAATTCCCATAATCTTAAGCCCTGCATCCAGCCCTGCCTGAAGCATCTCTTCCAATGTACTGTATGCATGCCCACTTGCAAGCGTATGTGTATGAATGTCAATAAAATCCTTCATACTTCCTCCAATTCTGCTATTGATTTCTTTCCCATTTTATTATATATTAAATCCATTAGTGCAAAAATCGTTCTTAGATTTCAGAAAGGCGTGGTATTACTATGCAGTTAGGGGATTTAGAACAAAAACATTCCATAGAGCTGCGAGTCACTCTCAATGGAAGAACTGCAACCTTCCTAACCGTACTGGAACAGTGCATTGCCCATTCTGCACTGCTTTCCCCTATTTTAGTGAATGGGAAAATTGTTGGCTTCCCACCAAGCTGCAACATCAGCTTCATCTATCCGACACAAGAAAGAGTCTATGTCTGGTATGGAGTAAATGTAAAAGCAGTCCGTTACAAAGGCAAAATCTATCACAGTGTAGACGTCATAGGGGATGCCAACACAATGAACCGCCGTGGGGCTTATCGCATTTTCATCGGAAGCCAGATGAGCATTACCGCTTTTACAAACAGCGGCCCGACTCCAACGGATGTTCTGGTCAAAGACATCAGCGAAACCGGATTCTCCTTCCTTTCTTCCGAACCGTTTGAAACCGGCAGGATGGTCCGGCTAAATCTGGACACTGGAAGAGGAATCTTAAAGCTTCCCGCCCAAATTGTCCGGAAGCAGCAGATGGAGGACCGGCTGGATGTCTTGTATGGATGTCGGTTTTCCTCACACAACACCTTGCTTGCATCCTATCTGATGAAATTACAGCAGCAACACCAAAGACAAAAAATGGGAATCCACCGGGTTTCTTAAAGCTCCACACTTCTTTATCCCACCGTCAGAGCCTTGCCGCTGCTGCCCGGTGGGATTTTTTCTGTCCGGCATCGTCACAGATGCTAGAACTGGCTGTTATAAAGCGTTGTATAAAAGCCGCCCTGCTGAAGCAGTGTCTGATGATTTCCTTGTTCAATAATATTTCCGTCTTTCATCACCAGAATTACGTCCGCTTCCATAATCGTAGACAAACGGTGAGCTACAATAAAGCTTGTTCTGCCCTCCATCATTGCCGCAAATGCTTTCTGTATACGGATTTCTGTTCTTGTATCAATGGAAGAAGTCGCCTCATCCAAAATCAGCATCGGCGGCAAGTCAAGCATCACCCTTGCAATACAGAGCAGCTGCTTCTGTCCTTGGGACAAGCTTCCTCCGTCCTCTCCTATCACGGTATCATATCCGTCTTTCAGACGTTTAATAAAGCTGTGTGCATGTGCCGCTTTCGCCGCTGCAATAATTTCTTCAATAGTTGCCTCCGGCTTTCCCATTGCGATATTGTCACGGATTGTCCCTGCCCGGAGCCATGTTTCCTGCAGCACCATGCCAAACGAAGTCCGAAGGCTTCCTCTTGTCACATCACGGATGTCCTCACCGGATACCTGAATGGAACCGCTATCCACATCATAAAAACGCATCAAAAGATTGATAACCGTTGTCTTTCCGCATCCGGTCGGCCCGACAATCGCCACACGCTGTCCTGGCGCCACCTTTAAATTAAAATCACGGATTAATGGTCTCTCCGGCACATAAGAAAATTCTACATGGGAAAGGCTTACGTTTCCATCTGCCACAAGCCGCTTTGCGTCCTCTGCATCCGGAATCTGCGGTGTCTCGTTAATCAGGTCAAAAATCCTTGCAGCACATGCCAATGCATTCTGCAGTTCGGTAACCACGCCAGAAATTTCATTGAATGGCTTTGTATACTGGTTCGCATAACTCAAAAAGCAGGAAAGCTGCCCGACACTGATTCCATTTGCAATCGCAAGGACAGCACCACTGATGCCGACCCCCGCATAGACAAGGCTGTTGACAAACCGGGTACATGGGTTTGTGAGTGAAGAGAAAAAGATTGCGCGAAGGGAACAGGCCCTTAATCGCTCATTGATTTCATCAAACTGCGTCAGCACCTCTTTCTCCCTGCCAAACGCCTGCACGACCTTCTGGTTTCCAATCATTTCATCAATTAATGCCGTCTGTTCGCCCCTTGTCTTGGACTGCAGCTGGAACATTGTATAGGTACGCTTTGCAATGAAACTTGCCACAAACAGCGATACCGGAGTAATGACTACGACCACAAGCGTAATGCCCAGATGAATTGTCAGCATGAAAAACAGCGTTCCCAAAATCGTAATCACGCCGGTAAACAACTGGGTAAATCCCATCAGAAGACCGTCTGCAAACTGATCCACATCTGCAATGACACGGCTCACAACCTCTCCATGAGAATGCCCATCAATGTATTTGAGCGGAAGGATTTCTATTTTTTTAAACGCATCCTTACGAATATCCCTCACAACATCGTATGTGATCCTGTTGTTGCAGACATTCATCACCCACTGCGCGACTGCCGTAATTCCGATACAAGCTGCAATTTTTACAAGGATTGCACCAATTCCTGCAAAATCCACCTTGCCCGGCTCAATAATCAGGTCAATCGCATCGCCGGTCAATATCGGCACATAAAGCGTAAGCACAACAGAAACCGCTGCAAAGAAAAGAGAGGCAACAAGGAAAAAGGCATGCTTCTTCACATAGGAAAGCACCTGCTTTATTGTTGTCCGTTTCATACTGCCTCACTCTCCTTTCTGCCTGTACTTTGGGAATCATAAATTTCTTTATAGACCGGACAAGAGGCAAGCAGTTCTTCATGCCTGCCGATGCCCACCATCTCTCCATCATCCAGCACAATAATCTTATCTGCATGCAGAACCGAAGCCGTTCGCTGAGATACAATAAATGTCGTCGTCCTGCCATCAAGCTCCCTGATTGCTTTACGCAATGCAGCGTCCGTCGCGTAGTCAAGCGCCGAGGCACTATCATCCAGAATCAAAATATCTGGCTTTTTCACAACCGCGCGCGCAATTGTCAGCCTTTGTTTCTGTCCACCGGACAGGTTCTTGCCGCCCTGTGCAACCACGAAGTCCAGTCTGCCCTCTTTTTCATCCACAAAGCTCTTTGCCTGTGCTACCATAAGTGCTTCCTCAATTTCTGCATCCGTTGCATCTTGCTTTCCAAAACGGATGTTGTCACGGATGCTTCCGGAAAACAGCACTGCTTTCTGCGGCACAATGCCGATTCTGTCTTTTAGCTCTTCTGTCTGATAAGTACGCACATCCTGCCCATTTACAAGCACGCGCCCTCCGGTCACCTCATAAAACCTCGGAATCAGCTGTACAAGAGACGACTTACCAGAACCCGTACCGCCGATAATTCCAATGGTTTCTCCTCTGTTTGCAGTAAAATGGATGTCTGTCAGCGCATCCGCACCTGCTGCCGGGTAGCGAAGGCTGACATGCTCAAAGACAACCGCAGGAGCATCTTTTTCTGCAAGAGCTTCTCCGCCTAATTCTTTTTCTGTATAAATATGGACTCCGGTCGGCGCCTCAAACACCGCCTCAATACGTTTTGCGCAGGCAAACGCTTTTGTCACCGTGATAATCAGATTCGCAAGCTTAATCAGCTCAACTAAAATCTGCGACATATAGTTTACGATTGCAATAACTTCTCCCTGTGTCAGCCTGCCTGTATCCACCTGAAGAGCCCCGGTATAAATCAGTGCAATTACCGCAGCATTGACAATAATATAAGTAACCGGATTCATCAGCGCCGAAATCCTGCCAACAAACATCTGGATTTTCGTCAGCGCATCATTATATCCGGAAAAGCGCTCCTGCTCCTTTGTTTCCTGATGGAATGCGCGAATTACACGGACACCGCTTAAATTCTCCCTTGTGATGCCAAGCACTTTATCCAGTGCAGCCTGCACCTTTTTATAAAGCGGAATGCTGATTAACATAATGCCAAATACGACAATGGAAAGCGCCGGAATCGTTACGACAAAAATAAGCGCCGACTTCACATCGATCGTAAACGCCATAATCATGGCACCAAATACAATAAACGGAGAACGTAAAAACAGGCGAAGCACCAGATTGACTCCTGACTGCACCTGATTGACATCGCTTGTCAGCCTTGTAATCAGCGTTGAGATTCCGGTCCGGTCTGTCTCTGCATAGCTCATGCCCTGAATATGTGCAAACAGCGCATGCTTTAACTTCGCAGCAAAACCTACCGCCGCTTTCGCCGCAAAATACTGCGCCGTTACAGATGTTGCAAGCCCAACGAGGCCAAGCGCCACGAGCACAAGCCCCATCCGCAGGATATATGGGGTGTCTTCCTGCTTAATCCCGACATCCACAATTGCCGCCATGACAAGTGGGACAAACAGTTCAAACGACGCTTCTAGCATCTTAAAGAGCGGCGCCAGAACCGTTTCTTTTTTATAGTCCCTCAAATAAACCAACAGTTTCTTCATCTTTGCTCTCTCTTTCCTCCCATGAAACTTTCTTCCATCCTACTATAATCCGCTTTTTCTTTAAAAGCAACTGATTTCTGTATTTCTGTTTATAGACCGCCCATCGGCAAAATACTGTCCTTTTATTTTTTCAGGTATACCTCTGCAATCGTTTGGGCTGCCAGATAAGAACCGGTTTTAGATGCATGCTGTCCATCTGCTGCGTACAGTTCCTTATCAGGATGTTCTTTGTGATATTTCCACCAGTTTTCACCCACAGGCGCAAGTTCACATCCGGTTTCCTTCTGTAAATTCAGATAGGCATCGCTCATCTGTTTTTGCGCTGCTTCTCCATCCTTTTTTGCAGTCCATGTCATATAAAGAATCGGCCTGGCTCCCGCCATCCTCACCCATTCAATCAGCTTCTTTCCGCTTTCCGCCATGACTTCCAAATCGCCCATCGGATGTGCGACATGCTGGAGTACTACCGCATCATAGCCTCCATAAAAAATATTGAACTTCACTTCTGGTTCCTTCACATGAAAATCCCAGCCCATCCCGCCATGAGCCAGCATGGCGACTTCCACTTCCGTACGACGTTCACGGCAAATATCTGCAAATATACGAGGCATATCGTTGTAATAGGTATGGCTGTTTCCAATAAACAAAACTTTTCTTGCTTTTTCCATGTTATTTTTTATTTCATCCTCCATTCCTGAATATTCAACGGCATTATTCTATCACAAATGCTCTTGCAATTCCACAACAAATAAGTTGCATATTTTCTGTACGTATGTTATGGTAAAAGGTATCTTATTTGACGTACTGTCGTGTACAGATGCTAATCAGAAATATAGGCGATTGCAAAGAACATAGTTTTTATTTTGCAATTGCTTACTTAGTAAGAAAAGGAGATGTCACAGCATGAACCCAAAAAAGTATCTTGAAGTATCTAAAGAAGTGGCAGAGGCATTGGCAGAAAACCGCCCTGTTGTTGCACTCGAATCCACAATTATTTCTCACGGAATGCCGTATCCTCAGAATGTAGAAACAGCATGCAAGGTAGAAAACATTATCCGAGAAGCTGGCGCTGTTCCGGCAACAATTGCAATTATCAGCGGCAAATTAAAAGCGGGCCTCTCAAAAGAAGAAATTGAGCATCTTGGAAAATGCGGCTCAGACGTTCCGAAAGCATCCCGCCGTGATATTCCGGTGCTTCTTGCCAAAGGTTCTGATGGAGCAACTACGGTAACCACCACAATGATGATTGCTTCTATGGCCGGCATCCGTATCTTTGCAACCGGCGGCATTGGCGGAGTCCATCGTGGTGCAGAAACGACAATGGATATTTCTGCGGACTTAGAAGAACTTGCAATGACTCCTGTCATGGTTGTCTGTGCCGGAGCAAAATCTATCCTTGACCTTGGACTGACATTGGAATATCTTGAGACAAAAGGTGTTCCGGTGATTGGTTACCAGACCGAAGAACTTCCTGCGTTCTATACAAGAAAAAGCGGTTTTAAAGTGGATTACCGTCTGGATACTCCGGAAGAACTCGCAAAAACGTTCCATGTAAAAGAAGAACTGGGCTTAAAAGGCGGCATGCTCGTAGCCAACCCGATTCCGGAAGAATACTCGATGGACCCTGCGACCATTCATGGCGCCATCGAACAGGCACTCTCCGAGTGCAAGGCATCCGGCATACACGGAAAAGAAACAACGCCATTCCTGCTTGCCAAGGTAAAGGAACTGACCGGAGGAGACAGTTTAGACTCCAATATCCAGCTTGTATTCAACAATGCACGTCTTGCTGCAAAAACAGCCGTCTCGCTTTGTGAATTAAAAAAACAGTAAAAGT
Source organism: uncultured Lachnospiraceae bacterium (assembly GCA_910583815.1). Classification (GTDB taxonomy): domain Bacteria; phylum Bacillota; class Clostridia; order Lachnospirales; family Lachnospiraceae; genus SIG299. The sequence continues at coordinate 7,203 of CAJTZB010000101.1, forward strand.
AAAGGCGTATTGCCATCTGCACGCCAATGTTAAAAAGGACTGCCGCAAAACACATATGCAGCAGTCCTTTTCTATCTGTCTTTTTTTCCAATCGGCAGCTGCGTCAGTACAATCGCAGCAAACATCAAAACACATCCTCCCAGTTCCCTTGCAGAAAGCTCTTCTCCAAGAAAAATAAAACCTCCAAGTACAGAAAATGTTGATTCCAGACTTAAAATCAGGGCAGCAATGGATGGGTTATAGTTTTTCTGTCCGAGAATCTGAAGCGTATATGCCACACCACATGACATCACGCCCGCATACAGAAGCGAACCAAGCGCCCCCTTCAGCCCTGCAAGTTCCACCTCTTCAAAAGCAAGCATTAAAACAGCCGAACAGGCGCTGCATACAAGGAACTGTATGCATGAAAGGCTCACACCGTCTACCTTGGGCGCAAAATAGTCAACTGCCATAATATGTATGGCAAAGACAAAAGCACAAATTAAAATATAAATATCCCCTGTTGCAATAACAAAGGACTCTCCAATACAAAGCAGATACATTCCTGCAAGCGCAAGCACAACGCCTGTCCAGACATTCCAGCCGCACTTTCTCCGAAAGAAAATACCAAGCACCGGAACAAAAACAATATACGCAGACGTCAAAAAGCCTGTTTTCCCAACGGTCGTGCTCATAATCCCAATCTGCTGCACATTTGTCGCAACACAGAGCAGCAGACCGCAGCAGACACCTCCAAGGAGCAGCATTTTTCTCTCTTGCTTTGTCTTTTTCCCATGCTTTACAGCAAATACAACCGGAAGCAGCACCAGACCGCCAAGCAGCGTACGGAAAAAATTAAAGGTAAACGGTCCGATATACTCCATCCCTGCGCTCTGGGCCACAAATGCAAATCCCCATATAATCGCAGTTAAAAACAGCATGACTGTATTTTTAGGATGATTCTTTTTTCTTCTCATCGCCATGCCCCTCCTTCTGCCATATAGACAACATGAAGGTTATTTTATCACGTTTTGGGTCAGGCTTCAAGACACATGCACTTCATTTTTCGACATATTTCTGTCGATATTTTGGTATGAACCATTAGGTTCCATGTGAATTTTACGATTCGTGTTCAGCATGTCGAATCTGTGATAATTTATGGACGCGATTAAACGGCACTTTCGCAATCGCACAATCATTGCTCTACTGGGACGATGGCAAAAATATGGAAGGAGGAATTATCCATGCTACAGTACATACCAGTAAAAGAAGAACTCTACACACCTGAACTTGGCTCCTATATCTCTTATGGGATTCGGGCCGTTCTAGCATCTGGCGAAGAAGCCGCATCCGTTTCGGACATTTCCACGGATCTAGCCTTTGTGCAAAAACTTGCTGCTCTCTGTACTCTGGGACAGCTCTCTCCTATTCATTTACGTGATGTAGTAGAGGACATACTTTAAGCAGATATTTCTGCACAGCTCCTGCCTATGAAATGGCAGGAGGTTGCCAAAGAAAGTCCATCTCTTTCCAGTCTGGACAACTGTCTTCAAGCACAGATGGATTGCCAATACTATGTTCTGTTCCATCCAAAGTTATTGTTGTTCTTTCGTCCTTTCCGTTTTTGAGGTCATATACATTGGCATGGCGGCCGCCATCAGATTCTACAGGAAACATATATGCCATTCCTAGCGTCGGTGTACAGATGGAAACACGGTCGACGAAGGGCAGAAATTCCCCCTTTCTTCGTTACTTTCACTCCACGTACGTCTC
>CAJTZB010000102.1 GCA_910583815.1 uncultured Lachnospiraceae bacterium
CTGTCTGTCTGTCTGTCTGTCTGTCTGTCTGTCTGTCTGTCTGTCTGTCTGTCTAAAGATTGTACTGTTTTGCATTTTGCTCGTCAACCTCTATTTCAAACATCCTACTTATTATCTGACATATAGCCTATCATATATCGTTATAAAATTCAAGACTATTTTTTCCGGCAGTATTAGCGTCGGTGTTAAATGCCCTTGTGCCAAATCTTCCAACATGCTATAATCAAGCCAAGAATGAAATGAATGGACTGCTTCCGAAAAAGGCAGCCCAAACCAAAACCTATGAAAGAAACGAGGCAAAACAAATGAAACATTTTACTTTAGAAATCGAAAGGACAATGGCAGCCCCTTCGTCCCTATTAAAAACCATGCCGTTCACCCCTGCCAAAATGGATGCCTATGTGCTTGACAGCTATGAATCTTTCCGTCCGGAACGCACCCGGCCTGCGCTGATTATCTGCCCTGGCGGCGGCTACTGCCATACTTCTGTGCGCGAGGCTGAACCTATTGCAATTAAGTTCAACAGCCTTGGATTTCACACTTTCGTCCTCTATTACCATGTAGCTCCATATGAATACCCGACCGCACTATGTGAACTTGCATCTGCCATCCGCCTGGTACGTGAACATGCAAAAGAATGGAATATCAACCCAGAACAAATTGCAGTTGCTGGCTTTTCAGCAGGCGGGCATCTTGCAGCCAGCCTTTGTACTTCTTACCGTAAAGACTGGCTGCTTGGCGCACTGAACGCATCAGAAGAAGAAATTGCTCCAAACGCCTGTGTCTTATCCTACCCTGTAATTACCTCCGGCGAATTCGGGCATCAAGGCTCGTTTGAAAACCTGCTCGGCATCCATACCAAAGAGGACAGAGCAAAAAAATACAAGCAGGATTTGCTTGAACTTGTCTCTTTGGAAAAACAGGTTACAGATGCAGTGCCTCCGACCTTTCTTTGGCACACCTATGCAGATGATGCCGTGCCTGTAGAAAATTCCCTGTTATATGCCGCCTCGCTCTGCAGTGCCGGTGTGCTGACTGAACTCCATATTTTCCCTTTTGGATGTCATGGGATGTCACTCGCTACAGAAGAAACAAGCGATAAAGAAGGCAATCAGATACAAGAAGAATGTGCCATCTGGCCGGAACTCGCTGCCAGATTCTTAAGGCAGGTATTATAGGGGGGCGGAATTCCGCCCCTCTTTCTTTTTCAGACTCTGCCGTCACTTGACAAGGGTGTCATCTGAAATAGATTCCTGCAAATTTATCATATAATTCACTTCATTCTTTAAAATAATCAGATGCAAGAATGCCATACATACACGCATCTACAATACCTCTGTTGTTCCAATCTGCTTTTCTTAATGTGCCTTCATAAATTAAACCACATTTCTTCATCACTCTTCCAGAGTTCGGATTTTCAGGGTCATGCATAGCTTCAATCCTCTTAGCTTCCACTTGTTCAAAGAAAAAAGGAATAATTGCCGAAAATGCCTCACTTGTAAAACCAGAATGCCACCATTTGCTTCCAATGCAATATCCAATATGAATTTTTTCTGTTCTTTCGTCTATATCGACCACCGAAATTGTGCCAATAGGTTCATTTATATTTTTTGGCACAACAGCCCACTGATAAAAATTCAAATTTTTATATTCTGCAATCCAATCATTCAGAACACGTTCTGTTATCCCGATGTCCTTATGTGTGGGCCATCTTAAAAACTCAGTCACCTTTTCGTCACTTGTCCAGTTATAAAATGCCGCATTAATATCATCTGCTGAAAACTTTCTTAATATAATCCTATCTGTTTCTATAGTAACAGTGCCCTTATGTTTCATTTTACTCATCCATTCTGAGAACGTATGCGTTCGCTAGCTATTTGTGACGTCCTCGGCACAAATAGCCGATTGAAAAATAACGCATCCGCTTAATTTTTCAATCTAATTTCCTCCGTCAATCGGTATTTGATAAAACTGTCTATAGCATTTTATATCACCAATACATCTCCCATTCCTTTACAAACCTTGTCAGCGCTTCCATATAAAAATAATCTCCCCAGCTGACGCACTCGTCTACACCTTCTGGTGTGCATGTATTGTATGGGCTTTTTTTCGCGTAAGTTCCATGCAGCACAAGCCCATTTGACTTTTCAAAGTCCGTTACGGCATAATGGTCTACAAGGCTCTTTAACATCTGCGCCGCAAGCCTGCGGTACTGTCCTGCTTCCTCTTTCGGCAGATATTTCGCCGCTTCCAAAAAGCCGCACGCCACAATAGAAGCACTGCTGGAGTCTCTTGGTTCATCCCCTTCCGTAAAAATCATATCCCAGTACGGCACAAGATCATCCGGCAGCCGCTTTAAATAGAATGCTGCTGTTCTGCGAAACGTATCCAGATATTCCGGATTTTTTGTATAAGTATAGGAAATAGCCGTTCCATAGACGCCCCAAGCCTGCCCTCTTGCCCAAAAACTGTCGTCTTTATAGCCCTGGCATGTCTCTCCACGGATTGGCGCTCCGCTCTCCATATCCATTAAAAACGTATGGTAAGTACTTCCATCCTCTCGGACGGAATATTTTAAACACGTTGTAATATGCTTGTGTGCAGTCTCTTTATACTTTTCTTCTCCTGTCACCTCACTTGCCCAGTACAGAAGCGGCAAATTCAAAAGGCAGTCGATGATATAACGGTAGTTTCCTGCTTCTCCCATGCTTCCCCATGCCTGCAGAAAACCACCTTTGGGCTGAAATCTGGCAAGCAGCTGGTCTGCCGCCAGAATTGCTGCCTCCTTCGCCTTCTCATCTTTCGTCAGCTTATAGGCAGCCACGCACGACGGCGTATACAAAAAACCCATGTCATGATGGTCTACTGCAATCTTATTGCGGATTCTGTAGTCAAAGCTGTCCACCATATGCAAAGCTGCTTTCTTAAATACTGCTTTTCCGGTATGCTCATATGCCAGCCAGACTTCGCCCGGCCAAAAGCCGCAAGTCCACTGGTCATTGTTGCACTTTGGATACTTAAGATGAACACTCGAATGGTTCTGGCAGTTGTCGGTAAATTCCGCAAGGTTGCGCTCCACCTGCTCCGCAGCCAAGTCAAGTGCCTTCTTTGCTTCCTCTAATGTCAGTTCTGGTTTATTCTCAAACATGGCAATCCTCCTATTTAAATTCCATAACTGTCCTTCCAACGCACTGTTGGAGTCCTTACAGCGTAAGCCCTGCTTCGATTTCTTCAAAGTTGATATATTTTTTTGTCCCATCTTTTAAATGCAGTGTTATAGTTCCGTAAGCTCCTGTCCTCGTGCTGTCTTCATACGAAATCTCTTTGAGCGGGAACAGCTCTTCTTCTGTAAAATCCTCATGGCTTTCCTTTGTAATAACTTGGGAAATCATTGTATAGAATTCATGCGCCCCATACTGCTTCTTCCTCTCTGTCACCGCGTAGACAACAACCGAATGCTCAGAATCCGGATTTGTACCGCTGCTTCTTACCAATCCCAGTCCGTCCCAGCCATCGTATATCGTCATTGCCAGCTGTTTTGGAGCACCGGCAGCATCCCTGCCTTTTAAAATAATGGACTTTGCTGCTCCGCACTGCCTCTCTATAACCTCTGTCCCATTGTCCGGAAAACCATAGGCACCAAGTGTAAACCTCACCGGACGGCAGCATAGACGGTGTTTATCTACTCGCATTATGCCATAAGGCACCAGAAAATCTGCCAGATTGACTGCCGGAATCCAATGCGCCTCCTGCTGCAGCGTATAGTCAAAGAACTGGCGGCGATAGAGCACTCCTTGCTTTTCGCCGTACCAAAACGTAGCATTGGCAAGAGACCTCCTTCCACTTGTCAGATCCTCCAGCACATACTGCTCAGATTCCACAGAGCCTGCTATAAATCCTTCTTCTTTTGACAGCGGCGTGGACTCCCAAGGATATTTTGTATTAAAACAGAGTTTTGCATAATTCCACATGCCATGAATATCACCTGCATTTTTCAGTACTTTCCCAGTACGCAGAATGGTTTCTCCATTGGCATTGTGGTTGGAAAAGCAAAGCGCAGGACCATTTAAGGCTGTCACCTTCACTTCCTTTTCTCCAAGTCTCTCCCATGAACCATTGTTTTCCTTTGCCGTCCAAAACGGATGCTCTGCCGGAAGGTGAAGGCACAAAAATGCCTTTCCCATCCAATAAGGCGACTCTGCACAAGAATAGCCCTGCACAAGCGGAGAAAACTGCCCATAAAAGCCAAGCTGTGGAACTCCATCCTCAACAACGCCTTCTCTGCCAAGAAACTGCAGCAGCGATCCGGAGCAGATACGCCTTGCAAGTCCCGGATCCATTTCAGGATGCCTTAAGAAAAAATTCGCATCAAATGCACTTGTGGAAGCATTGCGGTAAATGCAGCTCCTGCCCCACATATTCGTATATCCATCCTTATCAAAAAATCCGGCATAGGTCCTCATCAGACGATTTGACTGCTCTTCAAAATGTCTTGCCAATTCCGGTTCATTTTCATAGCCATACCAGAGGTTCCAGAGAGGCGCATATACATTAAATGCCCAACAAGAATAGTAATCAAACGAATGCCCATCCCGATACCAGCCATCCCCGACCGAATATGCCAGAATTGCCTGCGCATGGTCTGCCATGATTTCTTTGTCAACCGGATAACCTTCCATATGTAAAAATGCCAGATCCAACATATTAAACAGCCGCCAGTTCTGCGGCGCCGTACTGGCATGGGCATAATTGGAAAGAAACGCAGCTATCCTGTCTTTCTCTTGCTTTGTATAGGTGTCCCACACTTCCTCTTTGCAGAGCCACAGGCAGATTACGAGCGCGCAGGTTTCTACTGTCTGCTGGAATACCCGAAATGGGTTCCCTCCTCCGGTCAGTTCCCAAAGTTCGTCGTAAGTCCCAACATAGTTAGAATCGCCTTTCGTGCAGGTACGCAGCACCTGATTTTTATAATAGTCTTTTAGCTTATATCCACATACCGTTATTTCCGGCTCATTATGAATGACCGGAGCCGCAATAAAGAACGTTCTGGTCAGGCCTTCAAATTTTTCCGCTTTTCTCTGTACCTCCTGCTCCTCTTCTGAATGGTTCAGGTGCGGATATGTAACGTCTGTTTCTTTTCTTGGCATTACTACAGGGGCCTCAAAATCAGAAATATTCTGAAAAATTCCATGCAGCATATACTTTCCTGCTTCCATCCAGCTCTCTCTTGTCAGGCCGGTGTATGGGCTAAGCTGATAGTCCAGTACCGTTGATTCAAACTTCATTGCTGTTTCACTCCTTTCAAAATCAGACGCTTATCTTTTATGGGAAGTCACTGTAAACCAGGTTATTCCTTTATTTTCTTTCCCACAGCGCAAAGGCACTTCCCACCGGATCAGCCGGACTGGTTCTGATATGCCAATATGATTTCTATGCTCTTCCTCCTGGCACCAAATACAATGCACCTCTTCTGGCAGCTGCACGACACATCCATAGCGCTCTCCCAAAATCCTGATTTCATGCCCTTCAATACTTACTTTCCCTTGTGTGACCAGCTGCTCCGTAAAGCTGTCTGTTTCTTTTGGAATATCATAAGTATCCGAAACTGTAAGTACACCGGTATCCAAATCAAAATTTGTTTCTCTCCTCAGGCAGTTTACTGTCCCTGTTTCATATGCCCCGGCAAATTCTACCCACGTCGCTCCATCTCCGTCTGCCTTAAATTCCGATGCTTTGTAATCCGCTCCTGCCTTCTGCCCTTTGCTTCCTATGATTGGCACACTGTGTCCAAGAGAAGAGTTACATAAAATATTGTAACGCCCTTCTCCAAAATATTCCTTTGTATATTCTCCTGCGCCTAAGTCTGTCAACAGGAATTCCTCTCCTGCCAGATAAAAAAAACTGCCTATATCATTATGGTTATGCGGCTCGCCGTTTGTACCGCCCTTGATTGCCATTGCGGTCCCTACGGCACTTTCACAGATGCTCCACTGGGCATCCGGCAGTATGTCATGCCTTACGTGGGATGTTCTTTGCAGCAAAGCCTTATCGGGAAGAACCATACCAGGCAAGCCCTGCAAAGGTTCCGGTGCAGGCAGCTTCTCTGCCCATATATAATCTCTCAGCAATCCCATAAAGCGATAGCAGGAATCCGATTCAAAATCCGCTGCCAGCCGACAATACTGCGCAGGCAATTCTGATGCAGAAAAATCCCCTGTATCAGAAGACAGACTACCCGGCATCCTGACTTCAGGGTACTGTTTTGCTAAAAAAACAGTCAAACCCATACGAAACTTTGCTGACGGTTCGACATCCGAAAAACTGACGGTTTTTCCGCTCCGAAAATACATCTTCTGCTGAAAGCAGGCAATCCTCCTCACCTTTTCATTGTCAAACAGGTTAATACTCCCTTTGCTATAACGAAGCAGCTGTTCTGCGAATCCAACAAAATACGTCATCCCATAAGTAAAGTATCCAATACCTTCCATACAGGCGCCATCCTCCCTAAAACCATCCAGATAGAAGTTAATGGAGTGGCAAAGCCGTCTTAGACAGGCCATAAGCCGCTCTTCCTCTCTCCCTTCCATCAGATAAATGCAGGCGCTGCCGATGCTCCCTGTACAAACTGCATTCCAGTTGTGGTCTGAACACTCCCAACAACCATAATTAGGAACGGAGGCAAAAAAGGGAGCAAATACCCTTCTCTCAATCTCTGCCCTTACTCTTATGCAAAGGCTCTCCGGAAGATGATGTTCTTTGGGAAGAGCAGGATTTACAAATGAAATAAGCTCCGCAAGCGCCTGTGCCGTCTCTGAAGCAAATAAATCAACCGTAATGCGCCAATTGTCTTCTTTGCGGTTTACATGGGCAGGCAGCGCCCAGCATTCTTCCTCACAGATTTCTTCCATTACTTTGACAAGCTTCTTTATATCTTCCTGCCTTTGAAATATAAACGCCGCAATACCATAGACTGCCAGAAATTTTCTGCGCCTGAAATACACGTTCTCGTACTGCAGCCGGTTTCCATTCATCTCAAATAAAGCAAACAGCTCTTCTGTCAGGGCAGGCAGCGCCTCTTCCCTCATCTGGTCCGCCAATGCTCTCACTTGGTTTTTGTATTGCTCACGAAAGGAATGTTCCATGTCTCATCCCGCCCCCTTCCCAAAATCTTTCTTCCATTTTACATAACTCTTTAAAAAAACAAGAGACACACAACCGATGCCTCTTGTATACTTTTTACTCTAATTTCTTCCGTACACTTCTATCTGCGTCAGTGCAGGAAACGGCGATTCATCCTCTGCCTTCTTCAGTTTGCAGAGCTTTACCCAAGAAATCGTCTTTTTCTCAAAGGAAAGCTCCTGCGGGAGACCGCTCTTTCTAAGTTTCCATTCCATTTCCGTCCCATCAGAAAATTCCAATGTGACCTGCGTCCACCAGCTGTCATGTGGAAAATCTGCCCGAAGTGTCAAAGCTACTTTATCTGCTTCTACTTCTCTTCCAAAGTCAAGCAGAAGTTCTGCATCTGGATTGCGGTTAATGCCCCAGGATTCATACGGCCATTCTCCATGAGAACGGTTTTCACAGACACCGTCAATCGCATTCCTCGCTGCAAATACCGCTTCTCCGCGAGTTTCCACATTAGCCGAAGCATGCGGATAGCAATGCGTATCACCGTGCTGGTCATTCACATTCAGCGCCAGATTGCGGTATGCCGACACTTCATCTGTCCTTGCCATCCTGACATGAAGATAATGCCTGTTTCCGGAAAATGCTTTTGGTGAATAAGAAATTCTCTTTTCCCCAAACGGAATCATATATCTTATAGTATCTGTCATATAGCAAAGGGAGTGCCCCATTGCATCATCCACCTGCAAGAAAATATGGATATTCTTTTCCGAAGTCTCCAGTATAATGCAGTCTCCCTCCTGATATTCCGCAGCATAAACCAAGCTTGCAAAATCCTCTCCACTGCTGACACACAGCGTTTTTCCTTCTCTGTTTTGAATTTTTAAAGATAATGTCGCCATTATAGTTTCCTTTCTGCCTAGAAGATCAGCTCCGATTTCTTTTTTAACAGCTTAACACCGTATACTGTCAAAAATGCGCTTCCTACAGTAATCAGAACGCCAGCCACAGTCAGCAAAATACCCACTACAACATTAAATACTCCTGCATGCTTCATAACCAAATAAATCTTTTCCATATCTATTTCCTTTCTGCGGTTTGCGAAAATTCTAAAATGTATAATAGCGTCTGTGTACAAGTATCTTTTGGCATCTAAAATCAGAATCTTGTCTACTTTGCCCCATACTGTGCGTAATATTCTTCCAGGGCTGCCTTTATTGTATCATCAATTAAAATATGTCCACCGCACGGCCTGTTATAAAGATACTCTGTTACCTCCGCCATAGAAACAATGGCAGCCGTCTGAAATCCATACAGTTCCGAAATCTCCTCCAGAGCGCTCTTTGTTCCTTTGCCACGCTCCATACGGTTCAATGACACCATCAGCCCCTTTATTTCTATATTGCCTTGTGCCTTTAATATTGGAAACGTCTCTTCAATGGATTTGCCGGAAGTCGTCACATCTTCAATAATGACAACACGGTCTCCATCCTTTAGCTTACTGCCAAGCAGGATCCCTGCATCTCCGTGGTCTTTTTCTTCCTTACGGTTAGAGCAATAGCGAAGCTCCTTGCCATACAGCTTACTGTACGCAATCGAAGCTGCGACACTTAGCGGAATGCCTTTATATGCCGGTCCAAACAGAACATCAATGTCATCGCCAAAGTTGTCATGAATCGCTTTCGCATAATATTCCCCCAACCTGCTTAACTGAGAACCTGTCACATAGGCCCCTGCATTCATGAAAAATGGAGATTTTCTGCCGCTTTTTAAAGTAAATTCCCCAAACTGCAGC
>CAJTZB010000103.1 GCA_910583815.1 uncultured Lachnospiraceae bacterium
GGCTATATAATATCCTTGGTATGGGAAAGAAAAACATTGGCTTTTTGCTGTTCTGGGAAAGCGTTATGGTGACTGGCATTTCTTTGTTTATTGGGCTTCTTGCAGGCATTACCTGTTCCAAGCTTGCCGAGCTTGGACTTGTAAACACCCTGCATGCAGAGATTGTCTACACACTGTCGCTCTCCACGGCATCCATCCGCAACACCATCCTTTTGTTTTCCTGTATTTCGGCGCTGATTTTTTTCCATACTCTGTGGCAGGTTCACCTCACGAATCCGGTTGAACTGCTGCACAGCGAAAATTCCGGTGAAAAACCACCCAAAGGAAACTGGCTGTTTGGTATTGCAGGCATCCTCTTATTAGGTTTTGCCTACTATATTGCAGTTTCCATACAATCTCCTATTGAAGCACTGCTCTGGTTTTTCGTCGCCGTAGTTATGGTAATTATCGGAACCTATCTGCTTTTTATTTCCGGCTCTGTGCTGCTCTGCCGCAGCCTTCAGAAAAATAAAAATTATTACTACAAGGCGCGCCACTTTATATCAACTTCTTCCATGACATGGCGCATGAAGCGAAACGGTGCCGGACTTGCCTCCATCTGCATCCTTGGAACGATGGTGCTTGTGATGATTACCGGGTCTGCCTGCCTTTATTTCGGAACAGAAGACAGCCTGCATGCTCGCTATCCTCAGGATTTCAATGTCAGGCTCTATTTCCGGACCTTATCAGAAGATTCGGATACCCTGATTGCACATCTGAGAGGCAAACTTTCCAAGCAGCTTGCTGATTCCGGCATTGCCACAGAAAATCTGCGAGATTACCGTATGGCAAACCTAACTGCTCTTATAAAAGAAGATAGGGCCATTACCGACTGGGAAACCGTTCAGTCCGCATATCAGGATGCAGAACCCTTTGACTGCCTACGCCAGATTTGCTTTGTACCGCTCTCCGACTACAACAAACTGGCAGGAACAGAAATACAGTTAGCAGAAGGAGAAATCCTGCTCTGTCCGGTTCTCTGTAACTACACATATTCCTCATTGACCATTCCTGATATGGGTAACCTCCGAATCGCGGACACTGCAACAAACTTTTTTAAGGAGGAGGTCTGGACAGAAAATGTTATGCCATCCATTATCATCATTATTCCTGATTTTATGGAAAAACTGCAGCCTCTTACCTTACTAAAAGACAATGGGGATTATCCCCAGCTTCATTTTAACTGGCACTATGGTTTTGATTCTAGCATCTCCTCTTCTGCACAGATTGAAGTATACCACCAGCTTAACAGTGCACTTTATGAAGTACGCAAAGCAATGGAAGAAACAGATATCAATGCATATAGCTGTGACAGTCTCGCAGCAAACCGCGAAGATTTCTACAGCAGCTATGGCAGCCTGTTCTTTCTTGGTATTATGTTAAGCACGGTATTTTTATTTGCTACCGTATTAATCATTTATTACAAGCAGATTTCAGAAGGTTACGAAGACCAGACCCGCTTTGAAATTATGCAGAATGTCGGAATGACAAAGGTAGAAATCAGACAAAGCATCAATTCCCAGATGAGAACTGTATTTTTCCTTCCTCTTGTTACTGCAGTCCTGCACCTTGCGTTTGCATTCCCAATGATCCAGAAACTGCTGATGATATTCCAGATTGACCATCCGAAGCTTCTGCTTGTAATTGCTGCCGTCAGCGTTTTCATTTTTGCAATATTCTATACGTTGATTTACCGCATTACTTCCAATGCATATTACTCTATTGTAAGCGGTGCGAAAGAAAAAGAATAGAAACCATGCGGCAATTCAGAAAGCCCGGAGGCCACAAAAACAGCCTCCGGGCTTTTATTAATTATTTTTCTTTTGTCTCCTTCTCAGGTTTGGATGCAAAATTATGGTCAATCAGCTTTTCCAACATCTGGCGTTTTACATAGATGTCATAACTGAGCATGCAGGCATAAGCAAACCCCCTCAAATATTCCCGCTCTTTTTCATTTTCTACCTGCGGAAACGTCTTTTCGGCGGCGGCAGCTTTCCTTGCAATATCTTTTGCCACGGAATAGGACTGATCATGCTCAATCCGGTATATTTCTTCATAAATCTCTTCCAAACCCATTTCTCCTTTGCCCCCAAAACACAGCTCCGTAAGCGGGCTGAGAAGCGAATGGATGTCGGTAATAGACAGGATATTTTTTAAATAATAGATAAAAATCAGAAGATACATATGGTCCTTTGAATATTTTTTCTTCTGAGGGGATGGAAGGAGGTTATTTTTTGTATAGTTATTGATCATTGTCTTTGTCAGAATCTTATCCTCAGAAAATCTCTTGGTATCTTCTAAGTGCTGGTCCATAAAAGTCGTTACCTGATCCATATACAGCTCGATATTGGGAATTTCCTGCGGCTTGATATATGCAATCCGCTTCAGTCCGTCAATCAGCTCTTCTAGTTTTTTCTTGTCGTACTTATCATCCATTTTTATAATCCTGCTCCTTTCAACGACCGAAGCTTCGCCTTTCTTAGAAATGCCCTTCTTGGTTACATTATATAGTATTTAAAACTATATGGCAAGCACCCATTTTGCACTTTCCTTTTTTTCTTCCCTATGGTAAAATAGAACTGACTTTCGGATTTTTAAAACCCTCGCAAAATACTGCTTCTTATAAAGCGACCAAAGGAGGCCTCCTATGAGCATATACGATTCCCTAAACCCGGAACAAAAAAAGGCAGTGCAGCATGACCGCGGCCCGCTTCTGATTTTGGCAGGTGCCGGTTCCGGAAAAACAAGAGTACTGACACACCGTATCGCCTATTTAATTGAGGAGCGTGGTGTCAATCCCTATCAGATTCTTGCAATCACATTCACAAACAAAGCAGCAAAAGAAATGAAAAACCGCGTGGAGCAGACCGTTGGCGAAGGTGCCGAGCATGTCTGGGTCAGTACGTTCCACTCTACCTGTGTCCGCATTCTCCGCCGTTTTATCGAATCTATTGGCTATGACCGGAATTTTACGATTTATGATGCAGATGACCAAAAAGCACTGATGAAAGAAGTATTAAAGAATCTGCAGATTGACACAAAACAGATGAAAGAGCGCGTATTTCTCTCTGCCATTTCTTCTGCAAAGGATGAACTTATTTCCCCGGATGCCTATGAACGCATGGCGGCGGATTACCGCACCAAACAGATTGCCCGCGCCTACCACGAATACCAGCGCCGCCTTAAAGACTACAACGCGCTGGATTTTGATGACATCATAGTAAAGACTGTAGAACTGTTCCGCAAGAATGAAGATGTCCTCTCCTACTATCAGCGCCGCTTCCGTTATATTATGGTAGATGAATATCAGGACACAAACACTGCACAGTTTCAGCTGATTAAGCTGCTTGCTTCTTCCGAAAACGAATTGGGAGAAACAGAACATAATCTGTGTGTTGTAGGTGATGATGACCAGTCTATCTATAAGTTCCGTGGTGCCAATATCTACAATATTTTAAACTTTGAAAAGGAATATCCGGATGCCAGAATAATCAAACTGGAGCAGAACTACCGCTCTACCAAAAATATCCTTGCAACCGCCAACGAAGTAATCCGCAACAACCTTGGAAGAAAAGAAAAAGCGTTATGGACAGAAAATGCCAACGGAAATGCCGTACATTATACCCAATATGAAAACGATTTAGAGGAGGGAAGCGGCATTGCTGCGCAAATTAAGCGGCTGATGGAAGAAGAAAACTCGCAGTTCCGCGACTTTGCAGTATTATACCGCACCAATGCCCAGTCGCTTATGTTTGAAAAAGCACTCCGTGCTGCCGGCATCCGCGCAAAGACCATTGGCGCCTTGAGCTTCTTCCAGCGCAGAGAAATCAAGGACATCCTTGCCTATTTAAAAACAGTAGACAATGCAAAAGACGACATCGCTCTGGTGCGCATTATCAATGTCCCAAAACGCGGTATCGGCCTTACTACAATAGAACGTTTCCGTGATTACTCTGCCTTTCATGACCTCAGCCTCTATTCCGCATTAGAACATGTGGAACAGGTTCCCGGCGCAGAGCGCTCGCGTGCTAAAATAACATCCTTTTTGGCCCTGATTGAATCACTCCGCTACGAACGCGATAACAATCAGGCTTCCTTAAAACAACTCATAAAAAAACTGCTGGAAGACACTTCTTATATTGATGAGCTGCGAAACGACGACCCTGAATCTGCCGAAGAACGAATCCAGAATATTGATGCCTTGATTTCTTACGCGGAACGTTACGAGCAGACTGAGGACATGCCTTCCTTGACCGGCTTTTTGGAATATTGCGGCCTGAATACCGAAGACGACAGTTCGGATGAGGAGGAAGGGGAAGATGGCTATGTCTCTTTAATGACCCTACATAATGCCAAAGGGCTGGAATTTCCTTACGTCTTTTTATGCGGCATGGAAGAAGGCTTGTTTCCAAGCTATATGTCCATCAGTGCCGACAATCCGGAACCGGAAATCGAAGAAGAACGCCGTCTTTGCTATGTCGGCATTACTCGCGCAATGAAAGAGCTTTTTCTAAGTTCTGCAAAACAGCGTATGCTGCGCGGCGAAACCCAGTTCAATTCCGTTTCCCGCTTTATTAAGGAAATACCTCGTTACCTATTAAATATTTCCTCTGCCGGAAGTGCTTCTTCCTTCCGCAAAAGCCAAGCCTTCACAAAATCTGGGAATCCGGATGCAGGCCTGGTGAGAAATACCTCTCCAAAGCAAATAAAGACACCTGCCTATTCCAACACCATGTTTGACAAACCACCTGCAAAATCATTTGGTTCCGGCAAAATGGCCTCTCTCTCTTACCAGGCAGGAGATACCGTGCTGCATGTTAAGTTTGGTACAGGAACCGTGATTTCCATTATAGAAGGCGGCAAAGACTATGAGGTCACTGTGGATTTTCCTAATTATGGAAGAAAGAAAATGCTTGCTTCGTTTGCAAACCTAAAAAAACTTTAAAATTTATAAGATTGTTGTAGTAAATATAGGGAAAACGTGTTATACTTAGGACAACAAAAAGGATACGCAAAGAAAGGAAGATGAGTATATGAAAAAGATTGATGAGCTTATTGCAAGCAATGCAAAGCTTGCTGAAATTCTTGGCAAAAAGCAGGAACCAGAAAAGAAATGTCATGCTGTTATCTGGACAATTCTCGCAATCATTGGCGCTGTTGCTACAGTCGCATTAATTGCTTACGCTGTTTACCGTTACTTTACCCCAAGTTATTTGGATGAGCTTGACGACTTGGATGACCTTGACGATTTTGAGGATGACTACGAAGAAGAAGAAACTACCGCTGCTGTTGAAGAAGCACCAAAAGCAGAAGCCACTGAAGAATAGAATCCTAATATCATAACAAGCATAAAGGCAGGGATTAACATCCCTGCCTTTTTTGTTTCATAGAAACTGCGTCCTATGAAACAAAAATGCTCCGCAAGAATCGCACTGCGGCGGAAAGGAATTACACCGCCAAGGCGGTCCACCGCAGGCGGAGAATCCCACTTCGTGGAATTCTTTGTTTCTCTCTTCTGCTCTATTTTGCCGCCTTTTCTGCATAAGTATTATCTACAAGGTCACTGTAAGGAGGTTTTTTGCTGAGTTCTCCCGCACTTTCCAAAATATCAGTCAGTAAAGTAAAGGAAGATTCCTCAAATATCAGGTTTTCCTTCCATGTGTCCTGCTCATAATAACGAGTCACAATCATCTCAATCGTCTCCAGAGGAGTTTCCGCAAACTGCGGCTGAATCACCTTTGCAATTTCCTCTGGTGTATGTGTCTGCACATAATCCATGCCTTTTTGAAGCGCTTTTACAAAGCCTTCGATAACTTCCGGATTTTCCTCAATATAGCTCTTCTTTGCAGAGTATGCAGTGTACGGAACATAGCCGCTTTCTACGCCCAAAGACGCTACAACATACCCAGCTCCTTCCAGTTCCAGTGCCGTCGCTGCCGGTTCAAATTCCACCGTATAATCGCCGCTTCCTCCTGCAAATGCCTGGGAAGTCATTCCAAAATCAATATTCTGGATCATAGTAAGGTCGGTCTCCGGACGAATGCCGTGCTTCTTTAAAATATACTCAAATACCATCTGCGGCATACCGCCCTTGCGTCCTCCAATTACTGTCTTTCCTTTCAAATCCTCTATCTGGAAATCCTTCTCCTGTGTGCGTGCAACCAAGAAATTGCCGGCACGCTGTGTCAGCTGGGCAAAGTTGACAACATAATCTTCCGCACCTTCGTTGTACACATAGATGGAGGCCTCTGAACCCATAAAACCGATGTCTGCTTCTCCAGACAGCACAGCCGTCATTGTTTTGTCTGCGCCAAGTCCATTGACAAGCGTAAGGTCGATTCCCTCCTCTTCAAAATATCCTTCTTCAATCGCCACATACATCGGAGCATAGAAGATAGAATGCGCAACCTCATTCAGCTGCACCTTCGTAAGATCTCCTTCTTTACCGCAGGCACAAAGAAGCATACTGAGCAACAATACCGCCGCAAGAATGCTGGCTTTGCGTTTCATAAAAAATCCTCCCTGAATCCGTTTTTGACTATGTTGTCATTATACTCATCAGAGAGGAAATTGTGCCTATCTATTGTTTTTGATTGCATCTCTGCCTTCTTTTAGCAGCAGTTTCACCGTCTTTGCAAGCATCTGTTTTGTCTGTTTATCCAGATCTCCAAAGTTTCTTATGACCGCACTTGCTACCTTATGCCACTCTGCTGTCAAATCATCCACTGTCTTTGCCTTTGTCAGTTCCAGTACTTGGTACAAAGCATCCACAAACTGCTCTCTGTCTTCTTTCTGTAATGTTTTCAGCCAGTTTCGGATTGTCAGGCTGAGCAATTTGCTCTTTTCTGAAACCGATTCTACAGTCACAAAATGCGGTCCGAGCACCTCCCAAGACAGCGCGTCATGCTGCTCAAAATATTTTGCTGTGCTTTTTACAACAACGTTGTCTCCGTCCCGCTCCAACAGTACACCTACAATTGCCGATTCCGGAACATAAGTCTGTATTTTCGGAAGCATTTCTTCATAATGGCTTCCAAGGCTTTCCACATTATAAAAGCCCGGACCATCATTATTATAAATCGCGGCAATCCGTCTACGTACCTTATCCGAACAGCAGACCCCGGCATAAATCGCAAGATTCCCACCTTTAGAGTGCCCGGCAACCATCAGCTTTCCTGAAAATGCCGAGGCAGCATCTTCCAAATACCGGAGAGCCAGTTCCTGCGCCGGCACAACCGGCAGAAAGCTCATATTAAAGTCCTCTTTCCAGCCGACAAGGGTAGCATCTGTTCCGCGAAATACAACGCATGTCTCCTTGTCTCCCAACATTACTGTCATTGCACAGAACTGGGACTCCTTTTCATAGTCGATGCGGTTAAAAAATCCGGTCAGCTTTGTTTCCGAAAATCTTCTGCAGCCTGCCAGCTTTTTCAGCAAAAGCGCAGAGCTTTTCGTAAATGACTGCGTCTCATTCAATATTTTATCCAAATTATGTGTCAGGAAAAACAAACGCTCCGTTTCTGCAAAGGATACCGCATCCTTTGGCGAACAGTGTTCCGGCACAATGCCGTCTAACGCCACATAGGACAGCCATGAAAGTATCAATGCGTCCACCTCATTGAATGCCGAGTCGGCAAATGTCAGGTCGCCACGCCATTCCAGATAGTCAAGCAAATTTGCCATAGTACCCTGCCTTTCCTTACCTGCTCTTTTTCTGATAGCCAAATGTAATGCTAAGTTCTTCCTCCATGTAAGTGCCGTCTCTCATCACCTGCACTGTCAGCGTCCCAACAGAACCGCCTCTCGTATACGACAGTACCTTTGACAGATCCTCCATCGTTTCCACCTTTGTTCCGTTGACTGCCGTGAGGATATTGCCTATCTTAAGCCCTGCCAGTTCCGCAGGAGAGCCTTCTTCTATTTCTTTTATATATATGCCGACCGGCATATTCAGTGTCTTGGAATTCGCCTTTGTTACATCCTTCCCGATGATGCCGATATACCCCTTTTCCTCGTCCCGAAGTATCTCTCTGTTTAGTAGGCTGTTAATAATCGGAATTGCCTTGGAAATCGGAATTGCATAGCAGATACCTTCAACCTCAGAATCTACCAGCTTGGAATTGTTGATTCCGATCACTTCCCCTCTTGCATTGAGCAATGCGCCTCCGCTGTTGCCGGGATTAATTGCGGCATCCGTCTGAAGCAGCTCCATCGTTGTCCCATCATCAAATGTAACTTCCTGATTCAGCGCACTGATATAGCCTACGGTAGTGGACTGTCCATAGCCAAGAGCATTGCCGATAGCTATTACCATCTGCCCAAGCTTTAAATCATCTGAGCTACCAAGAGAAGCAATACGGATTGTCCGGATTGTTTCCTCTGTCAAAGCATTTAATGCCACAGAAACCACTGCCAAGTCCTCCGAAGGTTCTGTTGCCTTCACTTTCGCATCAGCAATTGTCCCATCTACAAACATAACCTCTACGGAAACAGCATTTTCTACCACATGATTATTTGTTACAATCAGAAGCTCATTTCCGCCAGATGCCATCAGAATGCCGGATGCGCTCCCGCTTTCTTCTGATTCATACGGCCTTCCGAAAAAATCATAGGTGGTTCTCCGGAAATTACACTGCACAGAAACCAGTGCCGGCAGGACATTGGCAGCAACACCCGAAACATCTTTCCTGCTCGTATCTGTTATAGCATAGGAAGACGGTAACTGGGCCTGATCCTTGTGTCTTTCCGTCTCTTCTGGCTGACTTTCTTTTATTGAATCCTGACTGAGCATGCTTTCCTGCTTTTCAAACTCTGCACGGTAATTCAGATAAAGAACACCTTGATAGATGCCTCCACAGAGCATACC
>CAJTZB010000104.1 GCA_910583815.1 uncultured Lachnospiraceae bacterium
CACCCCCGACCTCTCCCAAAGAACAGAATGGAGTGTTACGCAATAGGGCTTGAAATGTATACTCTTGTCAAGTGACAATAAAATAAAAAAAGCAGATAACGGGAATCGAACCCGCCTTTCCGGCTTGGGAAGCCAGCGTTCTACCGATGAACCATATCTGCATAAGGAAATTATATCATCCTTCCAAACAAAAGTAAATAGGTTTTGTATTTTTTATAGGATAAATGATTTCTTCTACAAAAATCCATAGTTTCTGCCGATATAACATACAAGTACCTTCAGTTGACAGGGCACAAAAGGGAGAGAGTTATGAGCATCTTAGGACAGATTTTAGCAAATGCATCACCAACACAGGCACAAAAACAAGAAAAGACCGCTGTTCCGGCTGGCGGAAAAAGGACGGCAGCTACAAGTACGTCAAGCGGCACCTCTGCTGCTTCCGGCACTTCTCAAGCAGCAAAAGCACAACAGCCTTCTGGCACACAGCCTTCTGTGAAAGCCGACTCTTTGGTCCGCGGCGAAGTTATTGACCTGCGTCCAAACCAAGTGCTTGTCCGCTTAGAAAACGGCTCGCAGCTTTCTGCACGTTTAGAAGGCAGTATTGCTCTGTACATCGGGCAAAAAGCAGACTTTTTTGTTTCCCAGACGACCGACAGCCTGATTACGCTAAAGCTGGCACCAAATACTTCTTCAAAAGACCCTGTGATGGATAAAATTTTGCAGTCTGCAAATCTTCAAAAAAATGACCGCACTGTGGCAATCGTAAACGAACTGCTTGCACACCAGCAGCCAGTAACAGGCACAAATATCAGGCATTTTCTGATGCTGTCCTCCAAATATCCAGATCTTCCGGTCAGAGACCTGATTCTGATGGAACTGCACCAGATTCCGGTTTCTGAGGAGACTGCTGCCCGGTTTGCCGAATACCGCGCCGATTCCCACCGCCTGCTGGCACAGGGGACTACCCTGTTCAACATCTTAAATGAACAAATCGCTTCCCTTCCAAATGCTGCGGAACAAACTGCATTTATCAAAGAACTTCAGACGCTTCTTCTTCCTGCTGCACCAGAAGGAAATTTAACTGAGGCGCAGGAACCTTTGCAGGCTGCCAATGCACAAAACAATACGACCGCAGAAGTTTCCGGCAGCTCTATGCATCTGCCATCTGCTGACAGCAAAGCTCTTCCGTCAAACGGCCCTGTTATAGACGGAAACACTGCGCCTTCCGAGGCGCTTCCTGAAACCGGAACTGTCACCAATGGGGAACCATCTTCCTTTCATTCTGTGCAGGCAGATAGCTCCGTCCAGACAGTTTTTCCAGAAAGCCCTGCTGCTTCAGACGGCTCTCTCTTATTGTCGCCAGAAACTCCTGTTTCCACAGACAGCACAGTCTTAGCAAACAACGCTGAAAACAATATACAAAACAACGATTCTGCACTACAGCAGCAGGCAACAGATGCTGCCTCCGAGAACCTTACAGCAACATATTCTGACGTCAATACTGCATCTGCGCTGTTGTCAGGAAGCCCTTCTGAACTGCTTGCTGACTTAAAGCAGAAGTTTTTAAATTCCTTCCTGCTTTCTCCAAAGGAAATCGCACAGGACGGAAAAGTAGCTGATTACTACAATAGACTGAATGAACAGCTCGCAGGCCTCGAACAGCTTGCTGCAAAGCTTTCCAAAACTACAGGGGGAGACACTGCACAGGCACCCGCAAAACAGCTGCGTTCCAATCTTTCCTTTATGGACATGGTCAATCATATCTTTCCTTATGTCCAGCTGCCCCTGCAGCTAAAAGAGCATCCTGCACATGGAGAACTCTATGTCTATGAACGAAAGCGTTCCTTATCTGATTCTGGTTCATTAAGTGCGCTGCTTCATTTGGAATTGGATGCTCTTGGTACTACTGATATTTTTGTCACACTGACTGCCTCCACTGTCGCAGCCAGATTCTATCTTGCAGACGAAACCGCTAAATACCTGATTGCAAGCGAACTTCCAACCTTGCACGAAGCACTGGAGCGGCAAGGCTACTTAGTTCAGACAGAAGTAACGCTCCGTGAAGACCATCCAGAAGACGGTTCTCTTCTTGAACAGTTTTTGGAAGAGCATTCCCCATCTGAACTGCACCGGTATACGTTTGATATAAGGGCCTGAACACTGGCACCCACATCACATTTTCTTCAAATAAAAAGGGCGGACTGCTTTCACAGTTCCGCCTTTTTTTCTGCCTATTATGAGCAGCGTCGGTGTACAGATGGCAAGAAACGTTTAAGAAAACATTTCTAATTAAATGCTCCTCCAAATCCTCCAAGAATACCAAACAGTTTCCCATACACTTCCATTATCAGCGCATTCCAGTCGTCTTCTTTCATCTCAAGTATGTTCTTTGCTCCTGACGAAATTGGTTCCACTTCATTCTTTAATACTCTGTAAGAAAATGAAAGTTCTAACTCCTTTGTTTCTTTTATACCATTTTCTGAAACTGTCAATCTATAGATTTCAGCTGCAATTGCTTCCCCTTTCTTTGTCTCGGTCACAACACCATCCAAAACAACAGAAACACTTTTCTCTGGCGCAATTACAATCTGAAAATCACCACTTACCTTATCATAATTCCCGGTCACAGAAAGCTGTGCTTCCTTTGTAACAATTTCCCACTCATAAGAAAGCCGCTCTTTGTCATTTTTCGTCTTATGAACCATAGAAAACAGCGGCTCTGTTTCGCCCTGCTTTGTCAGTGATGTCATCACATTATCCTGATAGTTCCCTTCCGAGGCAAACAGCATTTCATAGACGAAAGTTCCTTTTGTCTGGCACTTGGCAGTCAGAGCAAGACGAACTACCCGCTTTCCGTTCAAGTCCAGAGAAAGTGTTACATCCTGCAGCTCCTTTTTCAGACTATCCATTGCTTCTCTTGCGTCTGTCTTAATCTTATCAAGGGTAAGCACATCCGTAGCGCCGTTTGCTGCTGCATCCTTTAACGTATCTTCCAGCCCTGCCTGCTTCCAGAACTTTTCCATGTAGTTCATAAAAAGCGTGAAGCCTTCCTCCAAAACTTCCTTTACAAGCTGCTCTGGAAACGTAGCTGTATAATTTTTACATTTCACATCTCCGGCAGCAGCAACTATAACTGTGCCATTCTTTTTCGCTTCCATTCCGGAATACAGTTTTTCCTGCAGCTTTACAAACTCTGCTTTTAGTTTTTCCGTATCCTTTGAAAATGTGCGGTTGCTTCCTCCGACATGAAAACCTGCCTCAAGCATCTCCCAGTATTCGTCAGTAAAGCCTATCATCTGCCCAATATACGAGTTTTTCAGCCGTGCTGCAAAGTCTGGTTCAGCATACGGAACGGAAAGCACTGCTGTAAAAAACTGCGGCAATGCAATCTGTATCTGCTCTTTATCCACATACATATTCAAACTTGCAAACTTGGTATCCGCCAATTTCAAATCCAAATCTACGCTTTGCCTGTCATTCTTTACATCTGCGCGGACTGCTCCGGCAATTCCCACGTTTGGAATTACAATTCCGTCCATCCCAAACAGTTCTCCTGGAATATCTGAAACCGAAACTTCTGCCTTCAGCTCGCCGCCCTGCTCTTCTGCACGTCTTAACAGCTCTTCCAGTCCAAAAACACTCTCAAAGGAGCTTTCTGCGCCTTCCTGAGAAAGCGAAAGAAGTGCAGATTCCACTGCATCTTCCGGCTTTACAAATACATCCGCTCTTACAAGAACTACGGTCAGGCATGCTACAAGGCCCAAAGCTATTACAATCATTGCTATCAGTTTTATTGACAACTTTGATACTTTTTCTTCCATAAATTTACCTCCGTCCAAAAAAAGTTGCAAATGCCTTCCGTTTGCATAACACAATACAAAGGGGTGAGGCCAGACAACCGTGAACAAACTCACATTGTCTGGCCTTCCTCTCCCCTGTCAAGCGACAGTAGCGTCGGTGTACCGACGCTAGTATCATAACATTAACAGCCTGCAACTACAAAGTCAAAATGTACCGGTTTGTTTACATCAATCAGATATTCGTCATGAGTCCTTGCACCCCAGCTGTCATCACCGCCGATTCCTATCTGACGGAACGCCACACGGATTACCGTATGATGAACCTGTGGCAGTTCGTAGTGATGCCCTGCATTTTCAAGCTCATGCGGCGTATATGGAAGCACCGAGAAGTCCATTGCATCTCCGGCAAATTGGAGACCCTCACCCCTGCGGTTTGTCACTTTCGCATAACGCACGCCAGTACGGTTGCCGCACTCCTGTGGAATCACATAAGGTGTCACATTGTCTTTTGCTGTTGTCTCATAAAGAGAAAGTTTTGCCCCCTCGCTTCTGTCACAGTAGTTTTCCTCTGGTCCCATGCCATAGTAAGTCACTCTGTCATAATCTGCCGGAATTTTAAAGAGCATTCCAAACTCCGGCATTTCCGACAGGCCTTCAACCGGCGTATAGTCCATTGTGACACGTACGCTTCCGTCCCCTGCAATATGGTAAGCTACCGTGCAGCCTGCCTTTGGCGAAGTCGGAAATTCATACTCATATGTCACAACTGCTTCCTTGCCTTTCTTTAAGGTGCAGTTTTTAATTCCTGCATACATACTTGCGAGTTTCCACTGTGCATAGCGCTGCGGCATCCGGTTTCCTCTGTCATTGTCGGTAGAAGCCCTCCAGAAATTTGGCACTGGAGGCTCACTTACCATTTCTTTGCCTGCATACCGGAAAGATACCATTCCTTTTCCGCCGCGGGCAAAAATATAGTGGAAATGTGCTCCGCGCACGCCGATGTTACTGTCGCTATCTATAATTTCCAACGCAGATCCGTTGCCTGCCTCTGACAGAGCGTCCTTTAACATGCGGACGCCGACCTGCTTTTCCTTAACAAGATAAGTATACTGCCCAAATGCCACTTCATGTCCTGCCTTTGCCCAAAGCGTATCCTCTTTCAAAAGGAACGCCACGGTTACTGTATATTCCCCACTCTCTTTGCCTGCAGGGAAAGCTGCCGGAAGCATAATCTCCTGCTCCGTCTGCGGCTCTACAGATGCAGTAAAGAAAACTTCATTTATTAGTTTTCCTTCTTTTTCCAGCCTTGCTACTGCCTGAAAACAGTCTGTATTTACAAACAGATTGTCATTGAAAATAGTGGCCTTTTTCTTTTCCGGGCGGATTACAATGTTCTGGTAGTTAAACTTGACTTCCTGCATTTTCGGCGAATTGGTGCGGTCGGCAAAAATCGTACCGTTTACGCAGAAGTTATAATCCGTAGGACGGTCGCCAAAATCGCCGCCAAAGCCCAGATATTCGTTTCCATAACGGTCTTTTGTGCGGATTGCCTGATCAATATAGTCCCAGATAAAGCCGCCCTGATACCTTTTTTCTCTTCTTGCAAGGTCTGTATACTTGTGCATCGCACCGTTGGAATTGCCCATTGCATGCGTATACTCGCAGCAAATAAACGGTTTTTCCGGATGTTCTGCAAGAAACTTTTCAATGCTTGTCACCTTTGGATACATCTGGCTTTCCATATCCGAAGTCTCGTTGTAGCTGCGGTCATGGCAGACGCCTTCATAATGCACCAGTCTTGTATTGTCGCGCTTCCGGAACAGTTCCGACATCAGATAAATATTCTTGCCGCCGGACGACTCATTGCCGCATGACCAGATCAAAACGCTTGGGTGGTTCTTATCACGTTCCTGCATTGACTTTGCCCGGTCTAATACAATATTTTTCCACTCTGTCCTGTTTGCAGGAATTGTATCCTTATCTGCTCCGCCAGGCTTTGACCATGTTCCATGTGTCTCCAAGTTTGCTTCATCAATCACATACAGCCCAAATTCGTCACATAAATCATAAAATGCCGTCTGGTCCGGATAATGGCAGGTCCGGACTGCATTGATATTATGCTGCTTCATATGAACCACATCACGGAGCATCTCTTCATAAGTCACGCTGCGTCCATAATCACAGCTGATTTCATGGCGGTTGACTCCTTTAAAGACAATTCTCTTCCCATTTAACAACATCAGCCCATCTTTTAGTTCAAAACGGCGGAATCCAATGGTCTGCGTCACAACCTCCGACAAAGCTCCGTCTGCATCCTTTACTTCCAATACAAGTTCATATAAATTAGGCTCTTCAGCACTCCAAAGCTTTGGCGCCTTAACCTGCTGCTCTATGGAGAGCTTTTGCCCCTTTGACTTGCTCTTTCCGGAAAACGCTGGCTTTGCTGCACGCATACCTGCACATTTTTCATACAGAGAATAGCTCACTTCTGCAGACCCTGTGATGCAGGCCTCTATAGAAAGTACGCCATCTATGTAGTTATCTTCCAGAAGCCCTTTCACAAATAAATCTGAAATATGTACAGACGGAACAGTATATAAAAACACATCACGGAAAATTCCCGAAAAACGGAAAAAATCCTGATCTTCTAACCATGCTCCTGAAGAAAAACGGAATACCTGCACTGCCAGTTTATTTTCTCCCTCTTTTAAATAATCTGTCAGTTCAAAATCCGACGGCGTAAAGCTGTCTTCCGCATAACCAACAAAGGTTCCGTTGCACCAAAGTGCCATCGCACTTTCTGCACCCTGAAATGAAATATAGACTTTCTGCCCCTTCCATGCAGGGTCTGCCGTGACATACTTTACATAGCTTGCAACCGGGTTAAACCGTTCCGGAATCTGTCCCGGCTTGATTGCCTCGTGGCCGTCCCACGGATACATGACATTGGTGTAGTGCGGCACAGCATAGCCCTGCAGCTGAATACTGCCCGGTACGCGAATGTCGTCCCATGCACTGCAATCCGTCTCTTCTTTTTCAAAATCCGGCACTGTAAGCTCCGTATTTTTTGCATAATGAAATTTCCAAATACCATTCAGTGAGCTTATAAAACTGCTTTTCCCAAGCCTTTCTTCTGCCTCGTCTTTATAAAACTTATGATTAGAATGCGCTTCTGCGCGGTTTACCGCAAACACCTTTGGGTCTGCGAGCCACTGCTTACAAAACTCCATCGCTATAACCATGCTCCTTTCAGGTTTCTCTATATATTTCTTCTTGAATTATACCGCGATACCGCGTAAAATACAATGTAAACAGCACATTTTAGAGGAGGAATTTTATGAACAAAAGAAAGGCTCCGGTTACTTCCATCATCAATTTTGCTATCGGCATCCTGTTTCTGCTTTTTTTTATTTCACTAGGGCTTACGATTGCACTTTATGTGCGGCCGTTTTATTACATAGGCATGGAACAGATTTCAGAAGAAACCGGATATTCTGTTGCAGAAATTAAAGAAAACTATGATGCTTTGATTGACTGGTGCAGTCCATTTGAGAAAGGAGACCTTTCTTTTCCTACTCTTCCGGCATCTGAAAGCGGAATTTCACACTTTAAAGAAGTGAAAGTAATTTTCAATCTCTTCTTTTGCTTTCTCTTTGTCACCCCTCTGTTTCTTGCAGGCCTGATTGATATACAAGAGAAAAGAAAAACTTTCTCCTACTTATTTACCGCTCCGATTGTTATGTGTGTACTTCCTCTTCTTGTCGCCATTGCAAGTGCTATCGACTTCAACCGCATTTTTGTGCTGTTTCACGAAATCGTATTCCGCAACGATGACTGGCTGTTTTCCTATGACGAGGATCCTATCATCCAGTTCCTTCCAGAACGGTTTTTCATGCAATGCGCATTGATTATTGCAGTTACGGTACTGCTTGGTGCGGCGGTTTTGCTGGCGCTTTACTTCTTCCGTAAAAAGAAGGAAGCAAAAAAACAACCTCAGAATATGCAAGAAACAGCTTCCAGAAAAAGAGATTTTATGCTATAGTCAAGATAGCGTCGGTGTACGGATGCTACAATCAAAAGGGAGCGTGATAATAGCTATGAAGCGTCAGGACTATTTAAAATGGGACGAGTATTTTATGGGGATTGCCCTGCTGTCCGCGATGCGGAGCAAAGACCCGCATACAAGCGTCGGAAGCTGCATTGTAAGCAAGGATAACAAAATCCTGTCTGTCGGATATAATGGCATGCCTCTTGGCTGCCCGGACGACGAATATCCGTGGGAACGCGAAGGCGATGCCCTGAACACCAAGTATTTTTATGTATGCCATGCCGAGCTAAATGCCATTTTAAACTATACCGGAACCAATATGCGTGGCGCCAAAATCTATACTACTCTGTTTCCTTGCAACGAATGCACAAAAGCTCTGATTCAGACCGGAATTTCCGAAATCATATATTACTCTGACAAATATCGTGATTCCGACTCTACAATCGCTGCCAAACGGATGCTGGATTCAGCCGGAGTAGTTTATCGCAGCTATGAACCGATTCATAAAATCATACCGCTTTCACTATAAAAAATTAAATATAACAGAAAAAGCTTGGCAAGATTACAGCAAAGATAAACATTCCTGCAGTAAGCAAGATACTTGACGGTCTATAGTAAATAATTCTTCAAATAAGGATTTGAGTTCTGTTCTGGCAGATGGTCTGTCCAACAATTCATTGATATTATGGGGCAGACCATAGTAGGTTTGTGGAGAAACACCCAGAAGTGCCCAAATTTTCCATGCCTGATCATGAAAATGGAGATGTAAATCGGATGCTTTTAAAAGGAATTCCTTGCATTTATTGTTGTTAAGCATAGGTGTCAGCGTATTCCGATAACATTCGGATGCATGCCACCTTGTTTCTATAGCAAGACCATTTATTCTATTTAACCACTTGCCAAGTTTTTTTCCATCTTGCTCTGCTTCCAGTTTTTGATATATATTTTGTTCCAGCTTATTCCTGCTCTCGGTATTTAAGTGATGAATCATATGATTGAGAGATTCAGACAAGGAAATCGTAC
>CAJTZB010000105.1 GCA_910583815.1 uncultured Lachnospiraceae bacterium
AGGGGCAGGGATTTCCTGCTTTTTTATATCGCCGCAGAATGAGAGTATTGTATGGCCGTCTTTTTTTACGGCTACGGTAATGTCTTCAAAGACATAGCCATCATTTTTCGTTTGGATACAGACGGTTTCCCCACAGTTCAGTTCGGCTTCTTTATGGAACAGCAGGCTGTTTTTGGCATAAAATTCGACATCGCAAAGGCCTAACTGCCCGGAAACATAGAGATATGCTGTAATGCGTTCCCCTGCTTCTAATTTGAGAATCAGGTCCTTTGCTGCATTGTGGACGGTTCCAAGGTCATGGTATGGCAGAAAATACTGTGTAAAGCTTTTGCTTTCCATTGGGGCAAGATAGCTGAAATCCGGCTGATTGTCGGTAAAGCAGCCGGTCATCAGTTCCAGATAAGGGCCGTCCTCATCGGTCAGGTTTCTGTCCCATGCTTTGCCGAAGTCGCCGCAGCCCCAGGTCCACTGTTTTTTGCCGGGAGAGATATGGTGGTCTGCAATATGCAGCAGCCCGGCAGCCGCCACTTCGTCATAGCCACCGACAAAATCGAAATCTGATTTTGCCGCCATATAGGAAGTAGGAACCGGAAGGTTCTCGTAGCGGGAAATATCAACGCCGCGCGAATAATCGACTTTGTAATAAGTGCCTGTTGCAATCGGGAATGTGGAAACGGCGCGCTTTCCGTGATCCATAACTGCGGTTACGTCCGGCGGGAAAATACTGCGGTAATGTCCGCCTGCTGCAACGGCAGGGTTTGCCCACCAAAGGAACGTCTGGTTTGTATTTGTCCGGTTGTAGACTTCGTTTTTCAGTTCCAGATATGCTTTGTCAGGATAGAGCGTAAATGCAGTCCCACCCCATGTATGGAACATTCCTTCTATTTCGTTTACAAATACCGTTGCGCTTCCGTCCGGATGCTCACAAAATGTATAGTTTACTTCATCAAAGGTACTTGGACGGTGGTGCTGCGGCCAGTTGAACTCGATTCCGCCGGAAATCCAAGGTCCGGCAAGCCCAACAAGTGCCGGTTTTATCACATGGTTGTAATAAACAAAATCATAGCCTCGCATTTTGTCATAGGCGCGCTGCACCCTGCCGCCAAGTTCCGGAAGAATCATAATCTGCAGATAATCATTTTCCAAAAATACTGCCTTGTACTGCTTTGGTTCCGGAGTATCATAAATTTTGTCAATGACCGGATGCGGATACACTTTTCCGCTGCTTCCCTGATAGACACGCTTTTCCAGGAACAGAGGATTTTTGTCCGGTGCCCCAACACCATAGGTAGGGATGGAAACAATCTCTTCCCATACCTGTACTTTAGAAAAACCGTTCATTTTTATTGTCATGCTCCTTTCGCATAAAAATTCTTGGTTGACTTTTCTTCTATGGGAATTGTAATATAGATTCTGTAGGATTTGTTTTGAAATACTATCAGAAAATTTAGAAATCCGATTGGATTTAAAGATGTGAGAGGAGAAGGAATATGGAGCTTTATGGGAGAGGGCTGTGCCGTGGCTCCAAAATGTGGTTTTTTACACCGTCACAGGTGGCAAAGCGCCTGTTTTTTTATCCTCTTGCGGCAGGAGATTTTCGGTGTACGGAGCAGTACCATGTCAACAGGGAACAGTACAACAGCATTCTATTTCTGCTTGTGTCAGAAGGGGAGATGGTATTGCGGCAGGAGGGGACAGAACTTATCGCAAGAGGTGGGGAACTGTTGCTGGTGGATTGTTACAGGCAGCACGAGTATGCGGCAACGCAGGATACTCATACGCTTTGGGTGCATTTTGATGGGGCGAACAGCAGAGAATTGTTTCAGGAGATAAGGCAGCAAAAGGGGCAGAAGCTGAAATATTGGCAGGAGGAACTAGAAACGATGCAAAGTATTGTGCAGGGCGTGTCAGAGGCGGCATCGGAACCGGAACTTTCTATACGGATTTATGCATTGCTTTGCAGGCTGCTTGCAGGAAACAGCCTGCCGGAACAGGAAAATACAAAAAGTGTCCAGATAGAAAAGGGCAAGGAATATATGAAGCATCATCTAAAAGAACCGCTTGCCATAGAGGAAATTGCCGGGCATGTGTCAATGAGTACTTCGTATTTTACAAAAGTATTCCGGGAGATAACCGGATTTTCTCCATACGAATATCTGCTCCGGCTGCGTCTTGAGAGGGCAAAGGAGCTTTTGCTGCAGACACAGCTGCCGGTCAGTGAAATTGCATACCGCAGCGGATTTCACAGCGATTCTAATTTCATTTATTTTTTTAAGAAAGAGACGGGATTTTCTCCGCTGAAATTCAGGGGAATGAAGTTTTAGGCCAAAAAGAAACAAGCCCGCTTTGCGGGCTTGAAACCAAAGCATCCATTCTTGGATTTATACGCGAACGTCAATGTTTGCTCCCAAATGCGGATTTACGGACTGCTCCATCATCTGAATCATGAGTTCGCCGGATTCTTCCACCGTATCCAAGGTCTTGGAAAGTACTGCTATGTTAACGTCGTTGATAACGTTTGCCTGTGACATAGCGACTGACAATCCAGGAATATCCATAAAATCGCCTCCTTGCTTTAGGTTCTGCCTTTATTATAGCAGGAAAAGGATGGTTTCGCAAGCTTTGGATAAACGCTTATTTTTTCTTGCCCAATTCCCATAGCTTTAAATAATGAGGAATATCTTCCTTTGTGGGATGTATTTTAAATGGTGCGCCGCAACATCCGCAATGCCATTTTTCTTCCCCTTCAAATTCGTACTTTACGCCGAACCTGCAGGTTTCGTTTATACGGTTTTGGCATCCGGTGTCGCTATAGCGAAATAATTCCACTATTCTTTCTGGGCATTCACTTAAATACTCTAAACAGTTCTTTGCATTTCGGATTCTCAGTTCCAGATACAGATTTCCTGTATCAGAGGTCAGGGCATAATCGTATACGGATGATTTCTGGCGATAATATCGGATGGATGGTCCTTCATTTGGGTCTCCTTTTTTCTTTGAGAATCCATGCTCTGTCAGTATTTTATCTAAAGTGAAGATTACTTCCCTGTCTGCCTCGTTATGCATTTTATCTGCAACATAGTCACAGCCTTCTGCCAGACTGCATGTATGAAGGTCTTCAGTCAGTATTTTATAATTCCATCCAATAAAGGCATTACTAAATGTAGCCGAGCCGGAACGGTAATTTTTCACATCCTTTAGCTGCGTATGCTTCACCTTTTTAGAAATGGAAGAAAGAACCTCTAAAATAATCCGGTTCTTTGGGTAATCAATTTCCAGATGGTCGCCTGATGACAGGCTGTACTTTTTTATTCCGCCAAACGAAAAGCCATAATCACACAATGCTTCCAGGAGTAAATTGGTCCTTTTGGATTTATCTGTTTTTCTGACCTCTGCCGTATCCGTAATAACTGTAGTCCCATTAAAATCGCCGCAGGCAAACAAGCAGAGCATGAAATAGAACAGATTATATGGTGATGTCCTTGCTTCTCTTGCCTGATTTGAAAAATAATCATACTCATTGACTTTATATAATGGCAGTCCGAACTTTTGAGGGGAAACTGCCATATCAGAATATATCTGCCGGAACATCTCTCCGATTTTCCTGAATGCGCTTTCAAATTCCGCATGGGAAAACCGTCGTAAAAAATCCGGATGTATTTCTAATTCATCTGGGATGTCTACCAATTCATTACGGCGTATCAAAGCCCATTTACTGACTAAATAGTCATCTTTCATAATATACACAACCTCTCTGTGTCCCCGGACGCTCATCAAGTTCAAATCTGCGGAACAGTATAATCATAGCATTTTTGAGTGAAAATGGCAAGGAAACGTATTGATTGCGGTGCGGTATTGCTATATACTAGCATCGGTGTACAGATGGCAACACCGACGCTAAGGGGCAGCAAGAACAATTTGTGTGTCCATTCTGCGGAGGAAGGCTGCTGAAGAGAAGCGGGCCATACGGCGAGTTTTTTGGCTGCACAAACTATAGAACTACAGGATGCAGATATACGCGAAAGATTGTACATAAAGAGAAAAAGGATTAAAGAAGAGGGGATTAAGACAATGACAAGCGAAGAAAAAAAGGAAATCCTGCTCTCAAAAATCAATTTTGGCAGCGGCGTCATAAAAGAAAACGGTCTGAAAGCGGATGGCTTCCGGGTAGAATATAAGGGTGGCCTGTATCTGGAGTTTTGGTGGTGGGAGGGCAGGCGTTACTGCAATTGTTATTTGAAAAAAGAGGACACAACCATTATCCCACACAGCTCTGTGGCCTTAGATGAGCGGTTTTTTCAGTGGGTCAGGCATTGCGTAGCTGAGATTGAAAGCGGAAAATACAGAAATAAGAAGAGCAGAAAAGAAATGATACAAAAAGAAATAGAGCGCCGTGGACTGACAAGCTGCATGAACAATACAAAATGGCAGGAGTTCAAAGAAGCAATGGAACAGGAAATGCCATTTCCGCCTCCGTATATTTACAAGACGCTCTTTGAGAAAGATGAGGGAGAGTACTTTGGTTTCTCGGAAGATGTGCCGTATGTTGGCGATTATGACGACGAGAGTTTTGCAGATTATGACTACAAAATAATTGAGTGGGTCAAAGTCCGTCCGCGCTATTGTGAGTATCATGGAGGAAGGCTGGCAGGGAAAAGCATACTGCATGATGCGGAGCAGGAGTTTGTAGAAATACTGAAAAAATATTCGATTCCGTATGAGGTAGAAAGAGGGATGTATATTATTTATGGGTACAGGCAGTAAACTGCTGTTTCTCCCTGCTAGACAGAATTGTAATAAAATGTTATACTAGCGTTGCCATCTGTACACCGACGCTAGCATCAATGCAACCATTGTCAAGCGACAGTATAGGGAACAGAGCAAATATAGAAGGAGAAAACAATGTATGATTTAATTATTGTAGGTGCAGGACCGGCAGGGCTTACCGCAGCGGTTTATGCAGCTCGTGCAGAACTTGATTTTATTGTATTGGAGCGGGAAATGCTTTCCGGCGGCCAGATTGTAAATACGTATGAGGTAGATAATTATCCGGGAATGTTCCATTTGGGCGGTTTTGAACTTGCAACCAAGTTCAGGGAGCACGCGGATGCACTGGGGGCTTCCTTTGTGACAGGACGTGTAGTCCGTGTAGAAGAAGTTCCGGAAGGAAAGAGGTTGGTTTGCGAAGATGGAAACAGCTATGAGGCAAAGACGGTGATTTTATCCGGTGGTGCCAAGCACAGGAAGCTTTTGGTTCCGGGAGAAACAGAACTTGCAGGTATGGGTGTTTCTTACTGTGCAACTTGCGATGGGGCTTTTTTCAGAGGGAAAGAAGTCGCAGTCGTCGGCGGCGGGGACGTAGCGGTAGAAGATGCGCTGTTCCTTTCACGCATCTGCAAAAAAGTGTACCTAATTCACCGCAGGGATTCGTTCCGGGCGGCAAAAACACTGGTGTCAAAACTTGTCGCAGCAGAAAACGTAGAGCTTGTATATGATTCCACGGTGCAGGAAATCAAGGGGAAGAATAAGGTAGAGGCAGCGGTTATAAAAAATGTAAAGACGGAAGAAAAAAGGGAGTTGCAGCTGGATGGTGTATTTATTGCGGTAGGGATGCTCCCAGAGACAGAGGCATTTAAAGGCATAGTAGAGATGGACGCTTCAGGGTATATTGTGGCAGATGAGACATGCAGTACTTCTGACCCTGCAATTTTTGCAGCAGGGGACATCCGCACCAAGCAACTGAGGCAGATAGTGACTGCGGCAGCCGACGGCGCAAATGCGATTACAAGCGTGGAGCGTTTTTTGACCACAAATTGGCAGTTTTTCCACACTTGACATAATAGGCCCATTCTTGCTATAATACCCTATGGAACGTAACAGTTTTGTAACATTTGAAGAGAAAGGCTGAAAGCTGCATGAACTACCGAAAAATGACAGCAGTAATTGCAGGAACTGTTTTCCTGCTTTCCGCTCCGGCGGCAACAACATTCGCTGATGAAATCACATACGATTCTGATACGGCAATTGGCGGTATTACCCTGTTGCTGGATGAATACTATAATGCGACCAAACAGGAAGCACAGGATGAAATTTATGTTGGTGGCATACAGATGAAGGCAGTGCACAGAGTGCCTTCTCCGTATGAGAACCTTGGAATTGCAAACGTAAAAAATTATGTCAATATCCGCTCCGGTCCTTCTACGGACTACAAGGTAGTCGGCAAACTGTATAAAGGCTGTGTTGCCAATATTTTAGGATATGAAGGCGATTGGGTTAAAATCCAGTCCGGTAATGTCAAAGAAGGTTACATCAAGGCAGAATATCTGCTGATTGGCTGGGATGCCGAAGAAAAAATTGAGCAGTACTGTGATAAACTGGCTACGGTTAACTGCAGCGTATTGAATGTGCGTTCCGGTCAGGGAACCGATTTCTCTATCTATGAGAAGATTCCGCGTGGAGAATCGTACTATGTGGCAAACGAGTACGAAGAGTGGGTGGAGATTATTCTTGGACAGGACGACAGGACTGGAAAGGAAAAGACCGGTTTTGTTGCGAAAGAATATATCGATTTAAGCTATGAGTTCCAATATGCAATTACAATAGAAGAAGAGCAGGCAAAACTTGCAGCCGAAGCAGCCGCTAAGAAGGCAGAGCAGGAGCGTCTGAAAAAACTTGCGGCAGAACAGGCGGCAAAAAAAGCGGCCGAGGAAGCAGCAAAAAAGGCAGCTGCCAAGGCAGAGGCAGATGCAGCGAAGAAAGAGCTTGAAAATCAGAAGAACCTTACAACGGAAGCGGCGAAAAAGCGTCAGGAAGTAGCCAGCTACGCAATAAAGTTCGTAGGAAATCCATATGTCTGGGGTGGGACAAGCCTGACAAATGGTGCAGACTGTTCCGGCTTTGTGCAGTCAATTTATAAACAGTTTGGATACACAATACCAAGAGTAGCGAAAGATCAGGCAAAGAGTGCAGGCTACAGCACGGTAAAGCCAACTCTGGAGAACCTGCTTCCGGGCGACCTGATATTCTACATCGACAGCAAAGGCGTGGTAGACCACGTAGCAATGTACATAGGAAATGGGAAAATTGTCCATGCCGCAAACAAGAAAAAAGGAATCGTCATTGCATCGTACAATATGCGTACGCCATACACAGCAAGACGAGTAATTCAGTAAAACAAACGAAACTGGCAAAGGGTTGCTTCCTGAGGGGAGTAACCCTTTTGGTTCATTCAAAATCTCTAATTTCATATAAAGTTTATAGTCTGTCTCTAACGGTAATCATATAGTGTCTGTGCAATCAAGGCAGCATGCTCCGGAGGAATATCTTCCAGTATCAGTTTCTGGATTGCAGTCCCAATCGCAAATTCATAATTCCGTATTGTAAATTTTGGGTCGCGGACAGAATCAGAGCCACGTGTGCCAAGCAGAGTGCTGTCTTTTGCGGCGGCGCCCCACGGATACATTGTGGTATTGATAAAATCCTTGCAAGTATTTGCAAGTGGTGAGGTGGCTCCAAGGCGGATTAATGTAGCAGTAATGTCATTGGAATAGTACCATGTGAAAAATTGGCTGCATGCCTGGATTTTTTTGCTAAAGCGAGAAACACCAATGACGCCGCCACCTAACAGCGGATGGCTTCCGGGAAGAATGGCAGCCCCGACTTGCCCAATGATGTTAGAAAACTTCGGATTGATAACATCGGAGGCATAGTTGGAATAGACGATTGCAGTTGCGGTTTTTCCTGCTGTAAATTGATGTAAGCTGTCGCGCCACCATTCCTGCTTGCAAGTATAGTTCTGCAGTTCTTTATATTGTCTCATTGCCTCTATCATTTTTGGAGAGTTAATCGGAAATAGTTCTGCATCATGGGAAGGAGAGTTTCCATAGCCCAGGTAATGGGGTAAAAAGTCAGAAGCGCAAGTGGCATCTGAGCCATATGTCGTGGTTGCACCGAATGGGGTCGGAGATTCCGGATGCACCGACTGAGAAAAGAACCTTGCAATTCTTAAGTACTGTTCCAGTGTGGTTGGGACAGACAGATTTTCTTTGTATTCCTCATAATAGGCCCGGCGGATCAGTGCATTATGAAATAAATCTTTGCGGTATAAAAATAGCTGCACGCTTGGGTCAAACGGAAAGGCATATGGGGTTTCTTCTATAACGGAGTACTGCCGGTATATTCCGCTGTATAATTCCTGTGGCATAGATCTGATATCGAGTACATCAGATAGCGGCAGATAAAGTTCTTTTCCTAAAGGCTGAAAATCAGCTACGTCCATTCTGATTAAGTCATGAGGACAGGAAGTTTTTAGAGCATTTAGCTGAGAATGCAAATCAGTGTAAGAGGTGCAGGCTAAATTGACTTTTATGCCGCTGATTGCCTCAAACATAGGAAGAAGTTTTCCAAGCGCATTTGTGGAAGGATTATCTAAAGTGAGCAGTGAAATGGAGTCAGACACTCCTTTTTTTATTTGAGGAAACTGATAGGAGAAGCCTTTTGGTTCCAGTGTGTTGGTTTTGCACAGATTTGCTTTGTTTGAAGAATAGGCAACAAGGTCTTTTGCTATGGTCGAGCCAAGTTCGCCAAAATCCATTTCATATACTGAAAAATTGCTAAGCGCATAGGCGGATGTGCTGTCAACGGACAGTAAAGCCGGCCGTTTTTCTGTTTTGCAGATAGAAAAGGCAGCATTGATACTGGAGGAACGGATGGTTCCGGCAGTGATAATGGCATCGAATTCCGGCTGCTCCTGTACAATATCAAAAGCGGTAGACAGCGCAAAATTAATGTCTGAGGAATAATACTTAAGTGTCATTCCGTGT
>CAJTZB010000106.1 GCA_910583815.1 uncultured Lachnospiraceae bacterium
AATACTTAAAAACCTCTTTACAATCAGTTCATAGACCTTTTCTGCAGTCTGGGAAACACTTTGCAGCGCCGGAAGCCCCTGCCCGGTCGGAACAATCGCATAGTGGTCCGTAATCTGTTTGTCATTGACATAGCGGCTTTTTTCAATTCCGATCTGTTTCTTTCCTTCTATAATTTCTTTCGCAAATTGTCCCAGTTTCGGAAGGCTAAGCAGTCCGCCAAGGTTCTTACCAATCTCTTTTGCTGCCGCTGTAGAAAGCACTCTTGCATCTGTTCTTGGATAAGTGACCAGTTTTTTTTCATAAAGCTCCTGTGTAATCTTCAGCGTTTCATCCGGACTGATTTTAAACAGCTTGGAACACTCGTTTTGAAGCTCTGCAAGATTAAAAAGCAGCGGTGCATTTTTATTCTCCTTTTTGCGCTCTGCTTTCTCCACCTTGGCATTCTGTCCTGTCAGCTGTGCAATCAGCTGCCTTGCATCCTCTTCCTTGCGAAAACCGTTCTCTTTATACATCATTGGATGGTTGAAATACTTGCTTCCTTCCACAGCACGGAACTCTGCCTCTAAGAGCCCTTGTTCTCCCTCTCCGATACGCACGTTCGCTATGACACGGTAAAACGAAGTCTTGACAAAACTGCGGATTTCGCGCTCTCTGCGCACCACCATACCAAGCACGCAGGTCATAACACGCCCAACAGAAATTGCCTGATTTTTCTCCGACTTCATCAGGCTGCGTACTGTATAGCCGTATTTCAACGTTAGGATACGCGAAAAATTGATTCCCATCAAGTAGTCTTCTTTGGCGCGCAGATAAGCGGATGCCGAAAGGTTGTTATACTCTTCCCAAGACTTCGCCTCACGGATACCTCGCAGGATTTCTTCTTCTGTCTGTGAATCAATCCAAACCCTAAGCCGTTCTTTTTCCTTTGGAACTTTTGCCATTTCATCTACAAGGCGGTAAATATATTCCCCCTCACGCCCGGAGTCGGTGCAGATATAAATACAGTCCACATCTTTCCTAAGCAGCTGCGCCTTCACAACACCAAACTGCTTCTGTGTAGCCGGAAGCAGTTCATATTTATACTCTTTTGGCAAAAATGGCAGTGTTTCCACTGCCCATTTTTTTAACGCCGGATCATACACTTCCGGATAGCTCATTGTCACAAGATGCCCAACGCACCATGTTACCACGCTTTCCGGCGATTCCTGATAGCCGTCCCGCCGCGCGAAGTTCTGCTTCAGAGCTTTTGCAAATTCCTGCGCCACGCTCGGCTTTTCTGCTATAAATAATTTTTTTCCCATGCTGTATTCCTATTCCAAAGAAGATGTCGGTTCCGGCGATGGTGATGGCGGAACCACAATCGTTGGCTGCTCCGTAAAGAAATATCCATAAAAATCATACTTCAAAACACGTACAAACTGCACTGTTCCGTCAGGCAGAGGATAGTCTTCTATATGTTCTAATTGTTCTTCTGTATACTCTACTTTCGGCTCATGGTATGTAAACTTGGTAATCAGGTTGAAGTCATTGTCATACTCATAAAACTCCGGCTTCAGATCTCCGGCTGTCACCAGATGTTCTTTATGCCATTGCACACTTCCATCCAGAGCAACACCGGACAGCACAAGGCTTCCCATCAGACGCACACCAAACTCTGCTTCATCCACGAGGTAGCGGTAATAATACGAAACCGGTTCTTCTTTCTTTCCATATTCTGCATCTTTATTGTTGTTCAGCAGATAAATGTAGTGTCTGGACTCCCTGATTTTATCATATGGCAAAATACCTGCCATATTCACGCCGTCATGCATTTCAAATTCATTATCCAGGCGCAGGAACAGGCTTTCATACGGTGTTCCCACAAAACGCTCTGCATCCCCAATCAGGTAAACAAGCTTCGGATCATTATAAAGCCGGCGTATTTTAAGGATAACACCTGTTTTCTCTGAACTAAGCACAATCTGGTTGCCGGTTTCCCATGCAATGGAATTGAGTGCAATCCAGTCCAATACCCCATTTTGCTCTTTACATATTTTTTTATAGTCTGGCAGCAGGTCTCCCAAATCTACCAGCTCCTTCACTTCTCCGCTTTTACTGTTAATCAGCAGCACACAGTCATTGACGGAATTCTGCTTTTTGTCACTTGCAATAACTAACAGGTTATTGTCCTTATCAAGCGTATAATCCGTCCCAAACTGGTAGCCTTCTGCTGTATAAATCTGTTCTACCTGCCCAAGATGATTCAACGCTGCAATTTCCGTTTCAGAAATACGGTAATACATCCTGTTTTCATGCAGCAGGATACGCTTTGTTCCAAATGTTTTCAACGGAATCTCTGCACGCTGTATTCCATGATTATCATACATACGGAGATACGGCTTTAACTCATTCTCTTTTGGAAACGCAACAAACATCCCATCTGACAATGTTTCTTTGCTTGCAG
This sequence comes from uncultured Lachnospiraceae bacterium, assembly GCA_910583815.1. Lineage (GTDB taxonomy): Bacteria > Bacillota > Clostridia > Lachnospirales > Lachnospiraceae > SIG299. The sequence continues at coordinate 2,445 of CAJTZB010000106.1, forward strand.
GCACCGTGCTCACTGTATCATCCTCTTCATTGACTACCTGCTTTGTGCCTGCCTCTGTCTCCAGAAAAACTTCCGTAGCAGCCACCTTATGGTCGTTTTGATAATAGAACCGCCGAATCATAACCAAGCCGTCTGCACCCACCATACGCAGCGTAATCATATTGACTTCCTCCGGAAGAAGCCCGGTAATCTGGAATTCATGCACCATAGATGTTTCCGTGGACACCGGCACGACGTTTCCTCCAAAGTTTGGAAGGGTAGAATCCTGCACATGCACGGAATAAGAAATCGCATACGGCTCCGATGTCTCAAAATAAACATAGAGGGACTGGCTGTTTGTCCGGAACGGATTGTACACAATAAGCGGTGTATCTTCATTATATTCATTTTCTGTGACCATCTTTGTAAGAAGTTCGCGGATCTGTTTCTGGAATGCGAGATCATATACCTCGGCGGACGGCTCCCCAAGACCTTCCATAACTTTGACGATAATGTCCTTATTCCGCCCTGTATTTTCGACATATCCATCCTGGTACTGCTTTAAATCCGAATCCTTTTCTTTTCCTTCCCCATCAGCAAACACAAGCACTGCTCCCAGCCCTACCAAGCTTATCATAGCAACCAACAGCAAAATAACATTCAGCTTTTTCATCTTTATCCTCCATGTCAAGGCAGCGTTCTATATTATCAAAAATTCCTGCGTTCTCTTTTCCATAAGTACGACATCAGAATATGTCTATCTATATAGTATAATATATCTGGCGATTTATTTCTAGTCTCCATTTTATGTTTCGGTCAAAATGCTTGAAAGCCTTAGAGGGATGTAGTAGAATAGAAGAAAAAAGTAAAAGGAGTGAACCTCACGATGGCAACACCGAAGCAACAGTACTACGAAGCGCTTTCTGACAGCCTGATTGATAAATTCAATCTCCGCGGCATCGAAGGCTATTATTGCAGCACAAAAGAAGAGGCTCTTCTGACCGCAAAGCGGTTTTTAACTCCTGGCTGTTCTGTTTCCTGGGGCGGCTCGATGACCTTGCAGGAAATCGGACTGATTGATGCACTGAAACACTCAGATTATACGGTATATGACCGCGCTGCTGCCTCCACTCCGGAAGAACGCACTGCCATGTACGCAGATACTGTCTGCTGCGACTATTATTTCATGAGCACCAATGCTATTACTCTGGATGGCCAGCTCGTCAATGTTGATGGCTTTGGCAACCGTGTTGCCTGCCTGATTGCCGGTCCGAAAAACGTCGTTATTGTCGCAGGGATGAACAAAGTCGCAGGCGACCTTGCCGCCGCGATAGAACGTGTACATAATGTTGCAGCTCCTCCAAATGCCATCCGTCTTGGGCTTGACCTGCCATGCGCCAAGTTCGGCCGCTGCACAAACTGTCTGGACAGCGCCTGCATGTGCTGCCAGACCGTCATTACAAGGAAGTCTAAAATTCCGGGCAGGATTAAGGTAATTCTTGTTGGGGAAGAACTGGGATACTAGGTTGAAAAATCAAAAATCTTTCAACCGGGAATTTGTGCTGCCGCACAAAGTTCCCCTCTAAATTGAAAGCCGCCCATGACGGCAGAATGAGAGGTTAGTTTGTCAATAAAAAGGATGGGCAAAAGCAACTGCTTTCTGCTCATCCTTTTCTACATTTCTACACAAAAGCAGACAAAACTGCCTTCTTCTTTTTCTTTTACCGAAACTTCCAAGCTGCCTCCTACGCGGTTTACGATTCTTTTTGCATTGTACAGCCCAAGCCCACGCTGTCCGTTCCCCTGCTTTGTAGAATAGCCCTTTTCAAAAAAGCGCTCCATCTGCCCAAGCGTCATTTTTTCCACTTGATTGCTGATTTCAAAAATCAGACGGTCACTCTTGGAGTCAAGCGTCAGATGGACTTTCTTTTGCTCTCCGCTGCATGCCTCAACCGCGTTGTCAAGCAGCGTGCCAATTACTTCAATAATATCATTCTCTGCAGCTCTTGAAAGCAGCATATAATTCAGCACCTGTACTTCGATCTCTGCTCCTGCTGCATTCATTATTTTACTATATAGAAAACCAGCAAGTACTTTATCCGAAATCCGCAGCAGAGGAAAAAACTTCCGCCTGTCCTCCGAATACAGCATGCCCCCATATTCTGTCTGCTCTTTCACCAGCTCTTCGTAAGAATCTATCGTCAGATGCATATTTAAAATAGCGTTCAGATGGTTGTCAAATTCATGCTGCCTTGCGCGAATATCTTTTACAAGCTCCTCTAACGGCTGCACATACATCTGATACAGTTTCAGTTCATTTTCCTGATGTTTGATAAAATCCTCCCGCCTGTTTCGCTCCAGCAGGCTTAACATCAGAAATACGCCAAGTGCCACAATCGAAACCGTCAGCGTCAGATCCGCCCTTGGGTCATTCGCCGCCCTGATTCCAATCAGCAGGATACAAAAAAGGGACAGCATTGTAAAGACATAGTACAAACGTACTTTCATTTAAAGCTCCTCCAACCTCTTCTTCAGTTCTGCCTTATATGTGCCTCCGATTTCAATCCCACTGTCACAGCCTCTTAAGCGGATTATCTGGTTGACAAAGTCAAAGTATTCCACATAGCGGAGGTTGATGACATACATCCTGTGGCACTGCACAAACTCCTCCGGCAATTTTTCCATCGCGTTGCGCAGCGTCAGATACGGCACTTTTGTCTCTTCCTTACGCAGCACTACTGCAATTCCTCTTGGCACTGCTTTTAAATAAAGAATATCGCTTGTATCTACTTTATAATTGATGCCGTCTTTTTTAAATACAAAGTAGTGGCGCTCCTCCTGCTGTTTCCTCTCCAACAGTTTTTTCAGGACAGAAATCACCGCTTCCTTAACAAACGGCTTGATAATATACTGGTAACAATGTACTTCACGGTATGCCGCCATTTCGAGATGGCTGATAGACGTAATCATTACAATCGGCGTAAATTCATAACCACGCGTCGCACGGACCTGTTTTGCAAAACGAAGGCCGGAAGCGTCCTCTGAATTTGCACCTTCCAGATTGATATCAAGCAAGAAAATATCATAAGGAGGCTCCCCTTGCGCAAGAAGCCGCTCTGCCTCTGCATATGTTGCAGCAGCATCTGCTTTGATTTCAGGAAAACGCCCGAAAATAATTGCGGTAAGAGCCTTCCGGCTTTCCTCCTTATCTTCCAAAATCAATGCTCTTAGCATAAGGATAACCTCCTATTTTAGTTTCGCACTCTCCCTTCCAGCACCAGAATGGGCAGAGGAATGTATATCTGCTACGCATCCATGCATTCCTCCGGGCGCTGTCCGGAGAGAGTGCGGTTTTCATTTTTCCTGGTTCTGTGCCATTGGGGACACCGCTGTTATTTAGTTTCGCACTTTTAGTCTTCCTCGTACTGCCTCAAAATCAGCTTAACACCTTTGATATTGACTACCTTAGCGAGTGCGTCCTTCTCAATAATTACCGCATCGTCTTCTGCGCGCGCCGTCCATTCCTGGCCTCCGACATTGGCAGTCCCTGTCTGTTCATAGTTATTGACACGCTCCGTCACTCTGACGATTTTTCCGATAATGCCTTCGTAGTTCGTCTTTTCCCTTTTTGAACTCATAAACTTTACCGCAATCGGTCTGGTCAGAATAAGCAATAAGGCGGAAACTGCAAGAAACGCAACAATCTGCCATATTTCAGCAACTCCGGCAGCTGCTAACAGCATTGCAACCAACGAGCCTCCCGCAAACCAGATAGAAACCAGTCCGACCGTTACCCATTCCACAACTAAAAATACAACCAATAATGCCAACCAAATAAATTCCATCATACGTATCCTTCCTCCTTCTTAGTCCTGCAGCCATCTTAGAGAGAACAGCCTGACAACGACAGCGTTGTGTGTACAGATGGCAATGCTAGGGTATCGCATTTGAGAAAAAACCGCAACAGGTTTTGTGTGAATTAAGCAAATTCCTGCTTAAAAATTGCCGCAAGCAGCAATTTTGCTGCTTCATGGATTGGGGAATAGGTGCAGCTTATTTTACTACCAGATTTACAATTCTGCCCGGTACATAAATCTCTTTTACAATCGTCATTCCTGCAAGCTTATCTGCTACGGCTTCTTTGCCTGCCGCAATCGCATCTTCCTTTGCTACATCTTTTGGCAGCCTGATTGTCGTCCTGACTCTGCCGTTCAACTGGACTGCAATTTCAACCGAAGCCTCTACTGTCTTGGCTTCGTCCCATTCCGGCCACGCAGCCTGATAGAGCCTGCCGCCAAAGCCGCAAATCTCCCAGAGTTCTTCCGTCATATGGGAAGCAACCGGATTCAGCAGTACAAGCAATGTACGGAATTCTGCCCTCGTCACCTTGCCGGCCTTATAAAAATCATTGACAAGCGACATCATCGCCGCGATTGCAGTATTGAACTTTAAGTTCTCATAATCCTGGCTGACTTTCTTTATTGTCTGATGCATTCTGGTCTCCATCTCTGCAGAATAGCTGTCTCCTTCAGCCAGCATGTCCTGCAGTTTCCATACACGCTCTAAGAAACGGCGGCAGCCGCGCACGCCTTCTTTTGACCATGCGGCACTCAAGTCAAATGCACCAATAAACATTTCATAGGTACGAAGCGTATCTGCACCAAACTCCTCTACGATTTCATCCGGATTGACGACATTCCCTCTGGATTTGCTCATTTTCTCGCCGTTTTCTCCAAGAATCATTCCATGTGACGTGCGCTTTAAATACGGCTCCGGCGTTGTTACATAGCCCTGGTCATACAGGAACTTATGCCAAAACCTAGAGTACAGCAAATGAAGCGTCGTATGCTCCATGCCCCCATTGTACCAGTCTACCGGCATCCAGTAGTCAAGCGCTTCCTTGCCCGCAAACGTCCCATCATTGTGCGGGTCGATATAGCGAAGGAAGTACCAAGAAGAGCCTGCCCACTGCGGCATCGTATCCGTCTCACGCTCCGCCGGCCCGCCGCAGCACGGACAGGTTGTCTCTACCCAGCCGCGCATTGCTGCAAGCGGCGATTCTCCATTGTCGGTCGGCTCATAGCTTTCTACCTCCGGCAGCAGCAGAGGAAGTTCTTCCTCCGGAATCGGAACGAACCCACACTTTTTGCACTTTACAATCGGAATCGGCTCGCCCCAATATCTCTGACGAGAAAATACCCAGTCGCGGAGCTTATAATTTACTTTTTTATGGCCGATTCCCTGTTCTGTCAGCCATGTGGTAATTTTCTGCTTCGCATCCTTTACTTCCAGCCCATCAAGGAAACCGGAATTGACTAACTTCCCGGTCGCAACGTCCGTAAAGGCTGCCTCTTCCACATTTCCCCCTGCCACAACTTCCACAATTGGCAGATTAAACTTCTTTGCAAAATCCCAGTCTCTTTCATCATGTGCCGGAACCGCCATAATTGCACCAGTTCCATAAGTCATAAGCACATAATCCGAAATCCAGATCGGAATCTCTTTTCCTGTCACCGGATTGATGGCTGTCACACCTTCAAAGCATACGCCGGTCTTGTCCTTTGCAAGCTCCGTACGCTCAAAATCAGATTTCTTTGCTGCCATCTCACGGTAAGCCGTAATAGCATCCCAGTTCTTTACATCTTCTTTGTGGGCATCAATAATCGGGTGCTCCGGAGAAATTACCATATAGGTTGCTCCAAACAACGTATCTGGTCTTGTTGTGTAAACTCTCAGTGTTTCCTCTGAGCCAGACAGCTTAAAGTCTACCTCTGCCCCCTCCGAACGGCCAATCCAGTTTTTCTGGGAAACCTTGACCTTTTCGATGTAGTCTACATCCTCCAAACCTTCCAGCAGTTTATCGGCATATGCCGTAATTTTTAACATCCACTGGCTCTTTACTTTACGCACAACTTCGCTGCCGCAGCGTTCGCAGACGCCTCCAACAACCTCTTCATTTGCAAGCCCGACCTTGCACGAGGTACACCAGTTAATCGGCATTTCCGTCTTATAGGCAAGCCCTGCCCTAAACAGCTTCAGAAAAATCCACTGTGTCCATTTATAATAATTCGGATCTGTTGTATTGATTTCTCTTTCCCAGTCAAACGAATATCCAAGGCTCTTTAACTGATTCTTAAAATGAGCCACATTTTTCTCTGTTACCAGCTTTGGATGGACATGGTTCTTAATTGCATAGTTCTCTGTCGGCAGGCCAAATGCATCCCATCCCATCGGATACAGCACGTTGTATCCCTGCATCCTGCGCTTCCGCGCAATAATATCAAGGGCGGTATACGGTCTTGGATGGCCTACATGCAGCCCCTGACCTGACGGATATGGAAACTCAACCAGTGCATAATACTTTGGTTTTGTCGTATCTGTC
>CAJTZB010000107.1 GCA_910583815.1 uncultured Lachnospiraceae bacterium
AGCGTATAAGTCTGAATCTGCTCCTTTGTCATATGACGCACCATACCTTCCTATCTTCTGCATCCTGCCGTCTGCATTAGCTCTGCAACAGGTTCAGAATATTCTGCGGACGCTCGTTCGCCTGAGCCAACATGGATGTAGCTGCCTGTGTCAGTACCTGCATCTGTGTATAAGTTGCCATCTCGGCCGCCATATCGGTATCTTCAATTCTTGAAAGTGCTTCTGTCAAGTTCTCTGCAGAAACATCCAAGCTGTTGATTGCATGGTCCAGACGGTTCTGGTAAGCACCCAGTTTAGCGCGGATAGACGAAACCTCTTGTACTGCATTTTCAAATAACGTAATCGCCTCGGAAGCTCCCTCCTGTGTGCTGATATACGCTTTATCAATGCCAAGCGTCGTTGTATCTACCTTTGGAATACGCACCTCCATAGACTGGCCTTCGTTTGCACCAATCTGCAGAATCATTGGGCCTGCATCTAACACGGTAACGGTCACGTCTCCGATTGAGCCGGAAGATACCTGAAATACCATCTCAAAATCGTCTCTGTCACGGACTGTTACTATGTCGCCGTTCACACTGACTGTTGCTGTCTTGGAAAAACCACCCTGTTCTGTTGTGTCAAGCGTCACGCCTGCATCGCTTCCGGCTGCCTTAGTGCCGCCTTTGTCAATGCCAAGCATTGCAGCAAGCTGTGGGTCAGAACAGAAAACATTCAGCTCTGCATCCGAACCATAGTCGTCGGTCACAAACAAAAGATTTGCATTTGCCATTTGGACATCTGCCGGTGCTACCTGTGTGTATCCGCCTGGTGCTGCCGCATCCGGAGTACCGTCCGTATACCCTACATAAATTCCCATATTGTCACAGACAGAGCGGATGGCTGTCAAAATATCATCCAAGGAATCTCCCTGTTTGATGTCAACTGTCTGATTATTGACTGTAATCTCACCGTCTACCGGGGCAGTATTTCCTGTCATTTTGCTTAAAATGACTGCCTGATCCCCTTCTTTATCTACCTTAAAGCTATACGCCCTTACATCTACACTGTCGGACAAAGAAATCAGTTTGACATTTTCATTGTCAGAATAAGAACGGCGGTCTACCGTACCATTTAACAGCTTCTTCGTATTGAATTCCGTTGTCTCGGAAATACGGTTGATTTCATCCATCAGTTCATCTACTTCATTCTGAAGCGCCTTGCGGTCGTCATCAGTATTGGAGCCGTTTGCTGCCTGTACCGAAAGCTCTCTTACACGCTGCAGCATTTCTTCTACTTCAATCAATGCGCCTTCTGCGGTCTGGATAACAGAAATACCATCGGCTGCGTTTCTGGCTGCCTGATTCAGTCCTGCTATCTGTGTTTTCATCTTCTGGGAAATCGCAAGCCCTGCTGCATCATCTGCCGCACAGTTGATGCGGTAACCGGATGATAACCTCTGTAAGCTCTTTTCCAGAGCGCTGTTATTTTTCCCAAGGATATTATTTGTCTTTAATGCTGAAATATTGTGGTTGATTCTCATGCCAGCTGTTCCTCCATTTCATCTGCATTCCGCACATGGATAACAAGTGCTTTTGCAATCCGGTACAGTCTTGTGCTGTCCGGTGCTTCCTGTATTTCTTCACTTCCCTGTGTATCTTTGTAGATGCCGTCCGTACGGTAGGCGTAAGTATCAACCGGAACCTCCTCTGTCCCATAGAAAAGGGAACCGATTTCGAGCCTGCTTTCTGCCAATACCGCAAACAGATTTAACTGGCGTTCTTTCAAAGCCTGTGTACCTTCCCTGGTATCACTTGTGATAAAGCATTTTAATTTTCCATCTTGTATCGTTGCCTCTGCAGAAATCTTCCCAAGGTTTCTTGTTGGGATTTCCGCCATAACCTTCGCCTGTTCCTCGCCTTTTTGCAAGACGGTCACATTCATATTGACGATGTCGGTTCCGGTATCAACCGGAATCTGATAGAACTCTCTTTTGCTTAGGCGGTTCATAAAACGCGCGCCAACATCCACCTTTTTGATGGACTTGACATCCTGCTTTGTCATAACCGGGTCACGATGCAGAGTAGTTTTGATTTCCTTCGTCTCATCTAAAAACGACTGGTACGCTGCCTGCATAGTTTCTTTGTTTTCCAGTGCTTCCGTAAAGTCCGGAAGCATTGCCTCTTCCCCGCTTGCAAGCGTCTTAAACCTCTTCCATTCCCGGAACATTGTCATATCGTCGCTTAACATTGCCCTTGCTGCTTCGAGGTTTTCCACAGTCGTAAGGATATTGAAATCCTCTAAAAATCTGGTCGGATTGATGGACTGTTCCGCCAGATTCTGCACCTTGGCAAGCTGCTCTTTTGCCGCCTCCGTCTGATTTGTGGAAAGTTCCTTGATTTTATTATCGACCTTATCAACTAAATTGTTTAGCGCTTCCGCATCTTTTCCGTACTTGTTCGCAATCCCTGACTGAATCTGGCGTTCAATACGATCCTTATCTGAGGAAAAATGAGTAAGCGATCCAAATGCCTCATCAATCACACGATCCATTCCCTTGGCGCGTCCGCTTCGCACCGCGGTCAAAAGGTTGCCGAGCGTCAGTTCCTGTCCGGTCTTTAGTACTCCGCCAACCGCAGCCTCTTCCGAGCCTTCTACTTGGTGCAACGCACGGTATATTGCAATATATGCTTTTCTCTCTTCTTCGCTGATGCCGTCCTGCTTTTCCAGATTGACAAGGAATGTGCCATAATTATCTTCTCCTTGTACACCCTCCTGCCTCCGAATATCCATAATTTTCTGTGCCAGAGAATCAATAGACTCTTCCAGAGGATTGATACCATCACGAATCATACGTACCGTAACCGCAGGATGAAGTTCCTTTAATACATTCTGAAGTTTTTCATCGTACTCGCGCACGCGTTCAACATTTTCTGTTGTAACTTCTACGGTATTATAACCAAGCATACGCACGGCACGGCGGTTTGCATCTGTTGCCTCCATACCAATGCCGGAAAGCAGCCTGTCAACATTTCCGAATGCCTTTGTAATTTGGTCGCCCATTTCCGGCTTCGGCGCAGTCATAACCGCCTCATAAGTCTCATTGAACTTGCGGAATGTCTGATCCATATTCTGCCCGGTGCGGTGCAGTTCATTTAATGTAATTGCCGAACCTTTGTCTACTGTGTCCATAATCAGAGTTGCCGGCATCTTCTTGATTTCATTCAGCTTCTGTGTCGTGTCACGCAGCAGCTCCCATTCGCTTCTGCCACTTGCCACGCCTGCCTGTGTAAAGAAACTGGAATAAAAACGGCTCTCTAATGCCCTTAAATTATCAATTAACTTGGTCATGCTGACCGTATCAATGCGGATTCCTTCTTTTGCAAGGCGGTAACCCGCCTCGTATGTCATTTTTGCACGGATTTCCTCTAACTGCCGCCTTGCTTTGATGGAAGCCGCCTGTGCTGCCCCGGAAGTCGCATAGTCGCGCATATAGTCTGTAATGTCTGCGGCTCCGGAATCAATCTGGTCTTGGGCATCGGTCAAATTTGCAAGCGAAAGTTCCAGTTTATCCCCTGGTACATTCGGATTTGCGGCACTTTCCTTTGCTGCTGCATAATCTACTGCCTGCTCCGTAACCTTTGCTGTTTTTCCGATAATCTGTCTGACTTCCTTCGCCGTGGAAGAAAGAAGATTTGCATTCTTTGGCTCCTGCCCGATGGAAACCGCATCTACTGCTTTTGTCAGTACGTCTTCTTCTGATAGCTTTATCTCCATTAACTGGCTGTATGCACGCAGGTTTTCTACAGTCAGCGGAATATCCTTTTTAATAAATGTCTGTGCTGCACCTATCATTTCCTTGCTCGCACGAAGCCCTGCCTGAAACAGCAGATGCGTTACCGTCGGCTCCAACTGTTTCCATGCTTCCTGCGTCAAAGGATGCTCCTTTTTCTGATAAGTCTGTGCCTGCTTTCTTGCCGTTGCCACATTATCCAACGTTGGCGCAAGCTTATTGCGTATCATATATTCTGCTTCTGCAGGTTTTAGGCGTACACCTCCCCCTGCCTTTTCCATTGCAACCGCAACTTTTTCCAGATTGCCCTGTGTCAGCGGCAGGTTTGCCTTAAGAAGTTTTGTTACAATCTGCTCTGCCCTTGGATTGCCGGATAAAAACTGCATGGCCTGCTTTATGACTGCCTCGCGCTCATCCAGAATCTTTTCGGTCTGATGCTCCGCCGCATTTGCTGCGAGCTCCTTCTGCAGCTTAATGCGTTCCATTGCCGCTTCCAACTGTTCTGCGGTCATCTCATCTACCGGAAAGCCCTCTTCAGCCAGCATTTTCATATCATCTTCGGTCATGCGGTCTGACACATTATTTAAACGGTCTTGATTTTTCTCTGCCTCCGTTGCCTCATTCCCATTCGCTGCCTGACCTTGTTCATTCTTGGCATTCACATTTTTGGAATAAAGCTCTGAGGTCTGCTTTTGTTCCAAATCCTCTTTTTCTGTATAAAGAGCTGCCTCTGCTCCCCCAACAGAACCCGATTTCCCTGTCTGTGCCGCTTTTCCTGCAGACACACTGCCCGGTATGCCGGAAGCCTGTTGGCTTGCATTCTGCTCTTTCTGTTTTACTCCATATGCGGAAAGTGCATCCGTAATATTCATGACATCTCCATTTCTGCGTGCTTTCTGCACTGCATGCTGTGATAAAAAATCGCTGCAAGAATCAACTTTATGGCGCAGTTCCTTACTATTGTTAGGGTGTCAAAAGGGGGCTTTTGACACTCTAATCTTACTATGTTATTTCGGCAGAAACGAAGATTTTCTTAACTGTCCGAAAAAATTCGGCACTCCCTGCCTCCGCATAAAAAAGAAAGCGCCCTCATACAATTGCTATGAAACGCCTTCCCTCCTGAAAGGATTCTTCTATGAGACAAATTCTACATAATTTTCGCCCCGGACGCTCCATTATGAAGTGGCTTGCCCAGCTTCTGCTCGTCCTTTTACTTATTTTTACCCCATTGCTTTTGCTGCTCCTCTACCACCAGTTCCTATCCGGGCAGGAACAGCCAGACAACATCCCTCAGATACCGACTCCTGCAGCAGCAGATCTTCCTACACCGACACCTGCCTTTGGGCAGTTTCTTGAAAATGTCTTCCGCAACGAAGTAAGCAGCAACACCATTTCCCTTCACTATTCTCTTGCAAACCCTGCAGAATATGGGATTACCAACGCGCCTGTTACGCTCGGCACCGTTTACAGCAAAGATTCTTCTAATTCTGGTGGAAGTTCCAATAACGAAACAGCAGGTGACTATTTTGCTGACATTTATGAGCAGCTTATTTCTTATCCATACCAGACACTGACAAAAGAAGAGCAGCTTACCTATGACACGCTGTTAAGAAGCTTGAATCTGGCAATGAAAAAAAATGCCTCTCCCTATCTGGAAGAGGAACTTGGCCCAACCACAGGCTTTCAGGCACAGCTTCCAATCTTGCTTGCCGAATACCGTTTTTATACAGAAGCTGATGTCCGTACCTATCTGGATCTGCTGCCATGCATTTATGACTATTTCAAAGGACTTGCAAATTTTGAAAAAGAAAAAAGCGCTGTGGGATACTTTATGAACGACAAAAGCGCGCAGGCAATTATTGACCAGTGTCTTTCTTTTGTAAAAGACCCGGACAGCAATTTTCTGATTTCCACATTTGAAGAAAAACTGAAGGCACTTGGACTTCCTGCCGCAAAGCAGACGGAATACATGCTGGAAAACCGTACGGCACTTTTCAGCTATGTGCTGCCTGCCTATGAACTTTTGGCAGATGCGATGAAGGGCTGTCTTGGCACGAATAAAAATCCATATGGACTGTGCCATTATGATGGCGGAAAAGAATATTACGAACTTTCCGTGCAGGCAGCAACCGGCTCGGACAGAACAATAAAAGAATTAAAGCTGTTGCTTCAGGATGCTGTAAACAGCCATATGGCAGCAATTGCAAATGCCATTGCCAAAGACCCTGGAATTTATGAAAGCTACCTGTCCCTGTCATACCCAGAAACCGAACCACAAAAAATCATGGAACATCTAATTCGTGCATCTGCTTCTGATTTTCCTGCCGTAGACTGTCAGAAATACGAAATCAAATATATTCCGGAATCCCTGCAGGATTATGTCAGCCCTGCGATGTATCTGATTCCGCCAATGGACGACTACGAAAACAATACCATTTATATCAATCCAAACCCATCCTACAATATGGATGAACTGTTCCCAACCGTAGCACATGAAGGCTATCCGGGGCATTTATACCAGAATGTCGCCGCTCTCTCTAATGACATCCATCCTCTGCGTTATTTGCTTGCTCCAAGCGGCTATGACGAAGGCTGGGCAACTTATGTGGAGATTTATTCCTATCGGTATGCAGGATTTTCTGAGGCACTGACCTCATTTCTTGGCTCTAACCAGGCGTCTACCCTTTGCCTGTACTCACTCGCTGATATTTTTATCCATTACGACGGCTACACTCCTGAACAGCTTGCCGGATACTTGGAAAACTATGGATTCCCACGCGCCATGTCGGATCTGATCTACGAGACAATGCTTGATGAACCGGGAGCCTACCTTCCATATGCTGTCGGCTATCTGGAACTTGAGGAGGCAAAAGCACGCGCAAAATCCCTTTGGGGCAATGAATATTCTGACTACCGCTTCCACGAATTTTTAATGGAACTTGGCCCTGTGCCATTTTCCGTTATACATCAGCGGTTGGAGGAATAGCCTGTTCCCTATACTCCTTTACTGTAACAGAATAAAATTCCTTAAATGCCCTGCAAAAATGCTCTGCCGATGTATAACCTGTTTCCTCTGCAATTTCGCTTATTGGTTTATCGACAGACAGCAGGGCAGCCGCTGCGGCAGCCATCCGAGCCTTTGTCTTCATCTGCCGGAACGTGCTTCCATAATTTTTTTTCAGAAGACGTTCCGTCTGCCTTGTACTGAGCCCAAGACGTTCTGACAGCTTCTCTAACGTAAGCTCCTTATATTCATATAAAAAAGCATCTTCAATCAGACAAAACTGTGTTGTCTGCTGCGGCAGAAACGCCGGAGCAAAACGCAGTGCAGGTTCGGTAGAAAGCCTGAACAGCAGCACAAGAAGATACTGCAAAAGCCCTGTGACCGCCAGCCTGCTGCCATTATCCCCTCTTCCAAACTCACGGTAAATCAGCTTCATTACCGTGCCTGCATCCTGCAGGTTCTGCCCTGACCAGACGCCGGTGCGAACCATTTCAAACGCAGCAGACGGCTTTTTATTTATAGAAGAACTTGGCTCAATACAGATATTGAAACAATATTCCGCCATAGGATTCTGCTCATCCGGTATCTGCTCATGGTAGACAAGCGGACCGGTAATAAACAGCGTGTCCGCTTCCACTTCATGACAGACCCCATCTATAATGACTTTTCCTTTTCCGCTTGTAATATAATGGATTTCATAGCAATTATCACTGTGGTTATGCATCGGGATAATAAAGCGAATCGTCCCAAATGACACACGCAGAATATGTACCCTGCAAGAATCCGCAGAGATGCTAAGTTTGATGTTGTCATATTTCATCGTACAATTCCTCCACGCCTTTCCACATATGTCCACTTACCTAAGCATAGCATCATACACTGAGCTAGCGTCGGTGTTTCCATCTGTACACCGACGCTACTTAAGGAAATACAACTTTTACCTTGCAGTGGGCATAGCTGTTTTCCATATCCGCCTTCTCATATCCTTCTTTAGAACAAACGGCTGTAAAGTCCAGTTCCTTCCCTGACAATGTCAAAAACTCTTCCTCATCCAATATCAAAGTTACATTAATACAGTTCAAACCGGCAATCCGTTCCGCATAAACCACCATATTTTCAGTATAATTATTACCTGCAGAATCTTCCAGAATCCATTTTGTGTCTCTCAACAGCTCTTGATGAAAGAACGGTATTGCATAGCCGATACGAAACCGCACTTGATAATGATTTGCACGTTCTATCAGATATACCTTGGAAAAATAGAGGCTGTGCTTACTTTGTATGTCACACTCCAACTGGGAACTCACTTCCTTGCCATTCCACCTTTCCCAGTCCGGGTATCTGTCCTCTGCTGTCTGGCCAAGCAATGCCCGGTCAAGACCGTTATACAAAAAGGCATGACGAGCATAAACATAAAAAAGCAATAGCAGCACAAAAAGCGCAGAACCCATAATCAGTAATCTCTTATATTTCATATAGCTATTTCCTCCTTATTATTGTTATCTTTCCTTCAAAATTAAACATAAAGGCCGTTTTGTCCGAATCCAAAATTACGTTTTACAATCTCGCCGTTTATAATTTTTCCGCCTGTTTCAGACAAAGAATACTTTTTAACAACGTACTCTTGCCTACCCATATCAATTTTCAATGCAGTGTCATCCAATTTCTTTAGAAACAAAAGCACGCAACTTTTTCTGAAGCATCTATTGGTAAATAATTAGTATTTAATCCTAAAATAATCTAAATACGCTTTATAGTTGTCCTGTGCGGTTAGGCAAGTATCTGTCAGATAACCCTTTTCGGCATCCCATTCTTTCAAGCCACGATAATAAAATAGCTTCAAGTTATCCTCAATGATGAATGGAACAATGTTATATTTCAGGCATTCCTTGAACATAATCAGCCTGCCTACACGGCCGTTGCCATCCTGAAACGGATGAATCCGTTCAAATTTCACATGGAAATCCAAAATATCCTCAAAAGTCTTTTCTCCCTTGGTATTGTACTCTGTCAACA
>CAJTZB010000108.1 GCA_910583815.1 uncultured Lachnospiraceae bacterium
CTTTAAAATCGTTTTTTCCGGCTCATAGCCGAATGTCACATGCTGCAGCACGACATCTCCAGAAATTTCCTCCAGTTCTGCCACTCCCTTTGCGTCCTCAGCTTCCGGAGCCTCATCCATAACTTTAAATACACGTTCTGCACCTGCAAGCGCCGAAAAAACCGTATGCATCTGCATGGACACCTCATTGATTGGACGAGCAAACTGCTTGGAGTAATTTACAAATATCGTAAGGCCTCCAATATCAAAATTCTTTGTAACGCAAAGCACACCGCCGACAAGTGCAGTCAGGGCATAGCTGATTTGGCTTAAGTTCCCCATCACAGGCCCCATAATTCCACCGACAAAAGATGCTCTGATCTGCTTTTTCTTCAAGTCGTCATTCAGTGCGGAAAACTCATTAATCGCAGCCTCTTCATGGCAAAATACTTTGATTACCTTCTGTCCTGTCACTGCTTCTTCCACATAACCGTTTACTGCGCCGATTGCCGCCTGCTGCTCAGAATAAAACCTGCGGCTGCGTTTTGCAATCTGCCCTCCGGCAAAGCTTAAAAGCGGTACTGCCACAAGCGTAATCAGGCTTAAAATCGGGCTGGTAATCAGCATCAGCACCATCGTCCCAACCAAGGTAATCACTGCAGAAATCATCTGAGGAATCGTATTATTCAGCATCTCACCGACTGCGTCCAAATCATTGGTAAAGCGGCTCATCAGCTCCCCGTGGCTGTTTGTATCAAAAAAGCGAATTGGAAGCTTCTGTATTTTTCCAAACAGTTCATTTCTCATATCGCACAACGCATGCTGAGAAATACTTATCATAATCCTGGACTGAAGATAAGAGCAAAGCGTACCAATTAAGTAAACAAAAAGCATAACCAGAATCCCTTGCAGCAATGCCTTTGTTCCGGCACTCAGAATACCCGCCGCTACAGAACCTGTCGCCTCCGCAACTGCTTCGGCATTTGTTTTTAGGTTGTTGATAATCGGGCGCAGCAGATAAGACCCTGCCAACATGCATCCGGTATTTAACAGCACACAGAAAAATACAAGAACAAGTTTTGGCACATCCCTCTCAATATATTTAAAAGTCCTGCCAATGGTCTTTTTTGCATCCTTCGGCTTTCCTCCCGGTCCACGGACACCTCTGCCCGGACCATGTCCCGGACCGCCCGGCCTTCCCACCGGAGGCATTGCACTCTGTTCTTTCTTTACATTGCTCATGATGCACTCGCCTCCTTTTCCTCTTGGGAGATGCAGATTTCACGATAAGCCTCGCACTCTCTGAACAGCTCTTCGTGGGTTCCTTCTCCTGCAATTCTTCCTTCATCCAGTACTAAAATGCGGTCTGCTTCCTTTACAGAAGAAATTCTCTGTGCAATAATAATTTTGGTTGTTGCTTTCAGCTCCTTGTTGAACGCTTCCCTGATTCTGCGTTCTGTCGCCGTATCAACGGCGCTCGTGCTGTCATCCAAAATCAGAATCTTTGGCTTTTTCAGCAGTGCCCTTGCAATACACAACCTCTGCTTCTGCCCACCGGACACATTGACACCGCCCTGTCCAAGCTCTGTTTCGTAGTGGTCAGTAAAGGAAGAAACAAAACCATGTGCCTGTGCCTGTTCAGCAGCGGCTATTACCTGCTCTTTGCTTGCCTCTTCGTCACCCCACTTTAAATTTTCTATGATTGTGCCAGAAAACAAAACATTTTTTTGCAGCACCATGCCGACACCCTCTCGCAGATGCTTTAACGAATAGTCTTTGACGTTGATGCCGTCTACCAGAACCTCGCCTTCATCCACATCATAAAGTCTTGGAATCAGCTGTACCATACTTGTCTTTCCGGAGCCCGTCGAACCAATAATGCCAATCGTCTCTCCCGGATTTGCAGTAAAACTGATATGGTGCAGAACATCGTTCTCATTGTCTTTATAATAACGGAAACAGACATCCTTAAACTCTACTTTTCCGTTTGTCACAACTGCATCTTTTCTTGCCGCATGGTCATCATTTAAATCTACATTGGTATTCAATATTTCTCCAATACGTTTTGCAGATGCTACAGCACGAGAACTCTGCAAAATAACCATCGCCGTCATCATCAGTGACATCAGTATCTGCACAATATAAGTCGTAAATGCAGATAAATCACCAACCTCCATGTCGCCAACCAAAATCTGCTTTCCGCCAAACCATACAACTGCAAGCGTTGTCACATTCATTGCAACCGTCATAATCGGCATCGTCATAATTACAAGCTTAAAGGCATCCAGGCTGGAATCACGCAAATCGCGGTTTGCTTCTCCGAAACGCTCTTTCTCTGTTTCTTCTCGTACAAACGATTTCACAACACGGATATTCGTCAGGTTTTCCTGCACGCTGGAATTTAAACGATCCAGCTTTTTCTGCATCACATTAAACTTTGGAAATGCCGCTTTCATTACAAGTACAAGCGCAATCACAAGCAATGGAATTACAACTGCAATGACAACCGCAAGCCTTGCATTCATCAAAACTGCCATAATAAGCGCACCGATTAACATTCCCGGCGCACGGAACATCAGCTTCAATCCCATATTGATAATATTCTGCAATTGTGTGATGTCGTTTGTCAGGCGCGTCACAAGCGAACCTGTGCTGAATTTATCCAGATTTGCAAACGAAAACTCCTGCACTTTCTGGAACGCATCTTTCCGCAGGGCCGTTGCAAAACTGACTGCTGCCTTGGCACTGAAATAGGCACCGCCCACGCCTCCAAGCATCATAAGTACTGCCATTCCTGCCATTGCAAAACCCATCTCTACAATATAAGCAGTGTCTCCGTTCGGAATCCCGATATTGATGATATTTGCAAGGAGCTTTGGCATAACAACCTCCCCGACCACTTCTACCAGCATCAGTATAGGTGCCAGCAAAAAGTAAGGAAGATATGGCATAATATATTTCTTGTACTGTTTCACTCTTCTGTCCCTCCATTCGGTCTGTTTTTTTCTTCCTCGTTCTGCAATAACAAAGTTTCCATAGCATAGAGCAGGCGCTCCAAATATCCGTCCAAAGTTTCTTTCTCTTCTTCGGAAAGCGCAGAAAACAGCTTCCCATCTACTTCGTCAAACAGCTGCTTTGACTTAAGAACTACGGCTTCCCCCTTTTTCGTCAGTACAATCCGGTTAAAGCGGTTGTCGGCGCTGTCCATCTCCTTCTCAATATAGCAGCCTTTTTCTAATTTCTTTAAGCTGACCGCTATTGTAGACGGCGATACTTCCATTGCAGCCGCAATGCTGCTCTGCGTAGACTGTCCATTCCTTTCCAGATACATCAGCAAATGGTGCTGACTTGGATGGATTCCAAGCGAGGCAATTTCCCGCTCTATTATTTTCCGGTGCTCCCTGTTCAGTTTCATAATCTTCCAAAGTAACTTTCGGTTTTCCAAAACACTTCACGTCCTCCTATTAAAAGTTCCGCAACAGCCCTACTGGCGCACGACTAACCTGGCTTAAATTTTGGATGCAGTAAGCAACCGAAATTTAAGCTGTGCGCCATTCGGGCTGTTGCTGTTTTTATTATTTAGCGCGCTAACTATTGACATGTTCTCTATTATACGCAAAAGAAGAGAAAATGCAAGCTGATTTTCTCTTCTTTCCGCTGTTTTTATAAAAACTTCATACTTTTTGCCTGTCTGATTTCCTGTGCGAGTTCTGCATCCGGTGTCTGCAGCAATAACTCTTTGTTATAGGCTGCATAGGTTTTATTTCCATATTCCAGTAAAAACGCACTGCTGTGTGGATTCATAGAAAGCTCGGTCAAAAATACAACAAGTTCCTGTCCTTTTCCCCATGTTTTTTCCAAAAATGCAAATGCCCGATCCAGTTTCTCATTGGTTTTTTCGGCAAGCTCTTCTCTGGCATCTTCCTGCTGCGCAAAGGCTTTGCGCAAATTTTCCGCTACAGAATCTGCCCCTTGTGCCGCGCGAGTCATGGCTATCTGGCAAAGCTCTTCCATCCGTCTGGCTGTCTTTTTGCCAAACTGCTCTTCTCCTTCCGACAAAAGACCTGCCGATTTCTTTTTCCGAATGCCTTCTCGGTATTCTGCCAGTATATTTGCTGCAGCATCAGAAAAACGTTCTCGCTCCAAACGGCTTTCTCCGCCCTCAGAAACTGTCTCACAGGCTGCAAGCACACCTTTTAGCAATGGCGGCAATGCACTCTGCACTTTCCATGCTTCTTCTGCCAAAAGAAAATGCTCATTCAGCCCTTCAAGCAAAAGTCCAAGAACGCTGAGTTTTTCATCAAATGCGCAATTCCCCAGCCGTTCAGAAAGCCCTTCCGGTACGGTTCCATCCAAAACTTCCTTAATACGGCAGAGACTACGGTAGCGTTCATATAACTCATAATACAGAAAGAAGTCTCTTGCCGTCTCATCATGCTGCACATACTGATGAATCAGTTCTTCCGTAATCGGAACCGAAAGCTTTTCATAACAGATAAGCAGCTCCGACAAATCCTGCCAGCCTCTTGCCGTAACAAACTGCTTCTCCCCAAGCAGCCCCTCCATGCGGTAAAAGTTCTCCTTTTTCAGTTCCAGATAGGTTAAAATAACCGGTGCAACACCTGATGCATAGGCATATTCTTTCCATACAGAAAACTCTGTCTCTACAGAAATATAACGGACACGGTCCAATGTCACAACATCAAATTCACGCACGGATTTATTATACTCCGGAGGATTCCCTGCTGCCACAAGAAGAAAGCCATCCGGCAGCCTCTGGTTCCCAAATGTCTTTGCCTGCAGCAGCTGAAGCATTGCAGGAGCTAATGTCTCCGACACACAATTGATTTCATCTAAAAACAAAATTCCTTCTGAAATCCCGGTTTCTTCTATTTTATCATATACCGCCGCAACAATTTCGCTCATCGTATATTCCGTCACAGAACGGCTTTTTCCGTCATATTCCTTTGTCACAATAAACGGAAGCCCCACCGCACTCTGCCTTGTATGGTGCGTCATTGTATAAGACAAAAGCGCCAGCCCTTCCTCCTGTGCAATCTGTTCCATAATTGCCGTTTTCCCAATTCCCGGTGCACCAATCAGCAGAATTGGCCGCTGCCGCACCTGTGGAATTACATAGCTTCCAAACTCGTCCTTTTTTAAATATGCCTGCAAGGTATGCTTGATTTCCTGCTTTGCTTCTTTAATATTCATTGCTTCTCCCGCTCCTGACGATGTTCTTTAAGTTTCATCCAAAACCAGACGTTCTGCCCACGGAGGCACAGGAACATCCCTGATATCTCCAAGTTTTTTCAAAAATACAAATGCCGTTTTATAATCAGGACGTTTTTGAGGGTATGTTCCAATTCCATCAGTAAAATACAAGAGCCCTTTCAATGCCGCCAGTTCCCCTTTTTCTCTAAGGCGTTCCACATAATCAAACGCCGGCCGGAAATCCGTACCGCCAAATCCTCCGACTTCAAAATGTTCCATCAGCCCTGCAAATTCTTCTTCTGAAGTAATAATGGTATCAGAGACTATTCGCACATCTGCCTGTATCACATGCAGGACAAATTTTCTGAAAAAACTGTCCTTTTCTTTTAAAATCGCATAAGTCTGTTCTAAAAAGCTCCGCACCGCCTCTCCGGAACAAGAACCGGATGTATCTATGACAATTACCATTTCTTCAATTTTGTTCGCTTCTTTTGTCTCAAGCGGCTCTACCAACGGAAGGTTTCCATACAGACTGAGCCCATACGTATAGAAGTTCAGGTCAAAACTATCTTCATCACTGGAAAGTTCTTCTCTTGTGACCGCAAATTTCCTTAAAAACTGCCCAAGGTCCTGCCTTTTCCGGTTTTCTAATTTCAGTACCTGCATCAGAGCCCCTGCCTCCATCCCTGCCTTCCGCAAGTAAAGTTCCAATTCTGCCTTGACTGACTCATTTAGTTTTTTCCATTTTGGCGGTGGGGTTATATTGCTGCCACGTTCCTGTTCCTTTTTCTCCTCGTTGTCTTTTATCTGCCAAAGCATATGGTCATCTGCATAAAACTGCCTGGCAAGACTCTGTCTCTGTTCAAATGAAAGTACAGTTCTCTCAAACTGATAATAAATCCCCTCAGCAGTCAACACCGGACACTGTTCCCGAAGCCTCTCATAGCATTCCTCTCTCTGCTCTATCCCGGACTTCGCAATACACCTTGCCCGCACCTGCAGTTCATCCAGCACCGATTCCACCGCAATATCACAGGCAATATCCCAAAGCTCGGCATCCAGTTTTTTATGTTTTGTCTGTTTCCAAAACGGATGGTAGAACAGGCAATGCAATAGCAGATGCAGGCATGCCCTATTTAACATAGCCGGATTTTCTTCATACATTGCAGTAAGCATTGGGGTATGGAAATATAATGCTTCTCCTTCCGTCCCAAGCCCCCGGATGTCTTTTCGCATACGAAACGGAAGCGCTCCAAGCGCCGTGCCTAAAAAACGCATTGATAAATAAAGTTCCTTTCCGGAATAAGAAAGCAGCTTTCTTCCAAGCTGTTCCAGCTGTGTTGCCCTCTCCTGTTTTGCAATTTCCGCTTCCTGCTGCATACCGTTGTTCCCCTGCTTTTCATCTTTCTTTTGCCTGATTCCATATAGACTTACGCTACAGCTCTATGCGCCCTCTTGCCGCAGCAAATGCCGTCCTTCCATATTCCAACAGGCAGCCTGCCATATAAGGGCGCTCTTTCTGATTTGCAACTGCAATTCCAAACTCTGCCTGCGGCTTTGTAATTAATTTTTGCCCACATAAAAAAGAAAGCAGTTTCCAATCCTCGCTTCTCGCAATCTCTTCTAATATTTTTGGCATATGATCGTAAATGTACTCCAAGTACCTGTCTTTAGAGCGTTCCGCAAGACGATACGGAAACTCCAGACGTTTCCTTGCAATAGAAAGCGCCGTTTGTATTGTTTCTTCTCTGCATGCCATCAAAAACAGCTCATCATAGCGGCTCCAGTCAATTTCGGAGCGCCCGACACACTGCCTGTAATATACTCCGGAACCATAAGACTCTTCTGAAAACATACGAGCCGGCTCATTTGCAATGAAAGCATAGCTTGTCTTTGGAAGACACAGTCTCGCTTCCTCTTTTGAGATAAATACAAGACGCACGGAAAGCTCCTGCTCCAACTCCGGCAAAAAGTTCTTTAGCCGAATGTCTTTTTCCTCTGCTTCAAACAGCTCTACATACTTTACATTGCCGCAGTTTTTAAATGCACCATCCTCTATTTCCGGCACCGCACCAAGAAAGCGTATCGTATGTAAGCCCCTGCAGTTATAAAAGGCATGTCCTTCTATCAGCTGCAGGCTCTTTGGCATTGTAATCTCTGTAATTTCTCTGCATTCCCCAAAAGCATAGGCCCCAATTCTCGTGACCCCTTCCAAAAAGCGGATCACAGGCAGCCCTTTCTCCCCATAATACTGCCGTTCCCACGGATTTTCTTTATACTGCACTTCTTGCTTCATGTCTTCCCACTTTCCAAATCGACCATCACCCGCTCCAAAACCGACTTATAGATAAGTGTGATATAGGTATCAATATGGCTGAACCTGTTTACAATATACTCGTATGTTTTTATCAGAAAAAACACACTGATTACTAACAGAACCGGAATTGCAATCTGCCCCGCTGCCAAAAATGCCAAGGTAAAAAAAGTGGCAAGGTAAATTGCAAAAGCAAATCCATAAGTCTTGCTGATGCGGAACGCAAGCAGCATTGCTTCATTCAGACGTTCATTCATGCCCAAAATGACTTCTTTGTCCCTTTGCTTTAATTCTTCATACAAAGCCTCATACAAAACCGCGCTGTCAGTCTTTCGGACTCTCAGGTTTTCCTGCACTGTCTGAAAATAACTCTCATATTTTATTGTTCCAAACTCCTTGCGGAGCAGTTTTTTAAATACACCAGACAATCTTTCCTTCCCCTTTTCTCTTGTTTTTTTACTCGGCAGTGTCTAAATGCCAAACACCATATTTATAAAAATTTGCACTGCGCCTTTAGTATACACGAATTTTATATCTTGTACTAAGCTATCTTCTTCCATAAATGATGCCGCCGATTACCATCTGTCCACTACCATTGCCGCTGTTTGGCAAAAGTATATAAAACAGTATAACATAAAACACCCAAGAATTGATATAAATATTAACAGATTGTTCATAAGTTAGCCATACTATACTCAAATATGAACAATATAATAGAATCATAAGATAAAGCAAAGCAACACATCTTCATTATTTAGCTAACAAGAAAATTTTTTCATAAAGCAAAGCCTGGCAGTTACCCTCCCCCTCTGCCGGGCTTCTCCTCTGTCCTTTTTTATTTTATGTGCAACTCCTTTCTCATAAAAGATTTCCGCTGCTCCTTTTCAATTCCACAAAAATTTGCTATACTATGTCCAGAAACTGCATTCTGATACTGTTGTCACCTGACAAAGACCAAAAGGACCCAACATCATATTTTTAGAAATGGCGCATGGAGCGTCAGGAAAGAGGTATTTATGTCAACTACCTATATCATGGACCACCCACTGATTCAGCACAAAATTGGCATCATGCGCGAGAAGG
>CAJTZB010000109.1 GCA_910583815.1 uncultured Lachnospiraceae bacterium
ACAGATATACATCAAGCATTCCATCTACGTTAAATTCTTCAGCCATATCCTTCTCCTTTCCCTTTTATTTTCACAAGAAAAATATATCATATCAGATTCAGCTTTTTTAATGCCTGCTCAAATCTGGTCTGATCGATTGGCTTTCCGGAGTAAATCGTACACCCCAGGTCAAACGCCAGCTTTACATTCTGCTCCTCATTGAGTGCGGTCGTCATAATTACCTTGACTTCCTTTTCCTTCGGAACATTCTTCTGCTTTTCCAAATTACGAATTCCTACAAGCGCCTGATAGCCGTCCATAACCGGCATCATAATGTCCAGACAAACTAAGTCGTAGGGTTCCTCTTCTTCAAGTGCCATGAGAAAAGCATCTACAGCCTCCATGCCATCTACTGTAACATCACATTCCCCATACTTTGACAAGAAACTTACCATAAATTTCCTTGTTGCATAATCGTCTTCAGCCAATAGAATTTTCATAGCTCCTCCTTTACATTGTGCTCAGCACAGAATACGTTCTTTTTGCAATATCATGCAGCTTCTCCTGATACTCCACTGCACCCAAGTCATATGCCACTTTCGGCATGCCATAGACCACGCAGGTTGATTCATCCTGTCCGATGGTCCTTGCTCCCGCCTTTCTCATAGCAAGCAGACCTTTTGCACCATCTCCTCCCATACCGGTCAATATGATTCCTAACGCATTGGAACCTGCCACCTTAGCAACGGATTCAAATAATACGTCTACAGATGGGCAATGTCCATTTACTTTTGGCCCTGCTTTGACCTCCACCTGATACATTCCGTTTACCTTTACCAGATGCATATGTTTATCTCCTCCGGGAGCGATCAGCACCGTCCCAGGCAGAACCCTGTCTCCTGTCCTTGCTTCCTTGACCCGTACCCTGCACTGGTCATCCAGCCTTCTTGCATACATCTCGGTAAATCCCGGAGGCATATGCTGTACAATAACAATCCCTGGCAAATCAGCGCCGTAGTCCTTTACGACAGAGAAAATAGCTTCTGTCCCTCCGGTAGATGCCCCGATCGCAATCACCAGTTCTTTTCCTCTGGAATTGAAGCTCTGTGGTTCGGATGGCGCTATTTTTCTTTTTATTGCACTGATTTTGGCAGTGGACGCAATTTTAATCTTCACCAGCAGCTCCGTGCGGATAAAGCTCTCAAGCTGCCCTCTGTCTGTAAGCGAAGGCTTTGCCACAAAATCCACAGCCCCGGCATTCATTGCGTCAAATACCTTGTCGGAAAGCGAACTAATGACAACAACCGGAAGAGGGTACTGCGGCATCAGTTTCCGCAAGAACTCTATTCCGTTCATACGAGGAAGTTCCACGTCCAAAGTCATGACATCCGGACGGTACTCCACAATCGCATCCCTTGCTTCATAAGGATCTTTTGCTGTGGCCACAACCTCAATGCCCGGATCCCTGCTTAGCCCCTGCACAAGCAATTCCCGGAATACCAGAGAATCTTCTACCACTAAAACTCTGATAGGGTGTATCATGAACTATCCCCTCCTACTTTCTGAAAATCGAAGGCCGTATCATCTGGAATGGAGTAGAAGTTCTGTCAAGCGTTTCTGTCATTCCAATAAACAGATACCCTCCCGGCTCCAAACAGTCATACACCTTCTGTACCAGCTCACACTTTGTTGGTGCATCAAAATATATCATAACATTTCGTAAAAATACAACATGCATTTTTTTCCTGAAAGGAAACGGTTCCATAAGGTTGAACTTCCGGAAAATCACCTCTTGTTTCAGTTCCTCTTTCACAACATAATTATCATCTTCTGTCTTCTGGAAAAACCGTCTTTTCCATGCATCTGGTACACTTTTTAAATGATCGTCATTATAAACGCCTTCTATTGCGTGCTGCAGAGCCTGTGTGGAAATATCGGTCGCAAGTACCCTTGCATCCCACTCATGGGCAGCCATCCCAAGAAACTCCTTGATTACCATAGCTATCATATATGGTTCCTCACCGGTAGAAGCCGCCCCGCACCATACACGCAAATCCTTAGATTTTTCTTCCTTTTTTGCTGCCCAGGGAAGTGCCACATCTTTAAAGAATTCAAAATGCTCAAATTCCCTCATGAAATATGTATGATTCGTAGTCAGAAAATTGACCAGCATCCGTTCCAGCTCTCCGCTGCTGTCTTGTTCCACATCATCCATATAAGCTGTAAAGCTGTTCCATCCACCGTTTTTTAAGTAATTTTCCAGCCTGCCGTTCATGATGACTTTCTTCTGGCTCATGTCAATTCCATACCTTTGTTTTAAAAAGGTGGCAATTCTTCTAAATTCTGCGTCCGTAATCACTGTTTATCCCTGCCTTCAAAATTTCTGATTTATTTTCCTAGTGAAGCGATGATTCAATCAGCACTTTCCTAGCAAAGCTGGCGCGCTATCCTGCGGAAAATCTGAAAAATATCCGGATGGAATTTTTTTCCGGCTTCCGCGTCCATCAGCTGCAAAGCCTCTTCTTTAGAAAAACTCTTGCGATATGTCCTGTCTTCGGTTAATGCACAATAAACATCAACGACGGATACGATTTGTGCTGCTAAAGGAATCTCATCTTCCTTTAACTTTGCAGGGTATCCGCTTCCGTCCCAGTTTTCATGATGGCAATGAACCACATCAACAGAAGTCTGAATAAATTCATTCAGGTCACTGGTAACATACAGGTCTTTTAAAAGCTTTGCGCCTATTTCTGTATGGCTCTGTACCAGCCTTCTCTCTTCTTCATC
Organism: uncultured Lachnospiraceae bacterium; assembly: GCA_910583815.1. Taxonomy (GTDB): domain Bacteria; phylum Bacillota; class Clostridia; order Lachnospirales; family Lachnospiraceae; genus SIG299. The sequence goes on from CAJTZB010000109.1 coordinate 2,767, forward strand.
CAGTGCCGTTTCTTTTTGCAGCACATATCTTGGGATTCCTATGTTCCCAATATCGCAAAGTGCCGCTGCAATCTCTACAATATCAATATAGGTGTCAGAGATGCGGTCAGCATACAATGGAGAAAACTGCATGCTCTGGGCCAGTTTTCTGCAGTTCTGGCTCACTCTCTCCATATGCCCGGTTTGGTAAAAAGAGTTTTCTGCCGCCATATGTGCCAATGCATACAGCACGTTCTTGCGTTCCTGCTCTATCTGTTTTACCTGTTCCTGGACAGAAATATGTAACCGTCTGTTGTTTTCACTAATTTCTAACGTTGCAGCATGGAGAGAAAGGTGAAGCTTCACTCTTGCCTGCACTACCTCAGGAATAAACGGCTTGACAATATAGTCGTTTCCTCCTAATGAAAATCCTTTTACAATATCCTCGGTTTCTCCGAATGCAGAGATAAAAATGACCGGGATATCCCTTGTCTGCACCTTCCCTTTTAAAATCCGGCACAGCTCATGGCCACCAAGTTCCGGCATGGAGACATCTGTAAGCACCAGTTCCGGATGAAAACGTTCCACACATTCCAGCGCCTGCACCCCATTTTCAGCCAATACCGGCTTATGACCCATCGCCTGAATGATTTCACCTAAAATCACCCTGTTCGTTTCCACGTCGTCAACAATCAAAATTACAGCTTCGCGGCATTCCTTCGCTCCACTATCCATTTCCATCCTTTTCCTCCGCTTCCTGTTCCACAAGTGCTGTCAGCTGCTCTGCGCTCTCCAATGCCTTTTCGTAATTCTCTTTCTGGACTGCCATCTTCAGCCTTAGGATTCCTCTTGAAACTTCCCTTGGGGCTTCTTCTGTCAGTTGCTTTATGGTTTCCATAAAATCCTCTGCTTTTTCCCAGTTTCCCATTTCAATGCAGAGAATCAATTTGGTTAATGTCTTTTTAAGAAGTTCTTTATGCTCTGCAGTCCCATAAACCCTTTCTGGTGCTTCTTCCTGCTTCCTGAGTTCTGACAAAGACAGCGGATCTATGCCTTTTCTCTGCAAAAGCGGTACAGATACGGCATCTTCTTCGGAAACTGCATCACCGTCTGTCACCCAGATAGAAAATGCAAATGTTGTTCCCCTGTTCTTTTCGCTCTCTACACTGATACTGCCTCCCATCATTTCCACAAGCTGCTTGGAAATATTCAGCCCAAGGCCAGTGCCTCCGTAGGTTCTGGAAATAGATGCATCCACCTGTGAAAAACTTTGGAAGAGTTTATCATGGTCCTCTTTCTTAATGCCGATTCCGGTATCCATAACAAAGAAATATAATTCCACAGCATTCTCTACCTGTGCGGTCTTAATAATTTCAAGTGAAATTCTTCCCACATGGGTAAACTTCTGTGCGTTTGAGAGCAGATTGTTCAATATCTGAACAATTTTCAGTTCATCCCCGATAATATATTCTGGTATTTCAGGAGAGATAGTTACAAAAAACTCCAGCCCCTTTTCCGTAATTCTGTTCTGATGATTTCCTTTTACATATTGAATCATGTTGCGAAAATGAAACCTGCGTGCTTCCAGTACAAACTTTCCGGCTTCAAGTTTAGAAAAATCCAGAATATTATTGATCAGCCTGTTCATATCTCCACAACAGCGTTCTACTAACTGCAGAGTCCTTCGTTTTTCTTCGTCTTCCTCCCTTGGTGTCAGTTCCTTTACATTTCCTAAAATTCCATTTACCGGCGTACGGAGTTCGTGCGTTACATTGGCAACAAATTCAGACCTTACTTTCAGCGCGTCCTGTGCCTCCTGCTTTACCCGCTCCATTTCCTGTTTCAGGAATTCTTTCTCCAAAATGTCGTTCGCCATGCACAGATAGCCGCCGTATTCCTCTGCCCAGACTATCCTTGCTTCTACCGGGAAGCAGGTGAGGTTTTTCCGGTAAGCGGTGAGATTCTTCTGCTGGCTGCCAAACGGATATTCCGTAGAAAAGCCTTGCTCCGATTGTTTGAATTCATTTGGAAAGATAGCACTGATATGCCTGCCGCACAGTTCCTTACCGTATTCCAGCTTATCTCTGGCGGCGGCATTGGCATAAAGAATTGTCCCTCCTGCATCAAACAAAAGGAACAGTTCCAAGGCATCCTCAACAGGTAATATCCCTACTCCAGCTTGGTTCATAATTCCCTCCACATACAGACGGGGCAGCCTAAATACAACAGTCTTTAGCTGCCCTGCCATCTGTTCTGGCTTTTATACAAAACTAAACATTTTTACTACTTCTACAATATCAAAGAAATCTGCTTTTGCAAGCCTAAAGCATTCCAGTATATCCGGAGAAAACTGGCCACATTCCCCATCTTCGATCATTTTGCATGCTATGTCGTGGGAGCAGGCGTCTTTGTATACCCTTTTGCTGACCAACGCATCATAAACATCCACAATGGAAACTACCTGCGCACTGATTGGAATCTCGTCTCCTGCCAAGTGGTCCGGATAACCGTTTCCGTCCCATCTTTCGTGATGGTAGCGGCAGATTTCATAGCAGTAACGGTAGAATTCATCGCTTTGGCCGTTCCTGAATTTTTCAAGCAGGTCACAGCCTATGATTGTATGTGTCTTCATAAGCTCGAATTCTTCTTCTGTCAGCCTGCCAGGTTTTAACAGGACAGCGTCCGGAATTCCAATTTTACCTATATCATGAAGTGCTGCTGCTCTGGCAATTTCATCAATCTGAACAGGCGTAATTCCGTATTTTGGAAAATACTTTGCTAAGTACTTAAGCAGGATTCTGGTAAAATATTTCAGCCTGCGGATATGTTCTCCTGTTTCAGAATTTCGGAACTCTACGACAGAGCCGAGCGTTTCAATCATGAATTCGTTATTTTCCCTGATTTTCTTTTCTTTTGCTCTTAACTCTTCTTCCTGTTCTTTTAAGTGCTGCTCCATATAGAGCTTGTTCTGATACAGCTCAATAATATTTTTTGCTCTCTTTTGTACAATGTCAGGATAGAACGGCTTGTGGATAACATCTGCTATGCCGTATTCATATGCCGTGCCTTCACTGCTGCGGATGGTTTCTCCGGTAATCATAATAACCGGAATACGCTCGATGCGCTCTGACTGTTTCAGATACTCCAACACATCAAAGCCGTCCTTTATAGGCATAACAACGTCCAGCAGAATCAGCACAAAATTCGGATTTTCTTCAATGCGGTCCATTGCCTCCTGTCCGTTTGCGGCCTGTACAGTGTCATATTCTTCCTGAAACATGCCTTCCAATATGGTTCTGTTGACCTCTTCGTCATCTACGATTAATATTCGCTGTCTGTCCATTTTCAGTACTATGCTCCTTTCAAAAACCAGGAGACTTTGTGCATAGCACAAATCTCCGGCTGAAAATTTGGGATTTCCAGCCTTCTTTTTGCAAGTCCCTTGCAGTCTTTTTATCAATAATTAGTCTTTTTTATAGTATCATTTATTTAGGGCATTGTCAACCTGAAATCCATTGACAATCCTGCAAAAACGGAATATAATAAAACTGCTTGTTGTTTTAAATACAGCACAGAAATGGGGAACGAAAATGGATGCAACTTTTAAAGCAAAACTAGAAGAACTAGGGGCCGATGTGGACAATACCGTCCACCGCTTTATGGGAAAAGAAACCCTGTACCTTAATTTTTTAGGCAAATTCCAGAAGGATCAGTCCTTCTCAAATATTGAAAAGCATTTGGAAGAGCAGAACGCAGAAGAGGCTTTTAAAGCCGCACATACTTTAAAAGGCGTAGCTGCAAATCTGGGACTGGACCCAATTGCAAACTCTGCTTCTGATTTAACAGAGCTTTTCCGCAGCAAACAGCAGTTTGCGGATGTTGATATGGAACGGCTGGAAAAAGTAAAGACAGAATTATCAAATACATACCACGCACTGTTAAATGTAATTACTGAATATTTGCAATAATTCCCGCCACAATCAGGATAAGGTGATAATCTCCCTTTTCCTAGTTTAAGAGCCCAAAATCGGGGCTCTTTTTCTTTTGGGCAGAACATCACATCTTCTCCCTTTCCACATATATTATAGGGAGCTTCAAAAAATTCCTGAAGTTCGGAAAGGGATAATTATCATGGGTGTAACCAATTCCAATAAATTTTTAAGCACTAATACAACCGAGTGCAACGGTACGTTTCAGGTAACACTATCTCTGACGGCAGCGCCAAACATCACAACAAATCCGACCGATATTGTCCTTGTGCTTGACCGTTCCAGAAGCATGTCGGGAAGCCCGCTTGCCAATCTGAAAAATGGCGCCAAGAAATTTATTCAGATTATTGATGAAGCAACTGACAATGCACAGGATGGGCAAATCGGAGGTGGCAGCCGTATTGGTATCGTGAGCTTTGCATCCGCTGCAACACAGGACACACAGCTGATTACTTCTGTTGCGGATTTGGACGCTGCGGTAAACGCCCTTTCTGCAGGAGGCCAGACAAACCATGCCGATGCCTTTACCAAGGCGCTGCAGCTGTTTGATGCTTCCTCCACAAATGACAAAGTTATTGTTCTCTTTACAGACGGCAATACGACTACCGGCGGAAATCCTGCTACTGTAGCCGCTGCTGCCAAAGCACAAGGTGTCATCATCTACTGCATCGGGCTTTCCGGAAGCAACGGAATTGACGAACAGGCATTGGAAGACTGGGCTTCTTCTCCGGCAGCTTCTTATGTAGTAATTACTCCGGATGATACAGAGCTGGAAGACTTGTTTGCCGACCTCGCCCAAAATATCAGCAAACCGGGAGCAACGGATATTGTCATCCGGGATACTGTTTCTCCTTGCTTCCAGATTCTCTCTGTTTCCAATCCAACCAAAGGAACCACCTCTATTTTGGACGCAACTACACTTCAGTGGAATATAGATAAACTCGGCGTAACCGCAAGTGAAGGCGCAAGCCTGACTTTCACAGTCCAGCATGTCGGACCATGTACCGGCACGGTAGAAGTAAATGCCGATATTTCCTACAGCGACAATTCCGGAAATATCGTCACTTTCCCATCTCCGACCATTGATGTCGTCTGCGACAATGTCGTGCAGATTGAACCTTGCCCAACTCCGGTATCCGTTACCGTAGGCGGCTGTGAAGACAGCATTGAATACAATGCTGGCGAAATTATACTGGAATCGCTTGGGCGCATCCTGCAGCTTGATGTCACGCTAAGGCGCGTCTGCCCAAATCGCCGTGTTGCCCTTGCTGTTATCCTGACCGAGCTGGATTCTATGGATAACGAACACAAACGCGGCTTAAAAACCGTTCTGGTACCTGCTCACGCAAGAAGCACCTGTACCGACGTCACCGTCCGCTGCATTAAGTTCGTACTGCCAGAAAGCCTGGATGCAAGCGGAACAACTGATGGAATCTGCGATCAGAGAAGGTTCCGTGCAAGATTTATTGCAAATTATGTGGATTATGATTATGAATGCTGTAACACCGTAACTTGCACCACATAAGCACTCTTTTGACCTCGACATCATCCTATAAAGCAAAAACAGCAGAGCCAGCGGCATCCCAACTGCCGGCTCTGTTGTTTCCTTTCAGTACTACTTAGCAAAAGCACAAGGCTTTGTGTACATTTATTTATGTTATTTGACATTAAATAAGTCGGTTTGGAGCGAGGAAACCTCCGATTGACCTTTTCCTATCAAAGTGATAATATTCTCATATATGCAAACAGGAGGAAAAAACATGACGAATAAAATTATGGAGTGCATTACAAACCCGGTAAAATGTAAATTGCTACTTGAAATATATTC
>CAJTZB010000110.1 GCA_910583815.1 uncultured Lachnospiraceae bacterium
TATTTTGAAAAGTACGGAAAACTGAAACGCACAGAAGAAGCTCTCTCCGTCTATATCAAAGAAACAAAGGACTCGCTTGACTATATGGAATCTGTACGCCATGCACTGGATATGGCGCTGACAGAAAACGACTTAAATTCCATCAAAGAAGAGCTGATACAGAGCGGCTATATCCGCAGGCATTTAGAACGTGGCAAAAAACCGCAGAAAGCAAAGCTCTCCAACGCACCTTACCACTATATTTCCAGCGACGGTTACGACCTCTACGTAGGGAAAAACAATCTGCAGAATGATGAACTGACTTTCCACTTTGCTGACGGCGGCGACTGGTGGTTTCATGCCAAGGGAATCCCAGGTTCTCATGTTATCCTAAAAGCAAGCGGAAAGGAACTGCCTGACCGCGTCTTTGAAGAGGCCGCTGCCCTTGCCGCCTATTATTCCAAAGGCAAGGAAAATGACAAAGTAGAAATTGACTATGTAGAGAAAAAACAGGTGAAAAAACCTGCCGGCGCAAAACCCGGCTTTGTTGTCTACTATACCAACTATTCCATGATTGCCACACCGGATATTTCGGCATTGACACCGGCAGAATAGATAGAAAGCAATTGCAAAAGGAGCTTCTTTATGATTACTGCAGATTTCCATACTCATTGTCTGTTTTCTACAGATTCCGATGCCGAACCAGAAGCTATGGCGGCAGCTGCGGCAGGCAAGCAGCTCTCCTATCTCTGTTTTACAGACCATATGGATTTGGATTACCCGGAAAGCACCAAAACAGCGCCTTTGTTTGTATTTTCTCCGGACGAATATTTCAGGCGGCTGCTGCCTCTCCGAAACGAGAGGACTGCCTCCCCTCTTCAAATACGCATCGGCATAGAGCTTGGACTTCTTCCTCATCGTCCGGATATAGCGATACAGCAAAAGGAACTGCTTTCTGGCTATCCGTTTGACTTTGTACTTGCCTCTGTTCATCTGTTAGACGGCAAAGACCCTTATTACAAAGAATTCTGGCATGACGTTACAAAAGAAACCGCTTTGGCAAGATATTTTGACACCATGCTTTCTTCTGTTACCGAATACACTGACTTTGATTCCCTTGCCCATCTTGACTATATTATCCGCTACATCCCTTCATTGGCAGGCACAAAGGACTACCGCTATGCAGACCATAAAGAAGTTCTGGACGAAATCCTGCGTTTTCTGATAGCAGAAGGCAAGGCACTGGAAATCAATACAAAGGGGCTTTTTGCCGGCCTGGACTGCTTCCATCCCTCCCTTGAAGTTTTAAAACATTACCGCGAGCTCGGCGGCAGGCTTCTTACGATTGGTTCCGATGCCCACGAACCGGCCGCCATTGCCACCGGATATAAAAAAACAAGAGAGCTTCTGCTCTCTTGCGGATTTACTTCGTATTGTGTGTTTACAGAGCGGAACGCGAAGGAAGTTTTGCTGAAATAATCGTCCCCCCGCCGACTACCAAATCTCCATCATAAAAAACAACTGCCTGCCCTGGCGTAATTGCACGCTGTGGCTCTAAAAAACGGCAGCAGACCATATCCTCTCCTGCCATTGAAATATCCGCTTCTGCCCCTTTGTGGCTGTAGCGGATTTTTGCTTTTACACGCATTGTACCAGTAAGCTTTTCTACTGACATAAAATTGAGCCTGTCTGCATACAGCACATCCGAAAACAGCTCTTCATTAGAAGCAAGCACAACTTCATTTGTCTTAGGGCGCAGCTCTTTGACAAACATCGGCGTTCCAAAGGCAATGCCAAGCCCTTTTCTTTGGCCAACCGTATAATGTATGATTCCGCGGTGTGTTCCAAGCACTTCTCCTGCCGTGTTCACAAAATTCCCCGGTGCAAAAACAGTTCCTGTATATTCCTCAATAAAACCTGCATAATCCCCATCCGGCACAAAGCAGATTTCCATGCTGTCTGGCTTGTCCGCTACAGAAAGCCCGATTTTTTTTGCCGTTTCCCTGATGCTTTCTTTGGAATAATCCCCAACCGGCATCAGCGTATGGGCAAGCTGCTCCTGTGTCAGATTGTACAGTGCATATGTCTGGTCTTTTGCATCCGTGGCAGAAACACGCAGCGTAAACCTGTTATTGGGAAGCTTTACAATGCGTGAATAATGTCCCGTTGCAATATAGTCTGCACCAATCTGCCTTGCGCGTCCATAAAGTGATTCCCACTTTACATAGCGGTTGCATGCAATGCATGGATTTGGTGTCCTTCCCTGCCTGTACTCATCCACAAAGTAATCAATCACGGCTTCTTTGAACTCCTTGCGGAAATTCATCACATAATATGGAATACCAAGCAATGCCGCAGTCCGTCTGGCGTCCTCCACTGCAGAAAGCCCGCAGCAGCCTCCGTTTTCCTCCTGCAGCCGGTTCTCTTCCTCCTGCCAGATCTGCATGGTAACGCCAATCACTTCGTACCCTGCCTGCTGCAGCAGATAAGCTGCCACAGAAGAATCCACGCCGCCTGACATACCAACAACTACTCTTGCCATTAATAATTTTCTCCCTCTTCTTCCTCTCCTTCGTGAATATCACTCTTTGGCTTTTCCAGACCTTCAATTACAATCCCATTTTTCTCAGCATAGTCCCAGAGCGCCGCATGAATCGCTTCCTCTGCAAGCAGGGAGCAATGTACCTTAACCGGAGGAAGGCCATCCAGCGCTTCCATCACTGCCTTATTTGTAATCTGCAGCGCTTCATGAATTGTCTTCCCCTTGACAAGCTCCGTTGCCATACTGCTTGTTGCTACGGCAGCCCCACAGCCAAATGTCTTAAACTTTACATCACGGATGATTTTATCGTCATCAATGTCAAGATAGATTCTCATAATATCGCCGCACTTTGCATTACCAACCGTGCCAACACCACTGGCGTTCTCTATTTCTCCTACGTTTCTTGGATTTGTAAAATGGTCCATTACTTTTTCGCTGTACATTTCTAACCTCCTGATTTATGGTTTTGCAACTACTGGTTCTAAGTTCTTTAGCCACCTCTTCCGGTACACAAGTCCGAGCTTTGCTTGCAGCCGTTTACTGCATCTGAAATTAAGCTGTGCACTGTCCGGGTGGCTGCTGCTTTTTATTTAATTCCTCGCTTCATGAAATCCTCATAGAGAGGGGACATACTGCGGAGTTTTGCTACAATTTCTTTGATTTGCTCTATTGTGTAATCTATGTCTTCTTTGGTTGTTTCATCGGACAAAGTAAGGCGCAGGGAACCGTGCGCTACCTCATGCGGCAGGCCGATAGCAAGCAGCACATGCGATGGGTCAAGAGAACCGGAAGTGCATGCGGAACCACTGGAAGCACAAATTCCTTTCATATCAAGCATAATCAGAAGCGACTCCCCTTCAATAAACTGGAAACTGAAATTTGCATTGTTTGGAAGCCTTTTCGTACGATGGCCGTTCAGACGCACATACGGAACTTCTGCAAGTACCCTGCCAATCATATAATCACGTAGTTCCGTTTCCTGTTTTGCTCTTGCTTCCATACTGGAAACTGCAAGTTCAGCTGCCTTTCCAAATCCGACGATACCCGGAACATTTTCCGTACCGGCACGGCGCTTTCGTTCCTGCGCTCCGCCGTGAATAAGGGAACGGAGTTTTAAGCCCTTTTTAATGTACAGAAAACCAATGCCTTTGGGTCCATTGAGTTTATGCCCGCTCGCTGAAAGCATATCAATATTCTCTTCCTCAACATCTATCGGAAGCTGCCCGAATGCCTGTACCGCATCGGTATGGAACAGAACGCCATATTCCTTTGCAATCCTGCCGATTTCCTTTATTGGCTGAACTGTGCCAATCTCATTATTTGCATACATAACCGAAATCAGCACGGTCGTCGGACGAATCGCATTTTTTAACTGTTCCAAATCCACTACGCCGTTTTCATCCACATCCAGATAAGTAACCTCACAGCCATGTTGTTCTAAGTACTCGCATGTATGCAGGATGGCATGATGTTCAATTTTTGATGTAATCAGATGGTTGCCCTTTTCCTGGTACGCTTCCATAGCTGCCTTTAACGCCCAGTTATCTGATTCCGAACCTCCCGCCGTAAAATAGATGTCCGCCGCCGATGTATGCAGTGCCTTTGCAATAACTTCCCTTGCCTCTGTTACGGCATTCTTGTTCTGTCCTGCAAATTCATATACGCTGGATGGGTTTCCAAACTTTTCTGTAAAGTACGGAAGCATCGCCTCCACAACCTCTGGCTTTGTCCGTGTCGTCGCGGCATTGTCCAAATAGATAATTTTTTTCTCCATGACTATTTTCCTCTCTTTTCTCCATCACAGGTCACTATATTTTTTACCCTTCTGCTTTCTTCCACAAGTTCTGACAGAAAAATGGAGTCTACTGCATGATTGATACTATCAGATATACGCTTCCAGACATATTTGGTGACACAGAAGTCCGATGACGCACATTCTGCCTCTCCGCTTGCCTCCGCGCAATCCACCGGGTTCAAATCGCCTTCCAATGCACGAAGAATATCTCCAACCGATATTTCCTCTGGGGCTTTTGCAAGCATATAACCTCCTTGTGCTCCCCTTGTGCTCTTCACAATGCCTGACTTTTTCAGTTTTGCTGCCAGCTGCTCCAAATAACTGATAGAAATGTTCTGACGCTCTGCAACAGCAGCCAAAGACACAGGCTCTGCTTCTGCATATACTGCAAGGTCTATCACGGCACGCAGTCCATATCTCCCTTTGGTTGACAGTTTCACACCCTTCACCTCTTTATTTCCGAGTATTTTATTTCCTAGTGTTTTACTCGGCTTAATTTTACTATGAAATTCCTGTACTGTCAACCTCCAATTATGAATATATTTGGAGTGCAGAACAGTTCCGCGGCAGGCGGAAGAAAGGCAAACGCCATATGTCAAAGAATACTCTGATTAAAGGTACGATTATACTGACTGCCGCAGGCTTCCTGACCAGAATCCTCGGCTTTTTTTACCGCATCTGGTTATCAGGACAGTTAGGTGCCGAGCTGATTGGCATCTATCAGCTTGTCTTTCCTGTTTACAGCGTATTTTTCACGTTGTACGCTTCCGGAATACAGACTGCCATCTCAAAACTCAGTGCGGAAGCAGAACGTTTCCTTCCTAAACATGTTTTGTACAACAAAGCAGAAGCAGAACGTGCTGCTGCAAGGCTCGTCTTTTCTTGTGGCTTCTTGCTCTCATTTTCCTTTGCATTATTGCTCTCTCTGTTTTTATATGAAGCTGCCCCTCTAGTTGCAGAACGTTTTTTATTTGAACCGCGTGCAACACAGTCGCTTCGTGTACTCAGCTTTATCTTTCCGTTTTGTAGTATTACCGCTTGCATCAACGGCTATTACTATGGAAGAAACAAATCTTCTGTTCCGGCCCTCTCACAAATGCTTGAACAGGTTATCCGCATCACAAGCGTATATTTTCTTGCAGGTCTTTCCGGAAACGGTACGATTGCCTGCGAAACTGCCGTATTAGGACTAATTTTCGGCGAGGCGGCATCTGCCCTATTTAACCTTTGCTCCTTTGCCTTGGAACGTAAAAAAGAAGCTCATGCCCTGCACGCAGCCCTTTCAGAAAAACGAGGCAAACTGTTTCGTGAAATCAGCATTTTAGCATTTCCTCTTTCCTTTAACCGTCTTGTTGTCAGCCTGTTACATAGCTTTGAAGCTACGCTTGTCCCATTTATGTTGCGAAAATATGGCATGACAAGCGCAGACGCACTCAGCCATTACGGTATTATCAACGGTATGTCCATGCCATTTATCTTTTTTCCGACTGCAATTACCGGCGCACTTTCCGTACTCCTGCTTCCTGCCGTTTCTCAGGCAAGCATCCGCGGAGAAACAGAAAAACTGAATTCTACAGTATTTCTCGCGCAAAAATTCAGCATTCTCCTTGGTATCTTAAGTACCGCTCTCTTTATTTTATTTGGTTATGATTTGGGAACGGCTATCTTCGGAGAAGCGCTTGCCGGAAATTACCTAAGAACTCTTGCCTGGCTCTGTCCATTTTTATATGTATCTTCTACATTTAACAGCATTTTAAACGGACTGGGTAAGCCATATCAGACATTTATAAACTCTATCATCGCAATGTGCATCAAAATTTCCATTATCTTTTTTGGTGTACCGCACCTTGGAATGCAGGCATATTTTCTCTCTATCCTGCTCTCTCAGATTGCCATCACCCTGATGGATGGCATCCTGCTTTACCGGCTTGTTGGCCCTTCCTGCCTCCCGGACCATTATATTATGAAAGCTGCACTTGCACTTGTAGTTCTTGGCGTAATTGTCGCTCCGCTTTATGAATATGGGAAAACGGATTTTGCCTCATCTCACCTCGCCCTGCTAACCTATGGCGGAGCCTATTTTCTCTGCGCACTACTGGCATTTTTTATCAGCGGAACCATTACATTAAAAGAAGTAAGAGCACTAAAACGATAATATTTCTTTTATCGCCTTAAAAATTGCTTCCATTACACATATATTCAGGAAATATGTAATATTCGACACAATTTGTCGAACTGTTTTTCTTGTAATATGTCCGCGTTTATTTTATCATATCTTGTAATTGTATATAAAATGAGGAAGGATATGCCATGTCAACAATACCGACAGAAGAAGAAATCAAAAGTACGTTACGCAGACTGGGAGTAAAAACTTCAAACCGCGGCTACTCCTATGTTTCTTATGGCATATTACTGACATTAAAAGACAAAAGCTATCTTGAATATATCACGAAAAACCTCTATGTAGACATTGCCCATAACTTCCATACTTCCGGCAGCTGCGTAGAACGTGACATCAGAACTACTATTGAATCCATCTGGCAAACTGAAGATACTGCTCTCTTAATGGAAATCTGCAATGGCTCTTCCACTACAAAAAGACCCGCCAATAAAAAATTTTTCAGCTTAATGCATGATTACTTTACAAAAATCTCAGATATGAATACCAACAAATCGTGCAAAGATTCTTCTGTTGATTTTTTCTGTGACAAAGTTGGGGGACAATGCACAAAATTCCAAGACATGTATGAAGAACTGCTTCGTTTAAGAGAAGAAAACAAACGTTTAATGGCAAGTCAACACTCTCATAATGAAAACCAAGGCTGAGCGCTTTTCTATAAGCGGTCAGCCTTTTTATATATTAGCTTCCTGTCTTTTCCGAACTCTTATGCCCATTCATATGGGGTCGCCTGATATACGTAGTAATTTGCCCAGTTTGTATAAAGCAAATTTGCGTGTGCTCTCCATGTCAGGCATGGCCGTTTTGCAGCATCATTATCCGGATAATAAAATACCGGAATACTTGGTTCTATGCCTTTCGCCATATCACGCTTATACTCCTTATCCAATGTAACACGGTCATATTCCGGATGACCTAATACAAAAATCTGTTTTCCTTCCTGCGCAAGCAATATAAACATACCTGCTTCTTTGGAATCTGCCAATATTTTGAATGCACCACTTGTTTCAATATCTTCGCGTGACATTTCGGTATAACGAGAATGCGGCGCATAAAAAATATCATCGAATCCTCGTACCAGTGGTTCTTTGCGATTGTGTACTTTATGACAATAAACTCCTGACAGTTTTTCTTTCAGCGGCAGCTTCCTAATATGGTAATGATAATAAAGGCCTGCTTGCGCTCCCCAGCAGATATGCAATGTCGAAGTCACATTAGTCTTAGACCACTCCATAATCTGTGTCAGCTCTTCCCAGTAGACAACATCCTCAAATTCCATCTGTTCTACCGGAGCACCTGTAATAATCAGCCCATCAAATTTTTGATCCTCTACATCCTGATAAGTCAGATAAAAAGTATCCAGATGGCTTGTCGCCGTATTCTTTCCAACATAGGTAGAGGTTGTAAGGAAGGTTACATCCAACTGCAACGGCGTGTTGGACAGGCTGCGCAAAAGCTGAACTTCTGTGTCTTCCTTGAGCGGCATCAGATTTAATATCGCGATTTTCAGCGGACGAATATCCTGTGACAATGCTCTCTTTTCATCCATCATGAAAATATTCTCATCTTCCAAAATCTTTTTTGCAGGAAGATTGCTTTGTACTTTAATCGGCATAAAATTGCCCTACCTTTCTTCTCTATCCTTCTGTCTCATTATTTTCAAGATTCAGAAATTCCGTTTCTGATAAAATTGGTATGCCAAGTTCTCTTGCCTTTTTATTTTTTGAAGAATTAGAGGTCGTATCGTTGTTGATAAGATAATCCGTATTTTTGCTGACGCTTTCGGCAACCTTTCCACCACGTTCTTCAATATATGCCTTCAGCTCGCTGCGGTTTTTAAACTGCTCTACACTGCCGGTTACAACAAAAGTCATTCCGTCAAAGGATGCTGCCTCTGCCTCCTGTTCTTTTTCGATTTCCACTTCCTTTAAGATTTCATCTAACTGTGCCTGATTCTCTTCCTTTGCAAAGTACGCCGTATACGCCTGCGCCATTACTTCACCAATACCATTGATTGCTGTCAGCTCTTCTGTCTCTGCATGGCGGATTTTCTCTATATCC
>CAJTZB010000111.1 GCA_910583815.1 uncultured Lachnospiraceae bacterium
TGTTCTGGCAGTTCTCGCCTTCGGAGCGGATGCAAGTATTAAGTTCTATGAAACGAAAGAAACAGAAAGTAGGATGGGAACTGTATGCAAGGCTGTCTGGGCAAGAGCGAGCGTTTGTAAGGGATAGTCTGGAAGAAAAATGAACAGTTCCATGTTCCTCGGCAAAAGCCAAAAAAATATGGTGGAAAGGAAAAGGATTATAATATGGATATAACAAAGATGCTTCCTTTTTTGGAGGGTGAAGAAGTAAATGAATTGGCAAAAAGAATTCTGGAGAGCGAGAATGGGGAGTGGAAAGGGATGCAGATTAGCAAGGTCCTTCCATTCTTGGATTCCGAGATAGTGGATGGGCTGTGCCGAAATAGCATGGAGAATGGACAGGACTACAAAACATTCCTTCCGTTTCTTTCTAATAAGGGAATGCATGAAATTGTAACGGACGTGATGGAAGGAAAGCTTGCCATAGAGTTGGATGCCATGTATCCTTTTATGAGCAAGGAGGATATTAAGAGGGTTTTTTATTTCTGTCTGGAGAAAGAAGAAACTAAAAATGAATAGATAGTCTCCGGCAGATATTTTCCCTGTGGGATTTCCTACCGGAAATCCCACAGGGAATCATGCTCTTTGTAATCAATCCCATTTGTTCCGATAAATGAAGTCGGACTCATCAGGAGAATTACGACATCCGGCTGATAGCCTTCAATATAGGTTTTTAAACTTCCTTTAAAGTATCTTAAATCAATGGTTTCCGTATATTCTGCGCCAAGGCACAGGGATGGGATTACAACGTTGCCAAAGGAATCTTTCACGAGCAGAACTTTTTTGCCATCGGAATTTTGCTCATTGTGGATTTTGATGTTTGGCGTATTTCCGTAAGAATATGTCGTATACTGGTTGATTTTATATGGGTTAAAATAGCGCAGGTTGCTGTAGTCCATCAGGGTTTCTCCGACGCTGCCGGTCTTATTTACCTTGTAGTTTGGGATTTCTGCATGCAGCTTTGTTTCAAAAGCAGGCAGGAGCAAATCAAAGTCTTCTGCTTCCGTTTTTACAAGGGAAGCCTTTTTCCCGGTGGAGCCAAGGAACATATCAGGATAGGTTTCTGTCTGATATTGCTCTAAATCAAACAGTGATAAATCCATAGTAAAACTATACTGCTCGTTTAAATACTCTGCAATCTGTCCGGCAGCCCAGATGCCGGTCTGAGGTGTCCAGTGGTGGTCTGTTTTATAAAACAGGTCAAGATATTCTTCGCCGGTTTTCCCGATTTTTTCTCTTAAATCCAGCACCGGAATGCCATGTGCTGTTAAGTCTGCGATTAGGGCATCGGCATTTTTATTGCTGTAGTCATTTTCAAGGTAGATGTCGGAAAACATGTTTTCACCGTATTTGCAGATTTTATCTGGCGCCTGGACATAGAAGAACGGAATATCCTGAGCTGTCAGCCAGTCGTAAAGGTCAGCGGTGTTTTCTGCCGCTTCGGTCATATCCAATTGATTTTTCCGGACAGCAAGATGCCCATTCTCTGCCTTTGGAATTGCCAGATTTCCATAAGGAACCAAATCCCAGCCGATCAGTGTTTCATAGACATAGGCAAGTTCCACCCATTTCTCATATTTCAACAGCTTTTTAGTCGTATAGCCATTTACATAGACTTTGAGTTTGTGCCAGAGCGAAGTCTCTTTTGGGACATCCTCTTCTTCGATGTCTTCGTTGTAGTTGTCTGCTTCGCCGGGTTCCGTTTCCGTATCCTGCTGCCATTTTTCATCATTCTTTTTAGCAAGTTCTCTTTTCGTGTAAATATCATCACGTTGTTCAAACGGATATTTTTTTTCCCAGTTGACATAGGAGGTCTGCAGATCGTCCGTATCAATGTCTTTTAGCCATGCAAAAAACTGGTTTGGGACGCCATAGAGCTTATAGTATGCCTGTAAGGCAACTGCCAGTATGAACAGGCAGGTAAACAGAAGCAGGGTACCAAGGAATATGGCGGACAGAATGTTTTTTTGCTTTTTGTTCATAGTCATCCTCCATCCCGAAGCTTTCTGTTCTTCGGGAGATTTTTCGGTTAAAAATGATTCGGGTATCAAAAGAGTGCTTTGCACTAACCGAAGGGGCTTTTGACACCCTGATTTTAAAAATTAAAATAAATAAATGGGTTATAGGTTGCCTTGATGGTTACAAGAATGGAAATCAGGAATATCGCGGTAAGGAACAGCATCTGCACTACGGCTGCTGAATTTTTCAGGCGGCTGTTCCATGAAGCAGCTTTTTTTGCAAGCCAAGGTACAACTGGAAGAGAACCAACAATACCAAACAAAAGAATGGTCTTTCCATAGCGGAGATAGTCAAAAAATACCTTATCAAAAGCGCCTTTTTGTGTAAATCCAAACATCTGCTGCAAATAGAGGCCTGCCGAGCTTAAATCCTCTGCACGGAACAGAACCCATGCCAGAAGGACAAAAAATAAGGTGTAAATTCTTGAAAAACCTTTCAGTTTCTCCGGAAGCCCTGTTTTCTTTTCCAGTAAAAGCAGCACAAAATAAAACAGCCCCCAGACGACAAAGGTCCAGTTTGCGCCATGCCAGATGCCGGTCAGCAGCCAGACAACAAAGAGGTTTAGGACATGGCGTTTTGGGGAAACGCGGTTTCCGCCAAGCGGGATATAGACATAGTCGCGGAACCAGGTACTTAAGGAGATGTGCCATCTGCGCCAGAAGTCCGTAATCGATGCCGCGATATATGGGTAGTTGAAATTTTCGCCAAAGTGGAAACCAAACATCCGTCCAAGGCCGATTGCCATGTCGGAATAGCCGGAAAAGTCAAAGTAAATCTGCAGGGCATAGGCAAGCGCGCCAAGCCAGGCAGTAGCGGCGGAAATACCGGTGCCGTTGGAAGATGAGGTAAAGATATTGTCTGCAATGACAGCAAGATAGTTGGCAAGCAGCACCTTTTTCCCAAGGCCGATAACAAAGCGGAGCATTCCGTCTGAAACATCTTCGCGCGTTTCGGTACGGCGCTCGATTTCGCTTGCAACCGTATTATAGCGGACGATGGGACCGGAGATAAGCTGAGGGAAAAAGGAAATATACAAGGCAAGGTTTGTAAGTTTTTTCTGCGGCTTTACTCTTCCGTAATAGATGTCCAATATATAAGAGAGCATTTGGAACGTGAAAAAGGAGATGCCAATCGGAAGGGAGATTTTGAGTGCAAGGGATTCCTTTCCGGCCACAGCCGCTATATTTTCAGTCAGGAAGCCAAGATATTTAAACACAAACAGCAGCCCGATATTGTAAAGCAGCGCAATGGCCAAATAGCGTTTTCTTTTCGGGTGTTTTTTCGTCAGTCGTTTTCCAAGGTATTGATTGATAATGACAGAGAGCAGCAGCACAAAAACAAAGACAGGTTCACCCCATGCATAGAAAAAGAGGCTGGCTGACAGCAAAAGGAAGTTCTTTGAACTTCGCTTTGGGAACAATGGGCTGTAATACAAAACCACAAGCAGCGGTAAAAAAAGAAATAAAAATACTCCGGAAGAAAATACCATATGTCTGTCCATTTCTGCGCTGCAAAAATTCTTTTATAGCTTTGCGGCAGGCAGCGCACGCCGCAAGGCAATTTTATTCCGTTTAAGGGGATTGCGCCGTAAGGCGCGTTGGTTTACAAGTCCGTTTTGCGGACTTGCAATTGCCGCAAGGCAATTTTGTTCCGATTATAGCACCGATTGCATGGTGCGTCAAACCATATACGGTAATTTTTAATTTTTTCTATTGACATTTGCAACATAGCGTGTATAATATTGCTTGTTTAGCGTTACTAAACTTTACGTTTATTTTTAGTAAGAATGGAGAAGCGGAATGGACATCGGTACAAAAATACGTGACCTGCGTGTGCAGAAGGGTCTGACTCAGGAGGAACTGGCTGACCGTGCCGAACTTTCCAAGGGTTTTATTTCCCAGTTGGAGAGGGATATTACATCACCGTCCATTGCGACGCTTGTTGATGTACTGCAGTGCCTTGGTACGGATTTAGAAGAGTTTTTTTCGGGCACGGCTTCAGAGCAGGTAGTTTTTAAAAAGAGTGACTATTTTGAAAAAAAAGACGAAGAACTGCACAATAAAATCGAATGGATTATTCCGAATGCGCAGAAAAATATGATGGAGCCGATTCTTTTGACATTGGAACCCGGCGGTTCTACCTATCCCGACAATCCGCACGAAGGAGAAGAGTTTGGCTATATACTGTCAGGAGCAATTACTATTTACATAGGAAATAAAAAGTACAAGGCAAAAAAGGGAGAGTCGTTTTATTTTACGGCAGGCAAGCAGCATTATATTACGGCATCCGAAAAGCTTGGAGCTACCCTGCTTTGGGTATCCACGCCGCCCAGCTTTTAAAGAAAGCGTTGATAAAATTACCACAGGTACAGAAAGGAAAAAGACATGGCAGGGAATACGCTGATTGATTTAATGAATATATCCAAGACCTATGGAAAAGATATGGTGTTGGATGATTTTTGTCTTTCTATTAAGGAGAATGAATTCGTGACATTGCTTGGGCCATCCGGCTGTGGAAAGACGACAACGCTCCGAATTATCGGCGGTTTCGAGACACCAGACACCGGAAAGGTGATTTTTGACGGAAAAGATATTACAAAACTTGCGCCAAATGAGAGGCAGTTAAATACAGTGTTCCAGAAATATGCGCTTTTTACGCATATGACGATTGCCGACAATATCGCGTTCGGCTTAAAAATCAAGAAGAAGAGCAGGCAGTATATTCAGGACAAGATCAAATATGCCTTAAAGCTTGTCAATCTGGATGGATATGAAAACCGTATGCCGGATTCACTTTCCGGAGGACAGCAGCAGAGAATTGCAATTGCAAGGGCAATTGTCAATGAACCAAAGGTGCTGCTGCTTGATGAGCCGCTTGGCGCACTTGATTTAAAACTGCGTCAGGATATGCAATATGAGCTGATTCGCCTGAAAAATGAGCTGGGGATTACATTTATCTATGTGACGCATGACCAGGAAGAAGCCCTTACGATGTCAGATACAATTGTCGTTATGAACCAGGGGTATATTCAGCAGATGGGAACCCCGGAAATGATTTATAATGAGCCGCAGAATGCTTTTGTTGCCGACTTTATCGGTGAGAGCAACATTATTGGGGCGACGATGGTAGAGGACCGTCTGGTCAATATTTTAGGGGTAAATTTCCGATGCGTAGACGAAGGCATTGGAAACAATGTACCGGTTGATGTAGTCATCCGCCCGGAGGACATCGACTTGGTTGCCCCAGAGAAAGGAATTATTACCGGCACAGTGACTTCGCTGATTTTTAAGGGTGTGCACTATGAGATGGAAGTAATGGCGAATGGGCATGAATGGCTGGTGCACAGCACGGACCTGTCACCGGTCGGAAGCAATGTCGGTATTTGGGTAGACCCATTTGACATCCAGATTATGAATAAGCCGGAATCGGAAGATGAGGAGGCGGTAGGATACCATGAATAACAGAAAAAGGTGGCTTGCTGCGCCGTATACCGTGTGGATGGCTGCATTTATTGTGATTCCGCTGGTACTGATTGTCTATTATGGGCTGACTTCCAACAAAGACGGCAGTTTTACGTTGGAAAATATTCTGCTGATTGCTGAGCCGATTAACCGCAAAGCGCTTTGGCTGGCGCTGAAGCTGTCCTTTATCAGCACCGCCATCTGCCTGCTTTTGGCGTATCCGCTTGCAATGATACTAAGAAACAGGAAGGTAGGCAATGGAAGCTTCATTACTATGGTATTTATGCTTCCGATGTGGATGAACTTCCTGCTTCGTACAATTGCATGGCAGAATCTTTTAGAAAAGACAGGGGTAATCAATGCGGTTCTGGAATTTCTGCATCTGCCGCTTTTAAATATTATCAATACTCCTTATGCAATTATACTTGGCATGGTATATAATTTTCTTCCGTTTATGATTCTGCCGATTTACAATACATTAGTAAAGATAGACCAAAATGTGATCAATGCAGCAAGGGATTTAGGAGCAAACAGTTTCCAGACATTTTTGCATGTGATGCTGCCGCTCAGTGTGCCGGGCATTATCAGCGGTATTACGATGGTATTTGTGCCCTCGCTTACGACATTTGTTATTTCCAAGATTTTGGGCGGAAGCAAAATCGTGCTGATCGGAAATGTCATTGAGCAGCAGTTCAAGACAGTCAACAACTGGAACGCAGGTTCCGGCCTGTCGCTTGTGCTGATGGTATTTATCCTGATTTCGATGGCACTTGTCAATAAATACGACAAAAATTCGGAGGGGGCAGGAGTATGGTAAAAAAATGGTGTTCCAATTTCTATATTGGACTGATGATATTTTTTCTGTATGCGCCGATTCTTGTCCTCGTTGTGCTTTCCTTCAATAAGTCAAAGTCAAGGAGCAAATGGGGCGGTTTTACGTTGCAGTGGTATGAACGCCTGTTTTCTGATGAGGAAATTATCAGCGCATTGACAAACACGCTGCTGATTGCACTTCTTTCGGCGCTGATTGCAACATTGATTGGTACGCTGGCGGCGATTGGCATCAACAGCATGAAGAGCGGCACTAGGACACTGATGATGACAATTACCAACATTCCGATGCTAAATGCAGAAATTGTAACAGGAATTTCTCTGATGCTTGTTTTTGTTGCCGTAAATTTTGCAAGAGGATTTGCAAGCGTCCTGATAGGACATATTACATTTAACATACCTTATGTTATTCTAAGCGTCATGCCGAAACTGCGGCAGACAAGCCGTGTTACCTATGAAGCAGCGAGAGACTTAGGAGCGTCCTCCTTTATGGCATTTGTCAAAGTAGTGCTGCCGGACCTGTTCCCGGGTATTTTTTCCGGCTTCCTGCTTTCGTTCACAATGTCGATGGACGACTTTGTCATTACACACTTCACAAGAGGAGCTTCTGTACACACGCTCTCCACAAAAATTTACGCAGAAGTGCGCAAGGGCGTAAAACCGGAGATGTATGCGCTCTCCACCCTGCTTTTCGCTTCTGTGCTTATCCTGCTCGTTATCATTAACCGCAGAGATGCACATCAGGAAAAACTAAGAAAAGAATAAAAAACAGCAGCAGCCCGGACAGTGCACAGCTGGATTTTCGGACGCAAAAGCGGCCGGAAATCCAGCTAGGGCATATGTGCACTGGGAGGGTCTGCTGCGGAACTTAAATCAGCAATGCCCGGACAGTGCACAGCTCGGATTGCGGACGTTTCCGCGGCCGGAATCCGGAGCTGGATGGATTCCGTGCCGGTAGGGTTATTGCGGAACTAAAAATAGGAGGATTAGGGTTATGAAAAAGAGATGGATGGTATTACTGGTTACAATTGTGGCAGCGCTTGCGATGGCAGGCTGCAATAAAAGGGAATATGCCAATGGTGAGCTTTATGTCTGCAACTGGGGCGAGTACATTGATAAAGAAGTAATTGAGATGTTTGAGGACAAATACGACATTAAAGTATATTATGATGACTTTGAGGAAAATGAGGACTTATATCCGATTATTGAAAATGGTTCCATTATCTATGATGTTGTATGTCCGTCTGACTATATGATAAGCAAGATGATTCAAAATGATATGCTTGCTGAACTGAACTATGATAATATACCAAACATCAAAAATATTGCCGCAGAGTATCTGAAAGAGGCAGAGGGCTTTGATCCGGGCAATAAATATGCGGTGCCATATTGCTGGGGAACCGTCGGAATTCTCTACAACAAGACAATGGTGGATGAAGAAATTACGAGCTGGTCTGCGATTTTTGATGAGAAATATTCAGGGGAAATATTGATGATGGACAGCGTGCGTGATGCGCTTGGCATTGCGCTTGCTTATCTTGGCTATTCGATGAATTCCACAAATGAGGAAGAGCTGCAGGCTGCAAAGGCGCTTTTAAAGAAGCAGTACCCACTGGTACAGGCCTATGTGGTAGATCAGGTACGTGACAAGATGATAGGCGGTGAGGCGGCACTGGGTGTTATTTATTCCGGCGAGGCAATCTATACACAGCGGGAAAACAGTGATCTTGTCTATGTAGTACCAGAAGAAGGTTCTAATGTATGGATAGATGCATGGGTTGTTCCTAAAAATGCAAATAATAAGGAAAATGCTGAAAAATGGATTGATTTTATGTGCGAAGCTCAGATTGCGCTTATGAATTTTGAAGAAATCACTTATTCTACACCAAATGCCGCAGCAAGGGAACTGATTGAGGATGCAGATATTAAGGACAGCGAAGTTGCTTTCCCTCCACAGGAAGTGCTGGATCGCTGCACAACCTATATCTATCTGGGCGAAGAGATGGATGCCCGGTATATCCAGCTGTTTAACGAGGCAAAGATGGAGGATTAGAACGGAGGTTGTTATGGCTCGTTTAGAAAGAGAAACGGTG